>CAYFRT010000009.1:20973-51566 GCA_964345585.1 uncultured Actinomyces sp. | reverse complement strand
CCATGCCACCCGTCCTGTTTGATGCTGGTAGTGGGCCTAGATGGACTCGAACCATCGACCTCAGTCTTATCAGGACTGCGCTCTAACCAACTGAGCTATAGGCCCTACAACAATGAAAAACCCTACCTGAGTTTCCCCTGAATCCACAAACCCTCAGAGGCTCAGAAGAGCGTGAAATTTCACTCGTCCATCAAAGAAACCCGAATACCGCCAACCAACGCAGCAATCAGGTTATACAACAGTGCAATAAGCGCGGACAGAGCAGTGAAGATCACAACGTTGGCGACCCCCAACATGGTTGCGTACGACACAACCCGGGGCAGCCGCACGTAATCCATGAGGGCCAGGAACCGCTCAGCGTTCAGTTCAATCAAGAACGTCTCAACAGAACCGAACACGTTCATTCCATCCAGCACGAACCACAGGAGAACAACGGCAACCACCGTGGCGATTCCAAGCGCAATGGATACGAGGAAACCCAGCTTCAACGCCGACCACGGATCAATCCGAGCCACCGTCAGTTCAACCCGGCGCGGCTCATCCATGTAGATCTGTTCTTGGAACACCTGCTCAGTCGTGTACTGCTCTGTCGGGTAGCCGTACCCGTCAGTTTCGTACGTGACCGTTTCCTCCGCCTCGGAGTACTGCGGGACGTCTTCTAGCGAGTATTTTCCCGACGCCTCTGCACCAGTTTCCCCAAGGCCAACTTGAGCTTTACTTCCATCTGACGCGTGGCGTGCAGTTTGATCAGTCATCCGAGTTCTCCTCGTCGGAACCATTCTGGTCAGAGCCTACCTGAGGATCGCCGGTCCGCGTTATAGCCAAGACCTTGTCGTCCTCATCGGTTCTTGTGAGAATTACACCCTTTGTGGCGCGTCCAGTGGGTCGAACGTCGGCAACACTGACCCGAATCACTTTTCCGCTTTCCATCACGGCCATGATTTCTTCATCCGGATCGGTTACCAGCGCCCCGACCAGCGCTCCCCTTTCGGGGTCCAGATCCGCGACCTTCACTCCCAGGCCACCGCGACCTTGAACCCTGTATTCGGAAAGCGGGGTGCGCTTGGCGTATCCGCCTTCCGTCACCACAAGCAGATCGTCTTCGGGGTCGACGACTTCCATCGCAAGCAACTCGTCGTCACCACGGAAACGCATCCCACGAACTCCCGAGGTTGTCCGCGCCAACGGCCTCAAAGCGTCATTCGATGCGTGGAACCGAAGTGACTGCCCCAAGCGGGACACAAGAATCAGATCATCGCCGGGGTTCACGATCCGTGCGGAAACCAATTCGTCAGGCTTACCGTCCTCGTCCTCACGAAGGTTCACTGCGATGATTCCCGCAGACCGCGGCGAATCGTAGAGTTTCAGTTCTGTCTTCTTCACCAATCCGCGGCGAGTAGCCAAGACCAAGTACTTACCTTCGTCATAATCGGAGATCGGGAGGACACCCGCTATCTGCTCGCCCGGTCGGAACGCCAGTTGATTGGCGACGTGACCGCCACGGCCATCACGGCCACCCTCGGGCAACTCATACGCCTTCGTCCTGTACACCTGGCCCATATTTGTGAAGAACAGTAACCAGTCGTGAGTGTTGACAACCAGGAACTGTGCGACCTCATCATCGGATCGCAGGCTGGCACCCCGAACCCCTTTGCCTCCACGCTTTTGCGCGCGGTAGAGATCAACTTTGGTGCGCTTCGCAAACCCTTCGCGGGAGATGGTTACAACCACATCCTCCTCGGGCACCAGCGACTCCATCGAGATTTCGGGGCCATACGGGACGATCTCAGCCATCCTGTCGTCGCCGAACTTCTCCACAATCCCGGCCAATTCCTCGCCAATGATTACCCGTTGACGGGTTGGGTCCCCCAGGATGTCCTGCAGATCATTGACCCGAGCAGTGATCTGCGCGTGCTCATCAAGAATCTTCTGCCGCTCAAGGGCCGCCAACCGGCGGAGTTGCAGGGAAAGAATCGCATCCGCCTGCACCTCGTCAATCTTCAACAGAGTAACGAGGCCATTTCGGGCATCCTCCGCCGTGGGGGAACGCCGGATCAGCGCGATGACCTCATCCAGCATGTCCAGGGCGCGCAGGTATCCCTCAAGAATGTGGAGACGTTCGCGCGCTTTCGCCAAACGGAACTGGGTTCGCCGCACAATAACGTCCAGTTGGTGCTTCACCCAGTAGTGCACAAACCCATCAAGACTGAGGGTACGAGGAACCCCGTCAACCAACGCCAACATGTTTGCAGGGAATGACTCCTGCATGGAAGTGCGCTTGTAAAGGTGGTTCAAGACAACATTCGGAATAGCGTCCCTCTTCAGGACAATCACCAGTCGTTGGCCCACGTGACCAGAGGTTTCGTCGCGGATATCCGCTATCCCCTGCAATTCACCATTACGCGTCAGTTCCGCAATCTTTGCGGAAAGAGTGTCCGGGTTGACCTGGTACGGCAGTGCCTTCACAACCAGGCAGGTGCGCCCGTGCAACTCCTCAATGTCAACAATCGCGCGTTGAACGATGGAGCCACGGCCCGTCCTGTATGCATCCTCAATGCCTTTGCGGCCAAGAATGTTAGCGCCAGAGGGGAAGTCAGGACCCTTGATGATTCCCAGCAGAGCCTCAAGCAGCTCTTCTCGCGTAGCGTCCGGGTTATCCAAATACCACTGCACACCCGCGGAGACTTCCCGCAGGTTGTGCGGGGGGATGCGGGTGGCCATGCCTACCGCAATGCCCTCGGACCCATTTACTAAAAGGTTCGGGAAGCGGGCCGGCAAAACGGTTGGTTCTTGGTTTCGGCCGTCGTAGTTGTCCTGGAAATCAACGGTTGCCTCGTCAATATCCCGCACCATCTCCATGGCCAGGGGCGCCATTTTCGTCTCCGTGTAACGCGGAGCCGCGGCCCCCAGGTTACCGGGAGAACCAAAGTTTCCCTGCCCCAAAGCCAGCGGGTACCTCATCGACCACGGCTGAACCAAACGCACCAGGGCGTCGTAGACAGAAGCATCGCCGTGCGGGTGGAAGTGGGACATGACGTCCCCAACCACGCGCATGCACTTGTAGAAGCCCGCATTTGGGCGGTATCCGCCGTCATACATCGTGTACAGGATGCGACGGTGAACAGGCTTCAAACCGTCACGCACATCCGGCAGTGCGCGGCCCACGATGACACTCATCGCGTAGTCCAAATATGACCGCTGCATTTCCTTTTCGAGGTTTACCGGGTCAATCCTGCCCACAACGGCTTCGGGAACCCCTGCATCATCTCCGGATTGGTCGCCGCCCGCATCAACTGCGGGGGGCTCATCCACTTCAACAACCGCTTCGTCAATGTTCGCTCCAGCGACAATGGCTTCAGCGATCTCCTCGGCCTTGAAGTCTTCTTCGTTAACTCCGCCAGCCTCAGTCTGGTCACTCACTGTGAAATACTCCTTGGCTGCCGTCAGGCGTCAATAAATCGGACATCATGCGCGTTGCGCTGAATGAAGTTACGTCGTGATTCAACGTCGTCGCCCATGAGGACGGCAAACACTTCATCTGCGGCGGCTGCCTCCCCCACCTCGACCTGCTTCAGCAGGCGAGTTTCGGGATCCATGGTGGTTTCCCATAGCTCGGAGTAGTTCATCTCTCCAAGCCCTTTGTAACGCTGAATCGCGCTGGTTTTTGGAAGTCGCCAGCCCTTCTCCAGGCCCTCTTCCAAATACTCGTCGCGTTGCGCGTCCGAGTAAACATACTGGTGCGGCGCATTCGTCCACTTGATCCGGTAGAGCGGTGGGGTCGCCAAATAAACGTGACCACGTTCCACCAGCGGCTTCATATAACGGAAGAAGAACGTCATTAGCAAGGTGGCGATGTGTTGCCCATCGACATCCGCGTCCGCCATCAAAATGATCTTCCAATAGCGCAACTTCTCAAGGTCGACTTCTTCTCCAATCCCCGTTCCCAACGCGCCTATCAAAGCCTGGATGGTGTCCGAGGAGAGGGCGCGATCTAACCTTGCCTTCTCAACGTTCAGGATCTTCCCACGCAGGGGAAGGATCGCCTGGGTTTCGGGGTTACGTCCGAGGACTGCCGAACCACCGGCGGAGTCACCCTCAACAATGAACAGTTCGCTGACCCTGGGGTCACGTGAAGAACAGTCATGCAGCTTGGAGGGCAGTGACACTGAGTCAAGCGCGGTCTTCCGTCTGGTTGCTTCCCGAGCCTTCCGCGCCGCAATCCTCGCCTGCTGCGCCGCCTGGCCTTTGAGCACGATGGCTTTGGCTTCGTTCGGGTGCGCATCGAACCAGTCGCCCAACAACGCGTACATCTGTTGCTGAACGAATGTGCGGGCTTCGGTGTTACCCAGTTTCGTTTTGGTTTGTCCCTCAAACTGCGGCTCAGTGAGCTTCACGGAGAGGACGGCTGTGAGGCCTTCCCGGATGTCGTCACCCGACAGGTTTTCATCCTTGTCACGCAGGATTGACTTGTCGCGTCCGTACTTATTGACGATGGTGGTCAACGCAGCACGGAAACCTTCTTCGTGCATCCCACCTTCGGTGGTGTTGATCGTGTTCGCGTACGTGTAAATCGTTTCTGAGTACGAGGTGGTCCAGCGCATCGCCACTTCCATACTCATGGTGCCTTCGTCATTCTCGGCATCCAGGTCAATGATCTCTTCATTGATCGGAGTGGTCCGCTTTGTGGTGTCTAGATACTCCACGTAATCGGAAAGACCGCGCTCATATTTGTAGGACACATGGCGGGTCGCTTCTTCCGGCTCATCTTCCGGTCCCCCACCGGTGATTTCATCGCCGGCCTCCGAGGACTGGGCGCGCTCATCAATCAGCGTCAGCTTCAAACCTTTATTCAGGAAAGCCATTTGCTGAAAACGTTGACGCAGAGTCTCAAAATCAAAGTCAACGGTTTCGAAGATCTCCGGATCTGGCCAGAAGGTTTGCTTCGTGCCGGTCTGGTCAGTTTCTTCAATCTGACGCAGCTCCGAAATCGAATGGCCCCCGTTGGCGAATGACAACGCCCACCGGTGCCCCTCTCTGCAAACTTCCGTCTCCACCCGGCGTGAAAGCGCGTTCACAACCGAAATGCCAACACCGTGCAGGCCACCGGAAACCGCGTAACCTCCACCCCCGAATTTGCCTCCGGCGTGAAGGATGGTCATCACCACTTCAACGGTTGGGCGTCCTTCTGTGGGGTGGATACCCACTGGGATGCCGCGGCCATTATCGGTTACCTGCAAACCGCCATCCGCCAGGATTTTGATTTCTATCTCATCGCAATACCCGGCCAGTGCTTCATCAACGGCATTATCGACGACTTCGTAGACCAAATGATGAAGGCCGCGTTCACCGGTAGACCCGATGTACATGCCGGGGCGCTTGCGAACCGCATCCAATCCTTCCAGGACTGTAATGTCGCCCTCATCGTAATGACCTTCCAAACCGACGTTTGGATGTGATTCGTCTTTGACGGAGTCCGTCACAAGCCGCTCCCTGTCCGCATCCGACAAACCCCTTAGGACTTGTCGAACACTCACTGTTCGCGTGCTTACAAGCTCATCTGGAGGTTGAATTGCGTGGGCCTCTCAAAGCGGTGCCGCACCCGCCAAAATCACATGCAAACACTTCCGGTCCAACCTCGGTAATTATTGAGGTTTAGAACCTTAACTAACAGACAAAGTCTACCAAATTCTGGCCGACTCAAAATGTGTACCAACTGTATGAGCGGCGTACAATCCCACAGGACTTACCTGTGGAAAACCGCCATAATCCCCGCTAACCGTACGTGTCGCGTGGACCGCGTCCAGGCACGCTCCTGGGCCCCTTTTTCCAACTCGGAGCTTTGGGTGCCATAACAATGACCTGTTCCACAACCCCTTGACCCACTTCTTCATCAATTCGTTTCTGAACCTGCGGCAAAAGGAGCCTTAGCTGTTGAGCCCAGGCAGTCGAATCCGCCTGAACTACCAGACGCCCTTCTTCGAAACTCTCCACCGGGCAGTGTTGCGCGACAACGTTCCCAACAATCAGATCCCATTGACCGATAATGGTGCCTACAGAGATTGAACGATTCCATCCGCGTCTATTCCTTTCGACGTTCAGAATCGTCCCGATGCCCCTGGGATCATTTCCCGAGGGCCCAGTGCCCGAACGCGAACGGTGTATTCCCGGCGGGGGACGCCAGACACCCGAGCCGTTCCCAAACTCTCCGTCAAGTGCGGACCATCCTTCCGCGTTTCGTTCCTCCGCAAGGTCCGAGGTTTCCGGCGCGCTCTCCTCAACTTCGAATTCCTCGCGAGCGTCGCGGTGCTTCCTACCCCTAGGGCTGCCGCCAACCCGTTTTTTCCGTGGGACTCCACGGCCCATTCTGCGGTACCTGTCGAACATGTCCGACAAGACCTGTTTGTGCACGTCAGGGTTTGTGTCCGAGGACCCCTGTGGCCCTCCCTGCTCGCTCACCCCTCCTCCACTTCTTTCTGGATGTTTGCTTCCGAAGCGGTTTGCGAGGGTGAAACCGGGATAATCAGACTCCAACCATCCTGGTCCCTAACAACATCAAAAACTGAAGCCTCAATCCCCTCTGGCAAGTCGTTTTCAACAGCAACAGTAACGAACACCTGCTCTACAGGGTCGATGCAAGCAAGCAGGCCCTCGCGCCTCGATTCGTCTAGCTCAGCGAAAACGTCATCCAAAACCAGAACCGGGTAGTCCCCGTCCAGCCTCAAGAGTTCCATCTCCGAAAGCCGCAGCATCAGAGCCGAAGACCAAATCTCCCCGTGACTAGCAAATCCCCGCACCGGCAGGCCGTCCAGTGACACCAAAATGTCATCTCTGTGGCTCCCAGAAAGGTTTATTCCCCTCGCTTTTTCCTGCTCACGGCGTTCGATCATCTGTTCCAGGTAGAGTCTGCGCGCCTCATCAATAGCGGGAGCTGGGTCACCTTCAAAGCGTCCTGCTACAACCCTAAAATCACCCAGATCAGGCACGTTCCCAAGGTCAGACACATACTCAATCTCGGCTTTCCTGTCCGCTCCAGTCAAAGCGTTGTAAGAGTCTTGGACCAGCGGGTGCATCGCCTCGATCACCGCTAAACGGTGAACCATAATGGTTGCGCTCAGGAATGCGAGTTGCTCATCCCAGATTTCCGTCATGCTGGCGGCTGCGGATCCTCCAGATCCGAAATCGTCATAGGGGTCCGGGGGTCGGTGCCGATACCTTCCACCCATTTCTTTGAGGTGAGCTGCTCTTTGTCTACTAACCTTCCCGAATTCTTGGAGGACGCTCAGGTGGTGAGGCTTCAATTTCAGGACCACCTCGTCCACAAACGTCCTCCGCCCCTCAGGGCCGCCTCTTAGAAGTTCGAGGTCTTCCGGCGCGAACACCACAACCCGAATAATCCCCAATATGTCCCGCGGGGAAACCTTGGAACGGTTCAACCGGGCCCTGTTGGCGCGGCCCCGTGCGATTTCAAGTTCCAGCAGATGGGAACGCCCCTCTGTGTTCGCCCGGGTCCTCACGACCGCCCCGCCTGGTTGCGTCTCCTTGCCCTTGGGTATTCTCACCAAATTCTTCGAGGAGTGTGAACGGTGGGAGGAGAAAGTCGACAAATAGGCGATGGCTTCAACCAGGTTTGTTTTGCCACGCCCGTTTGCCCCTTGGAGCACAACAACGCCAGCAGGGAACTCTACTAGAGCCTCCCTGTAGGAGCGGTAATCAGTCAGTGCAAGATTCGAAACCCACAAAGTCACATGCCAAAGCGAATGGGCATCAAGAGATACTTGAAGGAATCATCCGCCGGCCCATCCTCCTCCGGCTGACCCATCATCACCGCAGCCTTTGTCGCATGGACAAATCCGAACCGCACAAACTCTGTATCCAAGGCCGCTAGACCATCTTGGAGGAATGCCGGATTAAACGCGGTCTTCAGTTCCTCCGCCTCAGAGACAAGCGAAACGAATTCTCTTGCTTGTGCGCTCTCAGCCTGACCGGCCTCCAACTGGAGTTCCCCGTCTGCAAACGTCAAGTGAACTGGCGTTTTGCGCTCTACAACGAGCGACACGCGCTTCACAGCTTCTAACAGTTCTGCCCTGTTACAAGCATATTCCAGCGGAGTCTCTTCCGGGAACAGCTTCCTGACCGGTGGGTAGTCGCCATCCAACAGTGCCGAAGTTGCTTCTCTTTCTCCAGCGCTAAATCCAATAATCGCGGACCGTTCACCCACCGCATCCGCATTCAAGCGGAGATCGACGTCGCCGGCCGTCGTTAGGTTGCGCGCAACGTCGGCCAGGGTCCGCGCTTTGACCAAAAGTTGGGTAGACATCTCGATGTCCTTGGGGTTCCAAAGGATGTCTCTTTGCGCAAGCCGGTAGCGATCTGTAGCCAGAAGGGTAATCTTCGGCCCCTCTATTTCAACCCTGACGCCGGTTAGCAAAGGCAGCGTGTCATCCTTGGACGTAGCAATGACAACCTGACTTATAGCGTTGGAAAACTGCTGCGCATCTATCGTTCCCTGCGATTCGGGCAGCGATGGAAGCTGGGGGTAGTCCTCAAGGGCCATCGTGTTCAGCGAATAGGAAGTTCTGCGAGAACGGACTGACAGATGCCCTTCTTTTAGTTCGACAGTCAGATCTTCATTGGGGAGCGCTTTTGCTATGTCACCAAGCATGCGCCCGCTGACGAGAGCCTCTCCCGCTTCGTCAACCTGAGCTTCCACGCGGCTACGCGCCGAGACGTCATAGTCATACGAGGACAACTCAAGTTCGCCATCCCCAGCAATCAAATGAACTGCGCCAAGAATGGGGATTGGCGGTCGCTGATGTACTGCGCGGGAGGTCCACTGCACAGCGTCAGAGAAAGCATCACGGGAGATTCTGAACTTCACGGTTCCTCCAGGAATAAGATATGCCGTACTACTTTACCCGGGGTTCAAGCTAAAAGAACACCTGTTGAGAATAGGTTGTTGCGTGGCTGATGAACAGTGCCTTCGCCCAGACGATGAACAACCTGATTTCCCTCACTGCGGGCAAACGAATCCTTTCGTATAGCTATGTAGTAGTTGTAGTAGGCCTTGTGGAATCTGTGGAAACACGCGCTTTGGCGCATGGTCCCAGCGATCTTGGGTGTTGAGAGAAAAAGGATAACTCAAGGGAAACTGTGGATGGCTGGGGATTGTTGTAACTACAAAATTTCGAGATTCAGAATTTTGCGTGACTTGTTCCCCCATGAAAACGCTGTTTAGGGAAGAACCCCTAGATAACTCCACAGTTATCAAAGGGAGGTCGCGAGAAGACAGTGAACCACAAGCTTGTAAGTTGTGGATGAAAGCCCGCTAGCCCTCTCTGGCCTTCCGCTTTATTCGGTTAGTGAGCTCTGTGACGTGGTTGTAAGTTTCACGGCGCTCAGTCATTAGGCCACCGATCTTCTTATTCGCGTACATGACGGTGGTGTGGTCGCGTCCCCCGAAAGCCTCGCCGATCTTCGGCAAAGACAAATCGGTCAGATTTCGGCACAGGTACATCGCGATCTGTCTGGCTTCAACAATCGGTCGGGAACGGTCTGAACTGCAGAGCTGTTCGATAGTGACGTCGAAGAATGAGGCGGTTTGTCCCATGATCAGGGACACGGAGATCTCAGTGTCCTCGGGATCAGACAGCACATCCTTTAGCACCATCGTTGCCAAACGTAGGTCGATCGTCTGATTTGTCAGATGAGCGAACGCCGTGACGCGAAGCAACGAGCCTTCGAGTTCGCGGATGTTGGCAGAGATACGCGAGGCGATGAAAGCTAGAACGTCGTGATCAATTTCGATGCCCTCTGAAGTGGCCTTCATCTGCAGGATGGCTATTCGCGTTTCCAAATCGGGCGGCTGAACATCCGTTGTTAGACCCGATTGGAAACGTGAACGGAGGCGCTCCTCAAACCGAGAAAGTGCCTTCGGGGGCAGGTCAGACGTGATCACTATCTGCTTACCCGCGTCATGCAGAGCATTAAAAGTGTGGAAAAACTCCTCCACCGTCTCTTTTTTGTCCTGGATGAACTGAATGTCGTCAATAAGGAGAATGTCAGTCTCGCGATAGCGCCTCTTAAACTTCTCTTTGCTGCCTTCCATGATCGCGTTGATGAAGGCATTCGTGAATTCTTCCGAGTTCACGTATGTGACCCGCAAGTTCGGGTAAAGAGACAGCGCATAGTGACCGATTGCGTGCAACAAATGGGTTTTTCCCAGGCCGGAGTCTCCATAGATGAACAGTGGGTTGTAGGCACGGGCAGGTGCCTCAGCGACGGCCAGTGCCGCGGCGTGGGCGAACCGGTTTGAGGGGCCGATGACAAACGTGTCGAAGGTGTACTTCGGATTGAGTTTGGCGCGGAACTTCTCTGCTTGGCGCATATTGGAATACGCAGGTAACCCGCCGTGGGGTGTGCTCATGTACGAGGGGAGGCCAGTGGGAGCCGCTGAACCAGGTGGAAAATGCGGGAACGGTGCTGCATAAGCCCCGGACATTTCGCCTCCCAAAGTGCCCGCTCCATGTTGTTTGAAATTTGCACCCTGCCCTTCAACCAAATTTCCAGCTTGGGGAGAACCATTCAAAGGAGTCTCAAAGTCACTATTGATTTCTGAAGAATCCCAGTCCGAGGACGGCTGTGAGTGAGGGCTAACTTCAGACTCAGAGGCGTCAGGGGGATCCGTCTGTTCTAGGGACGGATCAACCGTGATTGCAATCCGAACCTCACGGTTGAGGGTTTGTGCGAGGGCGGAAGTCAGTTGGGCTGAGAGTCGCGTTTCAACGAAAGTTTTGGTGAAGTCGTTGGGCACAGCCAACAAAATGGTTCCCTCAATATCGCCCAGAGGTTTGATCATTTTGAGGAAGGCGGCGTAAGCCGGCCCTATCTCATCGAGATCAACGTTCTGCACTGCTTGATCCCAGGCCGATGCGAGTGAGAAACCCTGCATGGTCTGCCCTTTCGTTGTTATGTAAGTGATCTTTGACACCGGATCACGAATCTTCGCCGATTGATTCTATCCTCATCCTCCGTTATTCCCAGCCTGTGGATTAAGCTGTGGAATACATTCGGCTAACTTACAGCCGTGTAATTCCAAGGATTTCTCGGGCCTTAACTCAATTTTGAGAAAGTTGTGCAGAAAGAGTTCGAGGCAATTGTGGATAACTTGAGAGAACGTGCCACGGAGTTTTACACAATTGTGTAAGGGCGAGGACTTGCTGACACGAAAGGCTGCCTCATTGACCGTATTGGTGTTTAGAGCGTAGTCTGCATTGGCGTGTCAGCGGTGGCTTTGCTGCGTAAAAGTATTGCTTTCGCGTAAGAAACCTTGGCAGCGCCGTGCTGTCCGTCCTAGGAGAAGTAATGACAAAGCGTACATTTCAGCCGAACAACCGTCGGCGTCACAAGGTCCATGGGTTCCGTCTTCGGATGAGGACTCGTTCCGGACGCTCAATCCTCAACGCTCGTCGCCGCAAGGGTCGCGCGAAGATTTCTGTCTGACCTGACGGTCAGTCATGCTGAGTTCCCGCAGCCGATTAGGTAGGCGAGAGGGATTCTCAAACACCTTGAGGCTCGGGTCCCGTGCTGGGAACCGAGCCCTTGTGGTGTATTTGCGATACCCCACCGCCAGTGGTGACTTGGATGACGGGTTTGGCGAGGACACAAGAGTCGGAATCGTTGTGGGAAAAAGGCAACTGCCCCGGGCGGTGGATAGAAACCTGGTGAAGCGAAGGCTTCGCCATTTGCTGTCGGAACGTACAGAGACTGTTCCCAGCGGGTCCCGGATTGTTGTGCGCGCGTTGGGTCCCAGTGGGGATCTGAGTTTTTCTGAACTGGGTGACGCTTTGGATTCCGCGTTGAACCGTGCCAAGAAGTCTCAAGAGAAGCTTCTGGAAGCGAGCGCGACGCGGGGGCATGTGAATGGGTGACGTATTCCAGAAGTTGCGCGACTTGTTGATCAGGGTTCTGGTTTGGCCTGTGAGGTTTTATCAAAAACACCTTTCCCCGGGCCTGCCTCAACGCTGTCGTTACTACCCAACTTGTTCGGAATACGCGGTCACATCGTTGCAAACCCACGGACCCCTAAAAGGAGTAGTGCTGGGATCATGGCGGATCTTGCGCTGCAACCCTTGGAGCAGAGGCGGGGTCGACCACGTTCCTGCCAAAGGCAAGTGGAAAGCCCCCGAGTGGATTCCACCCGATGATTGGGCTGGGCATGACATAGAAGAAGGTCCCTCGGGTTTTTTGAGTAAATTTCGTGGAATTTCCCCTAAAAAGTCAGTGTTGACATCGAGGGGCGCAAATCCTACGAATCAAGAATTTGGTTCAGAAGTAGACGAGAAGGAGTCCTGAGTGGACACATTCCTGCATCCAATTATCGTTGCATTCGCCTGGATCTGGGTGACCATCCACAAAGGGCTGGTACTCATCGGGATGCCCGAAGGACCCGGCATGGGTTGGGTTCTGTCAATCATCATCATGACGATCCTGGTTCGTTTCGCTATTGTTCCGCTGTATTTGAAGCAGACCAAGTCGATGCGAAATATGCAGGTGTTGCAGCCTGAACTGAAGAAGATTCAGGACAAATACAAGGGCAAAAAAGACCAGATCTCCAAGCAACGCCAAAATGAAGAGACGATGGCTCTTTATAAGAAGCATGGGAGCTCGCCTTTCGCTTCTTGTTTGCCGATGTTGGTACAACTGCCCGTACTGTTCGGGCTGTACAGGGTGATCTACGCTGTCCAACAGATTCGTGACGGCTCCTACAACTATGAGAACCTTGGTCCCCTTGACGCCGCCGTTGCGGAGGACATCACCGGGTCGAAGGTATTTGGCGTGGGCCTGTCCCAGTCGCTGGGGACAGTGGACACGTGGCCTCACCGAATCGTCTTCATTGTTTTCATCGCCGCGATGGTGGGTTTGCAGTTCCTCACCATGCGTTTGTCGATGACAAAAAACATGAACACCTCGGCTCAAGACCCCAACAATCCCATGGTCCGAAGCCAAAAGACCATGATGTACATGATGCCGATGATGTTCATCTTCACTGGCTTCATTTTCCAGATGGCTCTCCTGATTTACATGGTCACGTCGACCACGTTTGGATACCTGCAGCAACTCTGGGTTATCAAGGTGATGCCGACACCAGGCTCGCCCGCGTATCAAGAGCTTATGGATCACCGCGAAGGTCACTATAAGACGTGGGCGGTCCCGGTGTTTGAGCAGTATGACGCGGACAAAGAAGCCCTCGGCGATGATTCCGCAGCGATCGCTACTTTGGACGCAGAGACTCTTGCTACCGCTCAGAAGCACGCGCGCAGGCAGAAGGTCTACTCGGAGTTTCCAGAGGAATGGTCTGAGCAAGAAAAGCTCGGCGTGTACCGTCTCCTCGCGATGGAGCCGTGGAAAGCAGTCCCTGACGAGATGTGGATGAAACAAATCACCATCGAAAAGAATTCTCAGGACGCCGCCGAGGAGGCCCGAAAGAAGCGCCCCAAGAGGCTGACGCGTGAGCAGAGGATGAGGTTGGCCGCCCGCGAGAGGCAGGACGCCGAGGCAGAAGCGAGGCGTGCAGAGCGTCAGAAGAAACGTGAACAGGAGCGCGCCAGGACTGGCGGTGACCTCACACCGGAGGAAATCGAACGTCGTCGCCAGCAGCGCAGGCAACAGCGCCGCCAGCAATCGAAGAAGAAGAAACAGGGCGGCAAGTAATCATCCACGCGCTGAAGAATGCGCATCGACTCTGAACAACGTGATTGATTAGAAGGGCAAAACAGTGAGTGATAGGTCTGATTCATCAGCGAGGATCCAACAGCTCGAAGAAGAAGGGGACGTCGCAGCGGACTACCTTGAAGAGCTTCTGGATATCGCAGACATGGACGGCGACATCGAAATAGACGTAGAAAACGGCCGCGCGTCCGTGGCGATTGTATCGGACGAGGCCGACTCGTCCCTGGACATGCTGGTTGGCAGAGACGGAGAAGTCCTTGAAGCCCTCCAGGAACTTACCCGCTTGGCAGTTCAGGTCGCGGTGGGTGAACGCTCACGACTGATGCTCGACATCGCGGGCTTTCGCGCGGACCGCAAGGCCGAACTACAGGTAATCGCGAAGGAAGCCGTGGCGCGGGTACAGGAAACCGGTGAGTCTGTTGACCTGGACCCCATGAACCCGTTTGAGCGAAAGGTGTGCCACGACGTTGTCGCCGACGCCGGATTGATTTCGGAGTCCGAAGGTGTGGAACCGCAACGTTACGTCGTCATTTTCCCCGCGGATGATGAGTCCGAGGGCGACCCAGAAATCGAGGTCACAGACACAGATGACTCCGATGAATCAAATCGGGACGACGAGTGACCGAAACCCCCTCTGAACTGGTCTTATCACTCTTTGGAGTGAACTCAGGGAGCGTCCGCGTGTTCGCGGATTTACTTGCGGATGAAGGGGAAGTTCGAGGACTGATTGGCCCTCGTGAATCCTCCCGAATTTGGTCGCGACATATCGTTAACTGTGCCGCCCTTCTTCCCTTTCTTCCGAGCAAAGGGTCTGTTATCGATGTCGGCTCAGGGGCCGGGCTCCCCGGCCTTGTCATAGCGGCCGCCCGTCCCGATCTTGAAGTGACATTGGTCGAGCCCATGGAACGACGATGCGAATGGTTGGAATACGCTTCCGAAACCATTGGGTTGGACAATGTGACGATCATTCGGGATCGGTCAGAGAATCTTGGGAAGACCCTCCGTGCAGATGTGGTGACAGCGCGAGCGGTTGCTGCGTTGCCGAAACTTCTTCGTCTCACTTCGAGACTGATTGCTCCGGGGGGTAGACTCCTGGCTTTGAAAGGCGAGCGTGCGTACCAAGAAGTTAACGATGCTGCCCTCGAACTGAAGAAGCGGCACCTGAAGGCGAAGGTTCACGAGGTGGTGTCCATAATGGACGGCGAAATCACATACGTTGTGGAGTGCAAACGAGTAGTCCACTAGAGCGAGCCGCTTTCACTTAATCCTCCGCACAACCACTGCCATGTGGCGACCTTGGAGACGAGTAAGTACAACCGTCGCGCTGTTTGGTCCCTTCAATTTCAGCTTCTTCCTGAACAAGTCTGGGTCAACGTCGTAGCCGCGCTTGAGAATCTCAAGCGAGCCGACATTTCTTTGTGCCAGGTAGCCTCGGACCTGCTTCACCGTCATCGCGTCGATGACTTCAAACGCGGTTGCAAGTGACGTTTCGACATACTTGTCCCCGCTCAAATACGCGATGCGGTCTGAAACTGGGGCGGCCTGGAGAATCTGTGCGACGGTCCGGACAGCGCCTGCGCGGATCACCGCACCGTCGGGCTCATAAAAGTAGTGTCCGAGTGGTTTAGAGTCCATAGGGATCACAGGAGCCCGAGGGTCATTGGTCGCTTCTACCTCTACTATTTCCGTCCCCTTCATCACAAGGGCGCTACGCCCAGGTCCTCGCACTGGGCCAACCTCTGCAAGAGGCCCGAACCACAGCCCCGCTTCTACAACGTCCCCTTCCATGGAAATCCATTGGGCATGCACGTCCGCCGGCAGGTTTTCATAGGCTATTCCGGGTGCAACCTTCACTCCCAGAGCCGGAACTGTTTCCCGTATCGCCAAAACCTGCTCAAAAGGAGGGGAATAATCGGCGGGATTGAACGTCCGCCCACGAGCGTTACGTCGCGCAGGGTCCACAAATACTCCATCAAAGTCACTAAGGCCCAGCTCAAGGGCGTCACGGTTCACCACTTTTACACCTTCGAACTGTTGTAAGTTGAGCGCCGCAAACCCCGCAGTAACAGGATCAAGATCGTTGGCCACAACCCGCAACCCAGCGCGCGCAAAGGCCATTGCGTCTGCCCCAATCCCGCTGGTTAGGTCTACGACACTTCGGCATCCTGCTTCCACATACCGTTGCGCGTGCAGTTCTGCGACTGCGGATCGAGTCGCCTGCTGTAGCCCATCCTCGGTCAGGAACAGTTCCAGGGCTTCCTCGCCAAACTTGGAGCGTGCCCGGTCCCGTAAGCGGGACATGGTGAGTGCGGCCCCCACCATTTCCGCGTCATATCCACGTTCACGGAGTTCTTTAGATAACCGACCAACATCGTCGGCGCTGTACGGTGGCAGGGCATTTACCAGCTTTTGCCCCTTTGACGTCAGGAGAGACGAGAGTGCACTCATGGACATAGTTGTACGCTAGTTTTTCCTGTTTTCTGGTCACTTGCCCGCGGTGGCGAGTCTTAGAGAAACGAAAACCAGTTGTTTGTCTGACTCCCAGCAATATTGCGGTTTTCCGGGAGCGGATCTGATAGGTAAGGGTGCATGCTGGGTTCTGTTTTCACCTTCCAGGTTGGCGTTTCCTTTCAAGATCAAGAAAGATTCACTGTCGAGGGTGTGCGTGCGAATCGCGGTAGGCAGTGGACGGAGTTCCGGCGGGCGCGCCGCTATTTCCGGAAAGATGAGGACAACCAAACTGAGAGAGTCGAACTGGATGCCTTGACGATTGCGTTTCTTCCACGGCGAACCGGATTTCCACAGGGATGTGTGCGGCATGGGTAGCTTGTCGGGACGGCGACATAGACTTGGGTCGACGAAAGGTTTAGTTTTGGAGCAGTTCCTGGATGACTCTTCTCCGCTAGCAAATCAACTAGCGAAGGATTACATTGCACTGCGCAAACTGGGAGAGGGCGACCTCCCCCGCGCACACTACCCGGTCGTGATGGCTGTTGTGAATCAAAAGGGTGGCGTCGGTAAAACAACATCGACGGTTAACCTTGCTGCTGCCTTTGCCCTGGGCGGTCTCCGCGTCGCAGTAATTGACATTGACCCACAAGGGAACGCTTCTACGGCCCTTGGAATCCCGCACTTGGAGGGAACTCCTTCTGTCTATGAGGTTCTCCTTGGTGAAATGACTCTGCGAGAAGTCATGCAGCCATGCCCGGACGTTCCCGGGGTTGAGGTGGCCCCCGCAACCATCGATCTCGCAGGTGCCGAAATTGAATTGGTCAATGCCTCTGACAGAAGCTCAGCGCTTCGGAATGCAATAGATGTTCTACTTTCAGAAGACGACCGGCCGGATGTAATCCTGATCGACTGTCCCCCATCATTGGGTGTTCTTACATTGAATGCCTTGGTCGCGTCTGATGGGCTCTTGGTGCCAGTTCAGGCTGAGTACTATGCCCTTGAGGGTTTGAGTATGTTGACCAATACGGTCGACAAAGTCAAGGAGACTTTGAATCCAGACTTGTCGGACCCCTATATCTTGATCACTATGTCTGATGGTAGAACAAGGCTCAGCGCGGACGTCGTACAAGAAGTGCGCTCTCACTTCGGAGCTCGCGTCCTGAAAACTGAAGTAGCCAGATCCGTCCGGATAGCTGAAGCTCCAAGCTTTAGTCAGACGGTCATCACATACGATCCCCGTAGCACTGGATCCGTCGCCTATCGCGAAGCTGCAAAGGAACTGGCGGAACGTTTTGTTTTGGAGGAAGCACTGAATGAGTGAAGAAGCCAAAGTTAGCAAGGGGACGGGACGCCGTCCACGTCCGCGGGGTGGCTTAGGCCGGGGCCTTGGCGCACTGATTCCAACTGCTGAGGACGAACTAGCGCAGGCGAGCTCGCGTCCTCTGGACGTTTTGTTTCCGGATCTGGTTGGTTCGAACTCGGGAACCGTAGCAACAGAACATAAGGAGCGCGGTGGGTCTGCGCGAGATTTGCTTGTGCCGGGCGGGAAAACCTCAAATGTTTCACGTGAAACAATTCGAGGCGCTCGGCGGAACAGAGCTTCGGGACAGACAATTGAAGTCCCACAAGAAGATGGAAGTGCGGCCTCTTCGAATCCCACATCCAGATTTCCTGGTGTCGAGATGGAGCTGACTTCTGATGTCCTTGAAGGAACTGGCACGGGTGCGGGACCGGATGGTGACGGAAGGGCCAGTTTGGCGACGGAGTCGGCAGAGGGAATTGTTTCACGTGAAACAATTCATCCGGAAGATGCAGCGTCCGATGAAACTGGCGTCGGCGACGACGTCCTGGAAGACGTTCCGGGAGCAACGTACGGGATGCTAAATCCCCAGTGGATCATTCCGAACCTCAAGCAGCCGAGACAGGTGTTTGACGATGTTGAATTGGAGGAACTGTCTAATTCCATTGCAGAGGTTGGGATTCTACAACCAATTGTGGTGCGGCGAATCACGGAAGAAACTCTGAGAGAGGAAGGACAGGCGGAGCGCCTCAAGGAGGAGCTCGAGGCAAACCCGGAAGCGCGATATGAACTGGTAATGGGGGAGCGTCGGTGGCGGGCGGCCCAGAGGGCCGGACTTTCTGAAGTTCCCGCGATCGTTAGAACCACGGATGAAGACGAGCTTTTGCGTGAGGCTTTGATTGAGAACATGCATCGTGTTCAGTTGAATCCTCTGGAGGAGGCGGCTGCGTATAACCAGCTCATGGAGGACTTCAGTTATACGCAGGAGCAGTTGGCCCAAAGGATTGCTCGGTCGCGACCGCAGATCGCGAACACTCTTAGGCTTTTGACGCTTCCGTCGTCGGTGCAGAGACAGGTTGCAGCCCGGGTGATCTCCGCTGGACACGCCCGCGCCCTCCTGGGGTTGAACACGTCGGAAGAGATGGAAGCCATGGCCGCGAGGGTTGTCGCTGAGGGTCTCTCTGTCCGTGCCACGGAGGAGCTGGTTAAGTTCGGGAAGCGTCCGAAAGAGCGGAGCGTAAGGGCTCCTAGGCTTGTCCCGCCCGAGGCTCAACGAGTGGCTGATGCAGTGGCTGGGGTCCTTGACACGTCCGTGACGGTTAGCGCTGGTGCAAGAAAGGGCAGGCTGATAATCGAGTATGCGGACCAAAACGACCTGGATCGCATCGCCGAAGTTTTGGGTGTTTTTGAACTTGATTAAAAGCGTGTGAATCGCTGATTTAGGGGCCTAAAAAGGGGTTTGGAGACGAGCGGTTTCGTCTCCAAACCCCTTTTGATCAGGCTAAATGCGGTCTAGTTCCCTATGGACGGTAGTTGCTAGTCGGCTGATGCCTTCGCGAATTCTTTCCTCTGTCGGGTAACAGAAAGAAAGCCTCATATGATCGCGTCCGCGTCCGTCATAGTAGAAAGCTGTCCCGGGGACGTAGGCCACCAGGTCCTCGACGGCGAGGGGGAGCATTTCCTTGGCGTCCAACCCCTCAGGAAGTGTCACCCAGGTGTAGAAGCCGCCTTGCGGGACTGTCCAGACCAGTTCGGGCAGCTCAGCTTGCAGGGCGTCCCGCATCGCATGCCAGCGTCCCTCATACATCTTCGCAAAACTGCGGACTTGGGAGTACCAGTCAAACTCATTCAGATACTTAGCGATTGACATCTGTCCCATCATCGATGGGCTGAGGATGGCTGCTTCGGCCGCGAGCACCAGTTTTTCGTAGATCTCTTTAGGCGCTAGGGCCCAACCGATGCGGTAGCCTGGCGCGAAGATCTTGGAGAAAGATCCAAGATAGATGACACCCTCGGGCCAAAAGCTTTGTAGTGCGGGGCTTGGTCCTTTGTCGAAGCCGAGGAGCCCGTATGGGTTGTCCTCAACAATTAGGACGCCCTCTTCCCTGCAGATGTCCGTGATCTGGGGTCGGCGTTCCTCCGAGAGGGAAACACCTGCGGGGTTGTTGTAGTTCGGAATCGTGTACAAGAACTTAATGGTCTTGCCCGCTTTCCGAATTTCACGGATGGTTTCGCGTAGCGCTTCAGGGTTGAGCCCCTCATCGTCCATGGGTACGTGCACCACGTCTGCCATGGAGGAGCGGAAAACGCCTAGGGCACCAACGTAAGAAGGTGATTCAGCCAAGACGACGTCGCCCGGATTCACAAACAGGTCCGCAACGAACTGGAGTGCTTGCTGTGAGCCGGTTGTGATTTGGATGAGCCCGGGGTCGGCCTTAATCGACTCCGGTGCCATGACCTCCACAATCTTTTCCCGTAGAGGATCCCACCCGTGTCCGTCTCCATACTGGAGGGCACGCTGACCCTCCTCGGTGATCATTTCGTCTGTGAGGGCGCCGATCTTCCCCAGTGGCAGGTCTGCCAAGTTCGGCATCCCCCCGGCCAGCGACACCACCTCTGGTCGGGAGACAACTGAAAACAGTGCCCTAATCTCCGACTCTCGAAGGTTCAGTGCGTTCTCAGAAAGGAGCGCAGTCCACATGTCGCTTGTATTGCCTTGCTTCCCTGAATCGGTACTCATATTGACCCCCATGAATCAATTTTGTGTCGGGTCTCCTAGCCCTTCCCAAACCTATCCTAAGGTCGGGCACCACGTCCTAAACGGACTGTTCCTCCAGATACTGTTGTGCGTCTAGAGCTGCACGGCATCCAGTTCCGGCGGCGGTAACAGCTTGACGATAAATGTGGTCAACTACGTCCCCACATGCGAAAACGCCGGGTGTCGAGGTGTGCGTAGTCGGATCTTTTACCCGCACATAGCCAGCATCGTCGATATCCACTTGGCCCTCAAAAAGAGCAGATCGAGGATCATGACCGATCGCGACAAACACGCCGCTCGCCTCAACCTTGGACAACTCCCCGGTCTTCACGTTCTTGACCTTTACCCCGGTCACTGCCTGATTCCCCAAGACTTCTTCAACAACGGAATCCAACAAGAATTCAATCTTCGGGTCTTCCAGAGCTCTTTGAGCCATGACCTTTGATGCACGCAACTCATCCCGGCGGTGAATCACTGTCACCTTTGAAGCGAATCGAGTGAGGAAGAGAGCTTCTTGCATGGCAGAATCTCCGCCACCGACAACGATCAGTTCCTTATCCCGGAAGAAGAACCCATCACAAGTCGCGCAGTAGGAGACGCCATGCCCACTTAGCTTTCCTTCGCCAGGGACGTCCAGGCGCCGATACGCGGACCCCGTAGCGATGATCACCGAACGAGCCTTGAACTTCCCGTCGTAGACGCGCACTTCCTTCTGTTCCTCGCCCAATTCAACGGAGAGGACATCGTCGAATCGAATGCGTGCCCCGAACTTCTCGGCTTGTTCCTGCATCTTCTGCATGAGGTCGGGGCCCTGGACCCCTTCTGGGAAGCCGGGAAAGTTCTCCACATCTGTCGTTGTCATCAGTGCCCCGCCGGCATCGAGGGAGCCTGCGATGACCAGCGGCTCCAGCCCTGCGCGGGCAGCGTAAATCGCGGCCGTGTACCCGGCGGGACCAGACCCAATGATTACAACATTTTCAAGATTGTCTGACATTTTCGTCACTCTACCGTTATTCCCGAGATTTTGGCTCTCAGCCGGCCTTCATCGTCGGTAGGTAGCGTTTCAAAAACCAGGCCAATCGAGTCCATTTCAATCGCCGGATCAAACGTAACCACCGTCGAGGGGGACAGTTCTACGGTTGCGAGGACCGCGCCGTCACGCGGGTTATTCTCGTTCGGTTCCGTCACCCTCAATAGGCCGCCCGATCCGATTACGTCCAAGGTAATGCTGCTCACGGGTGCGGGTTCCGCAAGGTTTAGGAGGATCGCGATCTCTGCCCCCTCAGCGAACGTGTTGCCCGCGAAATATCGAGATCTCCAGATGGTGTCAGAGTTCTTGTCGATCAGGTATCCGGCCATTTCCGGGTGATCGCCATCGTCATCCCACCAAGAGAAAATCTCGGCACTTGTCACGACAGGCACAGCGTCTGAACCAGTAGTTCCCTCCTCGGTGTCCTTCTCTCCCGACTGTGCCAGGAAATTCAGGGATTGAGAACTCTGGTCAAGCTCCTCGATCATCGCGTCCAGGGGACCGGCCCCGAAAAGAGTGTTGAAAGAGAAATAGCCGGCAAAGAGCACCAGCACAAGACCGAGCAGCAGCGCGGGAACCGTGGGATCGAACCGGCCAGTGCTGTGACGCCGCTGACCCTGGGAGGGCTCTGAGCCGTCTGCTTGGCCGCCATGGTAACTCTGGTCTGACACCACAGGCGTAGTCCTTTCTGCTGTTCCAAACTAACAGTACTCGCAACGCAAGACCGTGTGTTCCTCCACTGTCGTGAACTGGGAGAGTATCAATCATCGGGACGCGATGTTGCTACTGCCCGTCTTCGTCGTCCAAATATGCTGAGGGCTCCAGTAGGTTCTTACTAATCCACTCCGCCAAGTCGTCGTCCTCTAGAGGTGTCCCCATGACGGATTCGGTGATTGCCGGGATCGCCCCCGTCGAAGACAGGTCCGGCAGGCTGTAGCTTCGTGCGGCGGCTCGACCCACATTTTGGGGATTCAATATCTCATCCCACCGGGGCGGCGGAGTCGACCAATCAACCATCACCCGCTCTTCGGTGCCGCCCCCAGCAATCTTATTAGGCCGTATCGGTCGTTTGCTTGCTTCTCTGGGCGAGGAGGACTGGGCCGTCGTCGGAGAGGTGCCGTGAACATCATCTTGACGCGGCAGAGCGTTAGCGTCGACGGCGTTGGGGTCTGGCTCGGACAGGACGTCCCGCGCGTCCTCCTCATCAAACACTTCCTCACCTGCAGGAAGAGTCTGCGATGGTTCAGGTCCATCGACCACTTCGTCCCTACCCGGACGTACCCTTGCGGTGAGCGCGGAGAACATCGCCCTGAAGCCCTCAGGATCTACAAGCCGCAACACGGCGAAGAAGATCAGGAGGATCACTGAGGCCACGACCGTGATCTTCCACATCGAATCGAAGAAGCGCATCGCACCGGAGGGGGAGTCGCTTCCTGGCCCCAATAGGTGCATGACACCCCAGCCGATCAGTCCGGAGATCGCGAAAGCGAGGAAACTCCTTCCATAGCTTTTCACCAGCCGCGTGAAGCTGATCTGCCAAATAACCCGGGAAACCCAATAAACCGCGATGAATCCCTGCACCAGCCGGGCGACTGTCTCAGCTGCAGCGGCTCCCACTGTCCACCACTCGGAAGAGGCCGTGAAGTAAACTCCCCACCCGACAATTAGTTGTAGAAGCGTGGGAACAATTCCGATTAGGAACACAGGGAAGGCGTTCTCTAACGCGAAAAACACTCGTTGAGACATCATCGAGATGCCGGTCGAGGGAACCCCCAGCATCAGTGCCACCAGAACTGCGCCGTAAAGTGCGGCTGAGTCGGCACCCAGATTAGGCATTATTAACTGCATCACCGGCGTCGCCGTGACCATCAAGATGGCGGCGGACGCGAAGCAGAGCGTAACAACCAGCTCAAGACCGCGATGATAATTCCTGGCAACCCCGGCGAAGTCACCGTCGGCGACGTCGTTTGCAATCCTCGTGAAGATCGCCGTTACCAACGTGACCGTAATGAGGGACTGCGGCACCATGAAAATCATGAATGCGTAGCTATACGCTGAAAAGCCCGCCACCACCACGCCAGTCGCATCAGTGAAAGCATCAGCGCGGGTTGCAATGTTCGTTGTTGAAATCACGCCCACTTGGCTCACAAGCAGCGTTGCAAACGTCCACATCGCAACCTTTGACGCAGACCCGAAACTGGTTCCCTTTAACCGGAAGTCAACGCGCAGATTCACCCCGGCCCTGCGCATTGGAATGAGAAGCACCAGGGCTTGCGCGATTACACCCAGTGTCGCTGACCCGGCCAAAACCAGGATTTGGCTGCTCCCGAACGTCTCGACGGGGACCACTTCCTCGGCCGGCCCCCAAACCAGGATGAACGCACCTAAAGAAATAATGCCGATGACGTTGTTCAACACCGGCGACCACATATACGGACCGAAGACTCCGCGGGCGTTCAAGACCTGCCCGAACAGGTTGTACAGCCCGTAGAAGAAGATCTGTGGCACGCACCAGAGGGAGAAAGTGATCGTCAAGGCACGTGACGCGGGGGTCAGTGCAGGCGCCAAAATGGTCACCAGCAGAGGAATGCCGATCATCGCGACGCCAGTTAGCAGTAGTAAGAGCGTGCCGACCGCTGTTATCAGTTTGTTGACGTAAGGCGACCCGCCTCGTTTTCGGAGGGCCCTAACGATTTGGGGCACCAGGACCGCGTCGAGGATCCCTGCAGCCAAAAGGTTGTAAACCATATTCGGAAGCGTGTTCGCGACCTGGAAAGAAGCCGCTGTTCCCGCAAAAGCCCCAATAGCGGTGATCAGCATGGCGGAGCGAACGAAACCGAGGATGCGCGAAAGCAGAGTGCCCGATGCCATAAGCATCGAGGACTTCAACAGAGACTGCTGTTTCGGTTCCAGCGGCTCGTTTGGTTCCGCTTTGGCGCTTGAACTCATGTTGTTACCGATTTTCTTGCACGCTTTTTCTCACCTCTGACACGCTGCTGATCCGCGGGGCGCCTGCCCTTCCTGAGCGTTCGGACAAGTCCGATCACAAACAGAATCCCCACAATACCCGCAACGATCCACGTCAACGCATCTTCTAAACCTGCGCGGACTCTAACATCTATCTCCTGGGAGGCATCCAAGATCATTCCATCGGGAGTTCTGGCGACAACTCTTGCACTCACATCTCCCGAACCCACAGCCGCCACAGGTATCTGAGCGATGATAGAGCCCTTCGTCGGCACCGTCACCTCCACCCACTGATTCGACTGGAGCCGCACGTCGCTGGTCTCCAACGCAACTTCTACGGTCACGGGGAATTCCCCACGGTTGCTCAGGGTTACGGGAAAGTCCGCATCCGAGTTCATGACGTTGACGGTCCGTGTCGGTGCCACCTCAATGATGTCGAACTTGTCATTCAGCGTCTCGACAGACTCTTTGACCCGCACGGTGCGTTCATCCAACGATATCCCGGCGGCCGTGGGGTAGAGGATCGTGGCGGTCTCCTCGTCCAAAATGTCCGAGGAATCCAGCGAGGCGCCCACAACCGATTGGGCAAGACAAACCGCCGCGTCTAGCTTTTTCATCAGGTCCGAAATGACGCGGAAATCCCCATGGGTGGCATCTTCAACCGGCACGCGAGGAACAACTGAGGTAGGGCCATCCAAAATCTGTTGAAGCGTGACCGGCTCCACCCAGGGAGCATCGAGGGCTGCGCCGAGCCTCTCCTCCAAGGCCGCGGCATCAGCGGTGGAGGGGAGATTCACCCAGAGGTAGCGTTTGTCGGGTTCCTCGTCCGTAGCGACGAATGATGTGATTGCGCGGATCTCTTGCCGCAGATCGAGGGCGGAGGCATCGGCAGAGCTCGGAGAGAAAAGTTCGCCCAGCTCGCTCCAAGAGTCAATAACTGTCACGGCATCCGGCTGTGGCAATGCTGCCGCGACGGTAGAACCGTCGGTCGCGGAGACGCGTGTCTTCGAAGAGGGGGTGGACGAGGGGGTAGCCGTCAGCGCCAACCCGTTGGGTGGGGAGAGGACCGCATCCTCGCCGGCTGTTTGGAGGACTGCGCGGCTCATCCATCCGTCGCTGACGACAATCACCCCTTCAACCAGAAGCGCGTTGCTGTCATCACCCTTTGTTGATCGTGATTGGGCGTTCTCAGAGTCTTGCTCTTCGCCCTCGTTCTCCTTCTCCACACGTGCGTACCGTGAGGCGCTTGCGATTTTATAAAGAGCCATCTGGTCTAAAGAAGCCAGCATCGACAAATCCGCGCGCTGCGCGGGAAGAACAACGGCTTCAACGCTGTCCTCCTGGGGGCCGCTGGACAATGCCTTCACCTGGGGTGGGGTGAGAGCCAATGTGACCCCATCTCGGGCGTGCTGCAGCAGGGCGGCCAGAGCTCCGGGCTGCGCGCTGCCGGGGAGCAGAAAGTTAAGTGCAACCTCGCCCTGGGCGCCGGGCGGATACCAGAGGAGAAGCGAGTGGTCTTGAGGCATGGCGAATGTATCTGCGGAGCTGAAGGCCCTGACTTCGACACCGTAAGGTCCCCAAGCGTTCTCATTCCACAGGGGAAGGTCCTCCGCTTTCATGGAGATTTTGACGAGGGCGCCGGTGTCGGTGGCGGCATCTTTCAGTTGGGCCTCTGTCAGGCTCACCTCGCCCGCTTCCCACCCGTAGGTGCCGCGGCCATCTAAGAATTCTCTCACCGCATCGATCGATAAGAGGGGGTCGGCCTGAATGAGGACCGACAAACGGATTGATCCGGTTGCGTCGTCAGAACCAAAGTTGGAGACCCTGGCGGTAACTTCAACCGTGCTCTCGTCGATGAGGATCTCCGGGGAGATCGCTTCGATTTGAATGGTCGGAACTGCATCATCGGCTGCCGCGGACGGCGAAACGAGCACCAGTTGCACCAATAATAGGAACACCACTGTTCCCGCTCCCAAGAGGACTCTAGAGAGCCGGGAGAGTCGGGGTGAGACCAGACGGTGTCCTGAAATCATCGCGTTTCTTACTGATCCGGGTAGAGGAGTGATAGCGCCACCCTCGCAACCCGCCTTTCGTTCGCATAAGAGAGAACCTTCGGAGCCTCATGTAACCGTACCCACTCGGCGTCCTCGGCCTCCTGGTCAGGATCATTTTCTGCGGTGATTTCGCCCTCCAGGTACTCCATCAGGAAATGGTGAACTCTTTTGTGAATGCGTGAAGACCCCCCTGAGAACCAGTAGTCCACAGAACTGATCGGGTACACGATCTGAGACGTAACACCCGTTTCCTCCGCGACTTCACGAACCGCTGCCTGCTCCGGCGTTTCGCCCCCTTCCAAGTGCCCCTTGGGGAGGCACCATTCATAACGACCCGACCGGTTGCGGCGGATAATCACGGCGACGTATGGGACGCCATCTTCAATCTTGACGCATACCCCACCCGCGGAAGTTTCCCGAACGGTGGGCATTTGAGTTCTGAAATGTGCAGTCCCCCGGCTTCTAGACACGCCAGAGCGGCAGGGGCCAGGTTTGGTGGCCTCCGCAAAGCGCTTGGGGGTTTCCATTCTTCAAGCATAGGGTGGCAGGGACTTTTATCCGACCATTAACCTTTAGTCGGGGACCCTTCGCGGGGCAAGAAAGGGAGTTTGGCATGGAGAAACCAGGGATGGACAACGGAATCGACCTGGTTGGGGCAGGAGACATCCCGGCACTGTTAGCCAACGCGCAGATTGCATTTTCAGAACTTCCGGGCGAAATCCAGGACTTGGCTAGAACTTTCCAAGAACACAACAAGGAGATCTCTCTTGTTGGTGGACCAGTGCGCGACGCTTTCTTGGGTATCCCGCCCCACGACTTTGATCTGACAACGTCCGCAACACCCGATGAAACGGAAAGCGCCCTCAAGGAGTGGGGGGCAAAGATTTGGACCGTTGGTCGGGACTTTGGAACCATCGCAGGGCGGAAACACGGCATCGAAGTTGAGGTGACGACGTACCGGACGGAGGAGTACGAGGAATCCTCGCGCAAACCCACCGTCTCCTTCGGTGACTCACTGGAAGGGGACTTGTCGCGACGAGACTTCACCGTGAATGCAATGGCGATGCGGCTGCCCAATATGGCGATGGTGGACCCATTCAACGGATTAGAAGATTTGGCCGCAGGCATCTTGCAGACCCCGGTTTCTGCCACCCAATCCTTCTCTGACGACCCGCTCCGCATCATGCGCGCTGCCCGCTTCGCTGCCCAACTGGGGATCGACGTCAGCGAAGAGGTAATGGCGGCGATGACATCTGAACGCGAGCGCTTGCGGATCGTCTCCGCTGAACGCATCCGGACGGAGTTGGAGAAGCTAATAGTGTCGAAGTATCCGCGTCGAGGCTTAGAACTCCTCGTATATACGGGTGTCGCCGACATCGTGTTGCCGGAACTGTCCGGTTTGGTCGCCACGGTTGACGAACACGGCCGCCACAAGGACGTGTATGAACACACCTTGACCGTGTTGGACCAGGCTATTGATTTGGAAACGGACCAGGACGGACCCGTGCCCGGCCCGGACTTCATCTTGCGTTTCGCCGCTCTCATGCATGACATCGGTAAACCTGCCACACGTAAGTTCGAGGGCAGGCAGGTGACTTTCCACCACCACGACTACGTGGGGGCGAAGATGACCCGCAAGCGGATGAATGAGCTGAAGTTTGACAAGGCAACCACTCGCGCGGTGTCAGACCTGGTGGCTAAGCATTTGCGGTTCCACGGTTACGGGGAGTCGAAGTGGACGGACTCGGCGGTGCGCCGGTACGTTGCGGACGCTGGTGACCAGTTGGAGCGGTTACACCGCCTGACACGCGCGGATTCGACGACCCGGAACCGTCGAAAGGCTGCGATGATTTCGGCTGCCTACGACGATCTGGAAAGAAGGAT
The DNA here is from genome assembly GCA_964345585.1 of uncultured Actinomyces sp. Taxonomy (GTDB): domain Bacteria; phylum Actinomycetota; class Actinomycetes; order Actinomycetales; family Actinomycetaceae; genus Scrofimicrobium. Next base: position 23,394 of record CAYFRT010000009.1, on the reverse strand, counting down.
CGAGGAGCTTAGGGAAAAGGAAGAGCTTGAGGCCGTGCGGCCAGAGCTAAGTGGTGACGAGATTATGGAGCTTCTAAACCTGGAGCCTTCACCCGCGGTCGGGGAGGCGTACCGCTTTCTTCTAGATTTGCGTATGGAAGAGGGTCCGATTGGTAAAGATGAGGCAACAAAACGGCTGATGACGTGGTGGAGGTCGCGTTAAGAACGCATAATCGTCAACTACTCTTGTCGGGACGGATGAAGAGCAGGAGACATTGTGACCGATAGTTCGAACAGCGGCTGGCGTTCGCTCAGTTCCAACGGGGACCGTGGGTCTGACGCGCCCGGATCCGGTAGCGCATACTCCTCTCCACCTCCAACACCTCCGGGAATGAGCCGTACCGAACGGTTGCATGGGCCCGGTGCGGCTAGCGCGGCAGCGCAGGCTCAGGCGGCTGTGGAGCAGGTCCCCGCAACCGCGAAAACGGGCGGCCAGGCCCCCAAGAAAAAGTGGGGCAAGCGGATTGGTTTGGGAATCCTCTTCACTCTCTTAGCCTTGGTGATCGCAGGGGCGGCCGGTTTCATGTGGCTTTATAACCGTATCTCGGTCCCAGAACCCTCCGAGTTTGCTCTTGCTCAAACCACCACCGTCTATTTCAGCGACGGTGAAACAGAAATGGGACAGTTTGCCGAAGTAAACAGGACCATTATCGATATTGACGCGCTCCCCTCGTACGTTTCAGAAGCAATTGTGGCGTCGGAGGACCGAACGTTCCACACGAATGTTGGAATCGACTTGAAGGGCATTGCTCGGGCTTTCTGGAACAATGTTCGCGGCGGTGCCCAGCAGGGAGGGTCAACCCTCACCCAACAGTATGTGGAGACGTATTTTGGCCGGGAGACTTCCGGGTATAAGGACAAGCTCATTGAAGCCATGACGGCGCTGAAGATCAACCGTGAGCAGTCGAAAGAGACGATCCTTTCGAACTACATGAACACCATTTACTTCGGGCGTGGAGCGTACGGTATCGAGGCTGCGTCGGAAGCCTATTTCGGTAAGCCTGCCGAACAGTTGACGCTGTCGGAGGCAGCGATGCTGGCCGGTATCATCCCGGCCCCCAGCGCGTGGGATCCGGCCATCAGCCCGGAAATGGCTCAGGAACGGTGGGAAAGGGTTCTCAACCTGATGGCGGAGGACGGTTGGATCTCTGAGTCGGAGGCACAGTCCCAGACGTTCCCCGAAACCATTGAGCCTAAACAGTCCACTACTTCGATGACCGGCTGGAAAGGGTATCTTCTTCAACAAGTTCGGCAGGAACTGGTGGACGAGGGCGCCTTTAGCGACACCGACATTGATGCTGGCGGTTATTCGATCATTTCCACCATCGATCCCATGATGCAGCAGGCTGCCGTGGATGCAGTCGCGGTGATGCCTGAAGACACGCCGGACTCGGTGCGTATCGCGATTTCAGCGGTCGATAACAAGACGGGGGAGATCGTTGCTGAGTACGGCGGCTCTGATTACGAGAAGGTCCAAATAAACGCCGCCACCCAGGACATCGCCATGGCGGGGTCTACTTTCAAGCCGTTCTCCCTGGTGCCTTTCCTTGAGGGGGGAGGCTCGATGCAGGACCGTTTCGATGGCAACTCGCCGTTGGAGATCGGCAACCTGGTGGTGAACAACAACGGTGGCGTGTCCTATGGGCAAGCCTCGGTAAACGACGCTGTCAAGTACTCGATCAACACGGTCTTTGCGGAGATCAATGAGGTTGTTGGTCCGCAAAACACCATGGATGCCCTGATCGCTGCAGGCATCCCGGAGGACACCCCGGGACTTGAGCCAACACTCCTCAACGTGCTTGGCTCAGCGTCCCCACACAACATCGATCTCACGCACGCTTATTCCACGCTGGCAAATGGCGGCCAGGAGGTGAAGCCCCACATTGTTCGTGAGGTGAAGAGCCCAAGCGGCAACGTTATCTATCAGGCAGTGCCAGAACTGGACACGGTGTTTTCGTCCGAGACCATTTCGGCCATGCTCCCCGCGTTGGAATCCGTTCCCGCGCAGGTTGGCGACACTGTCAACGGCCAGCTGCTGAACGGTCACAAGGTCGCCGGAAAGACGGGGACAGCCGAGGAGTTCAAGGCGGCCGCCTTCGCAGCCTTCATCCCGCAGATGACAGCCACAGTCTCCATGTACAACGTGGGGGAAAATGGCGAATCGTTGCCGTTGCCGAACATTGGTGGGCTCACCTCGTTCTACGGCGGAGACTGGCCGGCCGATGTTTGGTTTGCGTTCATGCGGGTTGCAACGGCGGATTTGCCGGTGGAATCTTTCACGTGGTTCGATCCTGCCGCGGTTCAGACCGAGGTTCCCCAGTCAACGCAGGCCCCTACGGAGGAGCCGACCGAGGAGCCCGAGGAGACCGAGACTCCTACTCC
>CAYFRT010000009.1:0-20873 GCA_964345585.1 uncultured Actinomyces sp. | reverse complement strand
CGGAACCGACGGAACCAACGGAGCCCACAGAGCCTGGGGATGGTGGCGAGGGTGGCGAGGACACCGGTGGTGACACCAATGCCGCACCTGCCCGAACCTCTGAGTGGGGGTTTGCCTCGCAAAAGGCTCTGGGGCGTCTGCCTGCCTACGCGTAGCCCGCGTCCGCACCGCGCATGCCGGGTGGTGTGCCGCGGGCGCGGAGTGTTGGCGCCCGCCGGCTACATTTGTCCGTTGCGTGCGTGCGGCGCGTTGCCTGTCCGCCGTGTGTGCTCGCAACATGCGGTGGCCGTGAACCTGCGTGGAGTCGGTGGGGTTGTTCGCTGTCCCCAATGTGTTTCTTTGTCCTTACCGGGGTTTCCCCTCTGGTGTGCTTCTCTGTCACACCCAAGCGATTGTCTCTGGGGTTAGCCGTTTACTGAAAATCCCACTCGTCTTCGTCACATCTACGTGTCTGTTGAATCCGTTGGGGATTGTCTGGGAAGCCTGCGACCCTTCATTGAGGGCTGCGGCCGGGTCTTGCGAAATATGACTCAGCTACCAGGGGCTGCCCTAAGATTGCCAACCGGCAACACTCACTTTGTTTCACAACACTGTTCCCGGTCCTTAATACGGTTTCCGGAGCTCCAGGCGTGACTGTTTTAGCGAGCTGCCTATTCATAACATGGTAATTAGGGGCCGGGAACCAAATTGAGGACAGCGAAGGCCCTTAGGGGTAACGAGGGCCCTAGAGACGACGACCCCAAATGTTCACCTGTGTAACGGGAAGAGAAAATCCCGACCACCCGAGCCTTGAGGCCCAAAGTGGTCGGGATCTTCTTACTTGTTCTGGGATGCGCCCAAAGCGGTTACTCAGCGGCGCACTCAGCAGGGCGCTGTTGGCCCCGCTAGCCCTACTCTGCGGGCATGACCTGAACTTCGACGTCGGCGGAGACGTCCCCGAGCAGCTTCACAACTGCCGTGTAGGTGCCTGTCTTCTTGATGTTCCCACCCAGGCTGATGTTGCGGGGGTCGAAGGGAACCCCGAACTTCGCGGACAGTGCAGCTCCAACGTCCTTACCTGTAACCGCGCCAAAGAGGCGCCCGTTGGTGCCGGACTTCTTGGTGAGCTCCACAACCGGAGATTCCTGGATGCGTTCACGCAAGGCCACCGCGTCTTCAACAGAAGCGATTTCCTTCTTGCGCAGGATTTCGAGGGTGCGGTCGATGTGACGCTGTGCGCCCTTCGTCCACAGCACTGCGTAACCGTGAGGGAGAAGATAGTTGCGTGCGTAACCGTCTTTGACGGTGACGACCTCGCCAGCACTTCCCAGCTTCTCGATGTCGCGGTTCAAAATGATCTTAGTTGCCATGTTGCTGGTCGCCTCCTATCAGCGTCCGGAGGACGAGTAAGGGAGCAGAGCCATCTCACGGGCATTCTTGATTGCCTTTGCGAGCTTCTTCTGTTCCTGAACGGAGACACCCGTAACGCGACGAGCGCGGATCTTGCCACGGTCCGAAATGAACTTGCGTAGCAGCGCGGTGTCCTTGTAGTCGATTTCGCCAACCTTCACAGTGCGAAGTGGGTTGGCCTTTTTCTTGATTGGCTTGCGAAGTGATGGCTTCGCCATAGCGGTCTCCTCTTGATTCTTTGCGTCCGGTTGCGCGTAGGCAGCCGGCGCGTAAGCCCTGATTGATTGCTAGAAAGGTGGATCTTGATCGAAATCAGCGGTGCCGGGGGCGCCCCAAGGGTCGCCTGCCTGGCCGCCTGCCGGAGCCCCGTAAGAGCCCTGCGAGGTACCTCCGCCGGTGGACCCGTAAGTCTGGCCCCCGCCGGATGCTTGGCCCCCGCCGTAACCGCCGGAAGACTGGCCGCCACCGTACCCACCGGAAGGCTGGCCGCCGAAGCCACCGCCTCCTCCTTGGCGAGGGGTGCGCTGCACCTGGGCCCGCGCCCAACGCAACGTTGGACCAACTTCGCAGTCCTGAAGCTCGTAACTGGTTCGCTGTTCTCCGCCGTCACGGGGAGTGTAGGAACGCTGGACAAGCTTTCCTTGGACCATCACCTGAAGGCCCTTTTGGAGGGACTCCGCGACATTCTCTGCGTATTCGCGCCACACGGTGCAGCGCAGGAACAGAGTTTCGCCGTTGTTCCACTGGCCGGATTGTCGATCATAGGTGCGAGGGGTTGATGCCACCGTGAAAGAAGCGACTGCGACGCCCTTCTCCGTGTAACGGAGGGTGGGGTCATCGGTCAGATTTCCGATTACGGTAATTACTGGCTCGTTTGCCATGGATGGCTCCTCGCTTGCTTGTTACTTCGCGTCTGTGCGCAGAAGCTTGGTGCGGAGAACGGCCTCATTTAGTCCGAGGCGTCGGTCGATTTCCGTCGCAACCTCTGGCGTCGTAACCATGTTGATCACAACGTAGATGCCTTCAGTGTGCTTCTGGATTTCGTATGCCAGGTGGCGTTTGCCCCAGACATCGATCTTCTCCACGGTTCCGCCTTCTTCGGTGACCTGCTTCAGGACTTTTTCCATCTGCGTGCCAACGGAGCGCTCTTCAATCGTGGGGTCAAGAATGACCATCATTTCATATGCGCGCAATTAATCCCCACCTCCTACGGTCTAACGGTCACGGACGTTCCGTGACAGGAGGGTATTGCGTGAGCCTTGCGCGGCAGTCATTGTGACTTTGCGCCTGACCCAACCGACAACTCTACCGGGCTCGCCTCCCTTTTCGCCAGACACCGACTGTAGGTTGCCGGTTGACTGCGTCACGTGGTGGGTGTTGCCGTCTCTACCTCGCCCAAATGAGGCGAGAACGCCCTCGCCGCATTCGCCAGAGCTCTCACAAGAATGAACCAGCCGGCAAATGCAACCCAAAGCCATATCAGCGAGGTGCTTTGTTGAGCCACATCCAGGGGAGCGTTTTCGTGGATCCACCAGTACAGCGCCCCCAAGGCAGGCAGGTAGAGCAACAGCGTCACCACCCCGAATTTGGCGAGGTACCGACCCTCCGAGGCCCCGATCAGAACTCCGTCCAGAACAAATGCAACGCCAGAAATCGGCATCAGAAGCCCCGCTACAAGCAATGCGCTGGAAGCAACCTGGTGCATGTCGGTGCTGGTGCCAAACATCATCGGCAGCCAAGGGGAGAGCGCGGCGACGACGCCTCCCAGAACAACTGCGCTCCCGAGGCCCCATATTGTCAGTCGGCGCACCAGGACGCGCAGTTGGGACTGTTGGCCAGCGCCGATAGCCACACCGACCAGTCCTTGCGCGGCAATGGCCAACGCGTCGATCGCGAAAGCAGTCATGCCCCAGATCGAGTTCACCACCTGGTGGCCAGCAAGAGCGAATGTGCCAGCCGCTGTTGCGACCGCGACTGTCGCTAAGAGTGCGGCTCTCAAAGACACGGTTCGAATGAAAAGCGGCATACCGTCTTTCGCGGACGCCAACACTCCCACGCCGGAGGGTCGCAGCGCCACCCCGTGTTCCCTCGCCCCCACAACAACCCGCCACACCATCGCCGTAGCCATGAGATTCTGCGCGATGGACAGCCCGATTCCGGCGCCCATAATCCCCAAATGCAAACCGAATATGAGAAGCAGGTTCAGCAAAACGTTCAGAATCGACCCGGCAGCCAGAACGTAAAGGGGAGTGCGCATGTCGAGGAGGCCTCGTAACGTCCCCGAGGCCGCCAGAATCACCAGCATCCCTATCATTCCGAAGGATCCTGCCCGCAGATAGATGACTGCTTCCGGGGCAACCTGCGGGTCCGCGCCCATTGCACTAACGATCCACGGGGCCGTCGCCAGCAGAAGTATGACCAGGATGACGCCCAGGCCGAACGCGAGCCACATGGCTTCGATGCCTCCCCGGATTCCCGCGGCCCGGTTTCCGGCTCCCAAAGCCCTGGCGGTTAGGGCAGTCGTTGAGTAAGCCAAGAAAACAAAAACACCAACCAGGGTCATGAGGATGGTGGAGGCGAGGGAAAGCCCGGCCAACTCGACGGTGCCCAAGTGTCCGACCATGACGGAGTCAATGAGTACGAGGAGAGGCTCAATAATCAGCGCCCCCAGCGCAGGCAAGGCCAAAGAGAGTATCCGTTTACCACTGAAATCCAGGGTGTTTGAGTACGAGGTTGCCTGTTTAGGACCAACATCTTGACCCTCAAGCGAGGGTTCAGGTTTAGGGGAGGTTTCTTCATCCATGCTGCTACCAGTATCCACGAAAACTTCGGGTTTCTTTTGTCCACAGGTTGTGAAAATCCCTGTGGATACAACCTATTCCGCACAATTCTAGGGTTGCCGACCGGAATCACGCTGTGTGAGAAATGGTCCCAGAATGCCTTCGTTCCGCGTGTATCCCCAGCTGTCCCACATGTTATCCACGCATATGTTCCGAATTCACCAAGTTATCCACACTCTGTACACATTGAGGATTGGAGGAACCGTAAACGAAGCCATATTCTCACCAAGGATCGATATATGCGGGATGCGCTGACGGGCCAATCTGTCGGACCCGTGTGCTGTGGTTGATCGGTGGCTTGCTGAGGAAAGGGCGAAATCGTGGACTCTGACTCGTTTGATCGGATACCGCCGCAGGCACCGGAGGCCGAACAGTCGGTCTTGGGGTCGATGCTGCTCTCGAAGGATGCGGTTGGGGATGTCTCCGAAATCCTGAGGGGCACAGACTTTTACAAACCGGCGAATGAGACGATCTTTGACGTCATCTTGGACCTTTACGCCAAAGGTGAGCCAGCTGATCCAGTCACGGTTGCAGGGGAGCTTTCACGCGCGGGTGATCTTCAGCGAGTGGGTGGGGCGGGGTACCTACACACGTTGGTGTCGATGGTCCCGACGGCCGCCAACGCCACCTATTACGCCCAGATTGTTCGGGAACGCTCGCTCTTACGTAGCCTCGTAAGCGCGGGAACCCGGATTGTGCAACTGGGGTATGCGGAGGCCGGTGGTGACGTCGATGGTCTCCTGGACTCTGCGCAGGCTGAAGTCATGGCAATTTCTGAGAAGCGCGGGGGGCAAGACTACGTCAGCCTCAACGACATTTCTGAACAAGTCTTGGCGGAGCTAAACGACATCGCCTCCAACAAAGGCAAGTTGGCGGGGGTCCCGACGGGGTTCGCGGACTTGGATCGTCTCACGCAGGGATTTCACCCAGGTCAGATGATCATCGTTGCGGCTCGACCCGGCATGGGTAAGTCCACTATTGCCCTGGACTTTTGCCGTCAGGCAGCAATCCACAACCAGACGACAACCGCAATCTTCAGCCTTGAGATGTCTCGTTCTGAAATTGCGATGAGGCTCCTTTCGGCTGAAACAGGCGTGTGGCTTCAGAAGATGCGTTCAGGGGAGATGAACTCTCAAGACTGGACACAGGTGTCGAAGAGGATTGGAGAAATCTCCTCGGCTCCCTTGTTCATCGATGACTCTCCGAATATGACGATGTCGGAAATCCGGGCGAAGTGTCGCAGACTCAAGCAGCAGCACAACCTGGGCTTGGTCGTTATCGACTACCTCCAGTTGATGAGTAGCGGTAAAGCCGTGGAATCTCGCCAGCAGGAGGTCAGTGAATTCTCGCGTTCAATCAAACTCTTGGCGAAGGAACTTGAGGTCCCAGTCATCGCGGTTGCCCAACTGAACCGTGGGGTGGAGACGCGGTCTGACCGACGCCCAATGCTCTCGGACCTTCGTGAGTCAGGATCCCTTGAACAGGACGCGGATGTTGTGATGCTCCTCCACAGGCCCGAAGCCTATGATCCGGATGATCGACCCGGGGAAGCAGACGTGATCGTGGCTAAGCATCGCAACGGCCCCACAGACACGATCACGGTCGTGTTCCAGGGGGCGCAGGCACGGTTCGCGAACCTGGCAACAATCTAACCGCAGATCCGGGCACCCAGTTCAGCTGGGTGCTGGCTCAGACACGCGGGCCACGCTGTCCTCAGCCCACCCCAAGTGGGATGTTGTGTCCGGGGACTGCGTCAATCAGCTCACGGGTGTAGAGCTGTTGGGGGTTCTTGAACAGATCGTCAGTTGGCCCTGCCTCCACAACCCGACCCTTCTCCATTACAACAACGTCGTCTGCCAGTAGGCGCACCACCGCCAGATCGTGAGTGATGAACAGGTATGTAAGGTCCAACTCCGACTGCAAATCGTTTAGCAGGCGCAAGATCTGGTCTTGAACAAGGACGTCGAGGGCGGACACGGCTTCATCCAACACGACCACGCTTGGGCTTAAAGCCAAGGCGCGCGCGATCGCAACCCGTTGACGTTGACCACCAGAAAGTTCATTCGGGTAGCGGCGCATCACAGAGCGGGGGAGCGCGACCAAGTCCAGTAACTCCTGAACTTTCTTAACACGGTCTTTCTTGGATCCGACACCGTGGACGCGAAGAGGCTCCTCGACTATGCGATAGATCGAGTACATGGGGTCCAGTGAGCCGTATGGATTCTGAAATACGACCTGCAGTTTGCGGCGCATCTGGAATAGCTCTTTGGAGCTAAGTTTCGAGATGTCTTTACCGCCCACGCGAACGGTCCCGGAAGTCGGTTCAAGCAAACTTAGGACAAGGTTCGCGACGGTTGATTTACCCGATCCTGATTCTCCAACCAGGGCAAGGGTTGTGCCCTTTCGGACCGAGAAAGACACGTCATCCACCGCCCGAAGGATCCGGTCTTCACCTTTAGCTCCGCGGACATCGAACTCCTTTACAAGGTTTTCAACTTCGATGATCGCTTCCGTGGAAGAGGCTCCGGCCCCCGATCCAATAAGCTCCTCGTCCGTCGTTTGCACTCCCTGTTCATGAGCAGAATTGATGCGTTGGGATGCCAGGGAAGGTGCGGCTGCAACCAGTCGTTTCGTGTAGGGGTGCTGCGGGTTTTGAAGAATCTCTAACGCAGGGCCTGATTCCACCACTCTTCCGCGGTGCATGACGACCAGTTGCTCTGCACGCTCAGCGGCTAACCCCAAATCGTGAGTGATGAAGAGGACCGCTGTGCCCATCTCAGTGGTCATGTCTGCCAGGTGGTCCAAAATGACTTTCTGAACCGTGACATCCAGAGCAGAAGTTGGCTCGTCGGCGATCAGCAATCGAGGGTGTGCTGCGAGGCCAATCGCGATGAGAACACGTTGACGCATTCCGCCAGAAAACTCGTGTGGATACTGCTTGGCTCGGCGAGGAGCGTCGGGAAGCCCCGCCTCCTCCAACAGTTCCGCTACGCGTTGACCTTCTTGCGAACGAGGGACCACGTTGTTTGCTCGCAAAGCCTCCCTCACCTGGGTGCCTACGCGCCACACGGGGTTGAGGTTTGTCATCGGGTCCTGAGGGACCATCCCAATCTGGGCTCCGCGGAGCCGCTCCCACGCTTTGTTAGAGAGCTTTGTGATGTCCTTGCCCTCAAACTCAATGGTGCCACCCGTTACTTCACCGGTGCCGGGAAGCAGCCCAATGATCGCTGCGGCGGTCGTGGACTTGCCGGAGCCCGACTCTCCCACAATCGCCACCGTCTGCCCCGGGTAGATTGTCAGGTTTGCTTCCCGAACTGCGGGAACCATGCCAGTGGAGGACTTGAAGGAGACAGACAGATTCTTGATCTCAAGCAGCGGCGTCGCGTCATCAGGAACGGGGATCTCTTTCAGGCCTTCGTCAGGGCGCACCGTGTCTTCGATAAGACGTTTCCGGTCCGCCTCGGACATCTGCTCCCGATCCACGTGTTCCTGCCAGCGGGTGGGGCGATCTTCTTCGTCCAGGTAGTCCTCCAAGGGTTCGGCCCCTGGAAAGTAGCTCTCCTTGAGAGTGTCCTCGGGCGCATCCGGATCGCCTTCACCACCGCGTTCGCTGTGCTTCGGGTCCCGGTCGTCCGGGAAGTAGTTCAAATCAGTCATCGCTTGCGAGCCTTTGGATCTAGTGCGTCACGGACAACATCGCCCATAAGAATGAACGAAAGCACAGTCAACCCCAATGCGATCGCAGGATAGAACAACACCATCGGTTGAGTGCGCAAGGCTGCTTGGGCACGGGAAATGTCCCCACCCCAGGAAACAACGGACGGGGGCAGCCCAACACCCATGAATGAAAGTGTGGCCTCGGCAACGATGAATGTTCCAAGCGCAACGGTCGCGTACACAATGATCGGTGCCATCGCGTTCGGGAGGATGTGTGACGTAATGATTCGCCACGTCGATGCGCCGGTTGCGCGGGCGGCCGTCACGTATTCCTCGTTCTTCCCCGACAACACTGCACCGCGAGCGATGCGGGCAATTGATGTCCAACCGAATGCAGCCAAGACCAAAATGACCATCCAGACGGTTCGGGAATCCTTGAACAGCTGCATGAACACGATCGCCGCCAGAACCAGTGGCACGGCGAAGAAGATATCTGTCAAACGGGAATTGACGGCATCCACCCAGCCCCCGAAGTAGCCGGCCAATGTACCAATCACAGTTCCAATCAGTGTCACCAGGATTGTTGTGAAGACTCCAACGGACACGGATGCGCGAGCCCCGTAGATCACTCTTGCGTAAATGTCACAGCCCTGACGGTCAAAACCGAAGGGGTGCCCAGCTCGACGAGGCTCTAAAGAATTTGAGAGTTCGCAGAACTTCGGGTCCGTGGAGGTGAAGAGTTGTGGAAACAGTGCCATTGTCACAGCAAGCGCAATTATGAAAGCAGCAATCCAGAAAAGGGGACGGCGACGGAGATTCTTCCACGCCTCACCCCACATTGAAGAAGGTGCAGAGTCGTCTGCGACTGCATCGACGGCGCCCAGGCCCGTTTCGTCAGTTGTTTCTACAAACCGTTCTTGACCTGGGCGTGCCTTAGAGACTCTCTGAGAAGGAATGTGTGTGTTACTCATAGCGAATCCTTGGGTCCAAGACAGCGTATAGAAGATCAACCAGCAGGTTGGCGACGATAAAGATGATCACCAGTGCGGTCGTCACGGAAACCACGGTGGCAGGCTCTCCCTTGATGATTCCGTTCCACAGAGTGCCACCGATACCGTTGATTCCGAAGATGCCCTCAGTCACGATGGCGCCCCCCATGAGCGCCCCCAAGTCCGCTCCGATGAAGGTAACGACGGGGATGAGAGAGTTTCTAAGGATGTGGCGGTTTCGGACGGCTGCGGAACTCATGCCTTTTGCGCGCGCTGTCCGTACGAAGTCAGCTCCTGCTGTCTCCGACACTGATTGACGGGTCAGGCGGATGATGTAGGCCAGCGAAACTGCTCCAAGCACGATCGCTGGCATCAGTAATGACTTGAAGTTGACTGCTGCGCCAACGGTGGTTGGAAGCAGTCCCCATTTGACGCCGACAAAGAACTGCATCAAGAAGCCAATAACGAAGGTGGGAACGGATATCAGAATCATCGAAAAGATCAGAATGGTGGAGTCGAAGAAACCACCTTTACGAATACCGGCGATTACGCCGAAAAAGATTCCAAACACAGCCTCGAAGGTGATGGCCATAAACGCTAGGCGAATAGTTATCGGGAATGCGTGTGCCATTACATCTGCGACGGGCTGCCTGGAGAAGGTTTGACCAAAATCTAACGTGACGACACCTTTCAAATACAGCAGGTACTGCATCCAGAAGGGTTTGTCGAGGTTGTATTCGGCGCGGATCCTCTCTTGAACAGCAGGATCCAGTCCGCGATCACCCCCAAGGGCAACAACCGGGTCGCCTGGCATCAGGTAGACCATGGCGAAAATTAGGAAGGTTGCGCCGAAGAAGACGGGGATCGTCTGCAACAGACGGCGCCCAATATATCGTGGCATGGGGAAGTTCCTTGACCTGAGGCTCTAAAGCTTTTGTCAGTGCTTAATGTGGTTGATCGCGGGGCGGGAAATGATCAGCCGCCCCGCGATCAGATGTTAGTCAAATCACTTGGTGATCTGGTAGTACAGCGGGACCGAGTTCCAGCCGAAAGCGACGTTCTCGACGCCTTCAGCGAAACCGCCGGTTGCGTTCGCGTACCACAGCGGAATAGCCGGTAGATCCTGAAGGAGAATCTCCTGTGCCTCCTGCAGCAGTGCGTTGCCCTCTTCAACCGAAGATGCTGCTGATGCTTCTGACAGCAAGCGGTCGAACTCAGCGTTTGAGTAGTCACCGTCGTTTGATCCAGCACCGGTGCCGTACAGCGGGCCTAGGAAGTTGACCAGACCCGGGTAGTCGGCCTGCCAACCGGTGCGGAACGCGGTGGCGATGGTGCGATTGGTGACATCGTCACGCAGAGACTTGAAGTCTGGGTAGGGAGCGCCTTCGGCATCGATCTCCAGGTTGTTCTTAATCTGGTTTGCGATTGCGTCAACCCACGCCTGGTGACCACCATCGTTGTTGTAGGCGATCTTGAATTCACCGTCCCACTTGTTGATGGCGTCGGCTTCTGCCCACAGCTTCTTCGCTTCATCTGCGTTGAAGTCCAGAACCTCAGCCCCTACCAAGCCCTCAGTGAACCCGTCGATGACAGGTGAAGTGAAGTCCTTGGCAGGAGTGTAGGTGTTCGCGAAGATCTTTTCGGTGACCTCTGGGCGGTTGATTGCCATGGAGATCGCTTGGCGACGAAGCTTGCCTTCTTCACCCTCAAAGTGCTCGAGGCTCTCGGGGATAGTAAATGTGAACGTGAGTGCGGCAGCCTGGTTGATGGCGCGCGACCCAAGTTCTTCCTGGAAGGTGCTCAGGGCATCATCTGGAATCTGGTCCAGAACGTCTAGTTGGCCTGACTGCAGGTCAGCGTAGGCGGGGCCGTAATCCGGGTAGAAGATAAACTCGACGCCACCGTTTTGGGCCTTGCGATCGCCTTCGTAGGTTTCATTTGGAACCAGGATCATGCGTTCGTTGTGAACCCAGCCGCCCTCTTCGAGCTTGTATGGGCCGTTTCCGATTGGGTTTTCTCCACCTTCATCAACGTTGTCCAGTGTGGACTGGGGGAGGGGGTAGAACGCGGAGTATCCCAGACGCAGCGGGAAGTCAGACTCTGGCTGCTTCAAGGTAATGGTGAACGAGGAATCGTCAATAACTTCGAGGCCCGACATTGTGTCCGTGCCCTCGGGAAGCATTCCGGCATCGTCCGTGCCCTCAATGGGTGCGAAGAAGTATGCGGAAAGGTCGCCATTCTTAGCGCCCAGAGCCCAAGCATCAACAAAGGAGTTGGCGGTCACTGGGGTTCCGTCAGAGAACTTCTGGTCGCTCTTCAGTGTGACGGTGTAGGTCTGCGAGTCTTCAGTTTCGATAGACTCTGCGACGTCGTTGTGAACGGAGCCGTCTTCTCCGTAGTAGACGAGGCCTGCGAAAAGCAGATCGACTACACGTCCGCCACCAACCTCATTAGTGTTGGTTGGGATCAGCGGGTTCTGAGGTTCGGTGCTGTTAGCGGTGATGACAGAGCTTGGAACGTCGCCGGTGTCGGCTGCATTCGTCGCGCCACTCTGGTCGGATGTGCCCGAATCTCCGGTGCCTCCGCTGGTGCAAGCACCTAATGAAAGGGCCACCACTGCCGGCAGGGCAGCCAGCCATAATTTGTTCCTTGCCATTGATTTCCTCCTAATGGTCAGTCACATTCGTAACTCTGGGAGCAGTTTGGAACATTCTGCACCGTAGCCGTAACAGCTGCGTCTACACAGTTCGGACCACCATGCGAGCCCAAGAGGGTAACAATTTTGTAACGGACCTCTGTCTCCATAAAGTTTGGCCGCTTAGGGCACCACAACGAAATGCCTTGAAGTTCATGGGGGTGGCGGTTCACGGTAGACTCGAGTTTGTTCGCCATCGGCAACTATTCAAAACAACCCTGAAGTGAAGTAATCCATGTTCAAAAAGCTGTTTCGCGGCGCCGGGCGCCCTGAGCCTCTGCAAAGAGTGCCAGCGAGCTTAGAGGACGTGCTCAAGGCTGGCACCCCCAGAGCTGTTGCGCTCTGGTTGGCGGCCACCGATCACGATCACATGGATGATCAGGTTGGGGAACTGACCCCGGAGGAACGTTTGCAGCTCACGGAGTTGCTCAGCCCCACCTCGGCCCGCGAACTCCTTGAATCCATCACGCCGCACACATCCTTGCAGTTCTTGTCGAGGCTCCCGGTTCCGGTGGCGGCAGGCCTGGTTGAGTCCTTGGAGGCGGATGATGCCGCCCGAATCATCGAGTTGATGGATGAGGATGAAACGCAACAGATCCTGCGCGCCATGGAGGTTTCTCATTCCGCTCTGGTTCGCGGACTGTTGGCGTGGCCCGAAGATTCAGCCGCCTCGCGTATGCGGCCAGAGTTCCTTCACGTCGGACCAGACTCCAAAATCGAAGACGCGGTTGCTGCCGCTCGCCTTGATCCGGACGACTTGGACGAAGGCGTGTTCGTGACGAAGGAAGGCACTGGAGGCCAGATCGTCCTCGGTTGGCTGTCCCCCAACGCGATGGTGCTTGCCCGCCGCGCGGACCCGGTGGAGCAGCACATCCTGCCTGCCTCGCGCATCCAACAGTGGTCCGTGCCCCCATTGGCAGACCAGGAAACTGTCACCGACCTGGTGAGGAAGCGCGACTCCGAAGTTGTTGCCGTCATGGATGGTCAACACATTTTGGGCGTAATCACCCAGGAAACCATCAATTCGATTTTGTCCGAGGAAACCACGGAGGACGCCGAGCTCCAAGGTGGTTCCGCCCCGCTGGACGTTCCATACATGCAGGCCTCGCCCTGGAAGTTGTGGAGCAAACGTGTTGGATGGTTGCTGGTTCTCTTCGTCGCGGAGATGTACACCGGCAACGTGATGAAGGCCTTCGAAGATGAGATTCAGCAGATCGCATCACTGGCTTTCTTCATCCCGCTACTGATTGGAACCGGGGGTAACGTCGGAACACAGATCACCACCACCCTGATTCGAGCAATGTCTATCGAAGGGGTCCGTCTGGGCGACATGTTCCGCGTTACTTGGAAGGAAATCCGAACCGGGGTCCTGTTGGGCGTCGTCATGGGGGCTGCGGGACTGGTGCGTGCCTGGACCCTTGGCGTCATATGGCCGGTGATGGTAACCGTGGCAATCGCGTTGTTCGCGATCGTTTTGTGGTCTTCCTTTATCGCTTCAATGCTGCCGCTGATCCTGAAGAGCGTGGGGGTGGATCCCGCTGTTGTTTCGGGTCCGATGATTGCAACGTTGGTGGACGGCACTGGCCTGCTCATCTACTTCTGGATTGCAAGCCTCATCATTCCTGGCCTCTAGCGGCGCACGTCGTAGCCCTCGCGCAGTCACGCGCTTTCACGGACGATAAGTTCGGTTGGCAATCTTATTGATTTCGGACTCGCCGCCCCTTGCAGTCGTTCGGACAGCAGTTCCGCCATCTTCCGCCCTTGCAGGAAAGGGTCCTGCCGGATGGTGGTGAGGTAAGGGTGCACGGAGGTCGCCTCAACTGAATCGTCGAAACCGACCACTGCGACGTCCCCGGGAACAGAGAGGCCCGCCGCCCGAAAGACACCTACGGCAGCGCGAGCCATCAGATCATTGGCCACGAATAGGCCGTCGAAGGCTTCGCCCCTTTCGAGGAGTCTTCGTGCGGCATCTTTGCCACTGGCTGCGGAGTAGTCGCCCATTTCGATTGGGCCGAGGCGACCTTCTTCCCCCATTACTTCCTTAAAACCCTGCAAGCGGTCGCTGGCGGAAAGCATGTCGGGACTGCCACCAATCATTCCGATGCGTTTGAGACCCAGGCTTGCCAGATATCGAGCGGCTTTTCGGCCACCCTCGACGTTGTCGACATCTACGTACGTGCGCATCTCCGCATCGGTTGCCGGGCGGCCGCCGTAGACCACAGGAACCCTGCTTTCCAGCGCCTGCACCAAACTGTGGGAGTAGTGATGGGAGAGGACAAGCACACCGTCTGACTGTCCTCCGGCTAGGTAGGACAGCGCCTTACCGAAGCTATCGTTGCTGGTCAGCATCAAGTTGAGGATGAGATCAGTATCGTTTAGGTATGAGTCAATCCCGTCGATGATTGTTCCGAAGAAGGGGTCACCGAAGACACGCTGCACCCCTTCAGGAATGAGGGCGGTAACAACCGCTGCCCTCTTTGTGGCAAGAGATTGCGCGGAGCGGTTGGGAATATATCCCAGTTCAGAAATCGCGTTCAGCACGGCCTCGGACGCTGCCCGGCTTACCCCTGGAGCGTTATTGATAACGCGGGAAACGGTAGAGCGGGACACGCCCGCCCTTTTGCCGACCAGTTCTAGGGTTACGGGTTCTGAAAATTCGTGTGCTTCTTCGGGTTGAAGTGTCTTTTGTGGCATGGTTTCTCAATTAGAATTCTGATAGTTCTCTAGTTTCGTCCTTGAACTAGAGTCCCTTCTCGGACGATTCGGCCGGCATCTGGCCCAACGTCCAAGGTGCGATCGCTAATGATTCGGGAGTAGAGTTTCCCGCTGTCTTTGAGGATTCTTTCCTGGGTCTTGTAGTTCACGTAAATGATGCCAAAGCGTTTGTCGTAGCCCCACGTCCACTCGAAGTTGTCAAGCAGGGACCAGTAGAAATAGCCGCCTACGTTTACGCCCTCTTCCAATGCGTCCAACGTCGCCGCCAGATGCAGAGCCAGATACGCCTCGCGGTCCGGGTCATGTACTGCTGGCTTGTCGTTGGTGCCCGGGGTCGGCGGGGTCACCTGGTCATCCATGGCCGCACCATTTTCCGTTACGACGATTTGGACCTCCGCTTCTTTCGTGTAGTCGGCGCTGATGCGGTGCAACAGTTCTTTCAGCATGATTGGGTCGATCTGCCACTTCTGCGCTGTACGAGGGAGCCCGGAATCCGGGCTCATCACCCCATCCATCGCCGGCAGCGGCGACACAACTTTCAAAGACTTGGGGGGCGCTGAGTCCGGTGGGGGAGTCAGCGTGGTGATGCCGAGGTTTTCGCGAATGTGGGCGGGTACTTCCCATGCCCCAACTACGTGTTCAGGCTGGTAGTAGTTGATACCCAACGTGTCTATGCGAGTGCCGATGGCCTGCATGTCTCCGGGATGAATCGCATTCTCGAATGCTTGGACAGCATTTTCGTCGATCTGCCGGAACTCTTCCACAATGTCTTGCGGATACTGGCGCCTGAACAAGGGGTCCAGAAACCAACGGTTGATTTGGCCGTCAATGAGTCGAGCGGCGCGCTGATCCGCTGGGGAGTCGGGGTCCAACGGCTGGGCCGGCGTGAGATTCAGCGTTAAGCCCAGGTTGAGGTCTGGGTTAGCGCGGCGGAGCTCTTCGACAATCCAGCCGTGACCCAGCAAGAGATGGTGGCTGGCCAGCATGCCTTCTTCCAGGCTCTGATGGCCGGGGGCGTGCTCACCGCCCGTGTAGCTAAGGAACGAAGAACACCAGGGTTCGTTCAAAGTTGTCCAGACCTGTACTCGATCACCCAGACGGTCATAGGTCGTCATGGCGTAGTCAAGGAAGCGCTTGGCAGTGTCCCTTGCGGGCCACCCGCCGCGGTCTTGAAGCGCTTGCGGTAGATCCCAGTGGTAGAGGGTGAGCCACGGGAGGATATCGACTTCTTGCAGCTCATCGATGAGGCGCTGGTAGAAGTCCAGGCCTTCCCGATTCAGGGTTTTACCGTCTGGCATGACGCGAGCCCAGGAAATAGAGAATCGGTAACTATCAAGCCCGATTCGTTTCATGAGTGCCACGTCTTCTTTATATCGGTGGAAGTGGTCGCAGGCGACGTCTCCATTGTCTCCTGCGACCACCGCCCCGGGGACACGCGTAAACGTGTCCCAAATCGACGCCTGCCGGCCGGCCTCAAGCGCCGCGCCTTCTATTTGGTATGCGGCGGCAGCAGCGCCCAGAAGAAAGCGGTCCGGGATAGCGCGAGGTACGTCGAGCTTGGAGCTCGAAACTGCAGCCTGCAGGCGTCGATTCATCTTGGTTATCCCTTCACTGCGCCCTGCATGATGCCGGCAACGAGCTGCTTGCCTGCGAACAGGAAGAGGATCAGCAATGGGATTGTTGACAGGAGCACACCTGCCAGGACTACTGAGTAGTCCACGAAGTAGTTCGCCTGTAGCAGGGACAACGCGACTGGCAGTGTTGGGTTCTGTGGGTCCAACACAATGAATGGCCAGAAGAAGTTGTTCCAGGAAGAGACGAACGTGAACAGTGCCAGCATGGTTGCTGCCGGTCTTGCCGCGGGCAAGCCCACCGCAAGGAATGTTCTGAACTGGTTTGCGCCGTCAACACGGGCCGCCTCGACCAACTCGTCAGGCACCGTTTGTTGCAGGTACTGCGTCATCCAGAACACACCGAACGCACTGGTAAGAGCGGGAACGATGATGGCTCCCATGGTGCCGGTCCAGCCGATCTTGGAGAACAGCAGGTACAGGGGAACAACGCCAAGCTGGGTCGGCACAGCCATGGTGGCAATGACGAAGATCAGCAGGGGCTGTGAGCCCTTGAACCTGAGTTTCGCAAACGCCCAACCTGCGAGCGTGGAGAAGAACACCACGGACGCTGCGATCAGCGTTGAGGAGAAAATGCTGTTCCACAGCGCTTTCCAGAAGTTGACCGCGGGGTTGTTTACAACCGCTGCCATGTTCTTGAACAGGTTGCCGCCAAGCCACCAGCTCATATTGGGGTCACGGATTGCGTAGGCGTCTTTCGACCCAATCAGCATGGACCAGTAGAAAGGGAACAAGAACCCCAACAGGATGGCTACCAGAATCCCGTAGATGTACCAACGAGGACGGTCGAAAGAACGGATCCGCTTGCGGCCCTTCTTCTGTTCCGGGGCGTCTTCGATCAGCACCTCGGGCGTCGCCAAGGGAGGTGTTTCTATAGAGCTCATTGCGTGTTTCTCCTTCCCCCGCTCGCGACAGGTTCAGCGCTTGCTTCGCGCTTCTGTGCCAGCCTCTCGGCCTTTACTGCAGCGGCAGCCGCCTTGGCTCTCCGCTTTTGTTCCTTCTTCTGCTTTCTTGTCATGCCGCCGCCTGTGTCAGCCACAACGGAACGTGTAGCGATCAGGTTGAGGATGCCGATCAGGAGGATCAGGATGAACAGGAGCCACGCAATCGCAGCGGCTCTACCGAAGTTCCACTCTCCCCAGCCGGTTTGATACAGGTACAGGCTGAGTGTCAACCACTGGTCGTTAGCGCCACCGCGGCCAAACCTGTCGTACATCTTCGGCTCGTCGAATATTTGCAGACCGCCAATGGTCGAGGTAATGATGACGAAGATGAGGGTTGGCTTCAGAGACGGAATAGTGATGGAGAAGAACTGTCGGACCTTGCCGGCACCGTCGACAGTGGCGGCCTCATACAGCTCCCTGGGTACCGCCTGCATGGCCGCAAGCAGGATCAGGGTGTTGTAACCAGTCCAACGGAAGTTAACCATTGTCGCGATTGCGACGTGGCTCCAGAAGGAACTGACGTGCCATTTGATCGGAGCAATCCCAATGCCACCCAAAATGCTGTTGACCAAGCCGTACTCGTCACCGAAAAGGTTGGAGAAGATCAGGGCAACCGCAACTGGGGCCATGACGTATGGGACCAGAACACCCATTCGCCAGAAGGTCTTTGCACGCAAGTTTGTATCTAGCATCGCTGCAATGAAGATGGCTGCAATGACCTGGGGAACGCTTGAGAGGATAAAGATGCTGAACGTGTTCCACAACGCCGTCCAGAACTTGGGTTGACTTAAGACGTAGGTGTACTGACCAAACCCAATGAACTCTCCGCTATTTCGCACCAAGTCCCAATCCATGAAGGAGATCACTGCCGTGTACAGGATCGGGAACAGGCCTACTATCGCGAAAATGATGAAGAACGGAGAGATGTAGAGGTAGGGCGACAGCTTAAAGTCGAACTTACTTAGCGCGTCGCCGAACCCAATGCGCCGCGGGGCGCGGGCTTTGCCGCCCGCACCCCGCTTCGAATCAGACTGTGCTCTATCCACAGGATTCACCTAACTGACGTTGCCATCAGCTTGGTGCTCACATCGCGTCCACTTCACTGACGAACTGGTCCCATGAAGTGGTCGCGTCCTGGCTGCCGTCCTCGGTGCGTGTGAGCGCATCCTGGAAGGCGGTCATAACTTTGAAGTACTCCGGGCCCTTGTAGGGGCTGACCTTCACTGCTTCGGCGCGGTCCGCGAGGATCTTGCCGACAGGTGAGTCGTTGAAGTACGGGTTGGTGTAGTCAAGCACCTCGGAAGAGGACAGTGCTTCCACCTGTGAGGGGAAGGTGCCAACGTTTGCGAAGGCCTTGGCCTGAATCTCAGGCGAGGTCAGCCATGCAGCGAGTTCCGCAGCCTCAGCCACGTGCTCACCGTTAGCAGGAACGGTCAGGTAAGAGCCGCCCCAGTTGCCGCCACCGTTCGGGAACACGTTTGCAACGTTCCAAGTGGTGACATCAGGTGCGTTACCTTCGATGATTCCAAGGAACCAGCCCGGGCACAGCGTCGTTGCGAAGTCGCCATTGGCCATGCCTGCGTACCAGTCATCAGACCACTGAGAAAGCTTGGCAGACTGCGTTGCGGATGCCGCCGTAAGTTCGTCGTAGATGGACTTGACTTCAGGGTTGGTTGTGGCAATGATTTCGCCGCTGTCGGGGTTCTCGAACGCAGCCTCAACCTGGTTCAGCATGCCCTGAGCGATGGCGCCGGCCGAGTCGTAGAAGGCCTTGCCACCCGAGTTAGTGACGTATTCGTTACCAACGGTGAAGTAGTTGGTCCAGTCTCCGTCAAGAAGTTCGGCAACGCCGTCCGGATCGGAGGGGAGGCCCGCTTCTTCGAAGAGGTCCATACGGTAGCAAACTGCTTCCGGACCAATGTCGGTGCCGTAACCAATCAGGTTGCCGTCGCTGTCCGTGGCTGCCTCAACCTTCCAGTCGAGCCAGCGTGACTTCAGATCGTCCGCAACGGGCTCCAAGAGGTCGGAGTACTGCATTACCTCAGGAAGCCAGTCAACTTCCACACCTTCAACGTCGGCGAGGCCGGTCTTGCCAAGCTTCGAGAAGAAGTTGGCGCGAGCGTCATCTGACGTTGCAGCGCGGTTGTGAACGACGGTGATGTTCGGGTGTTCGTCCATGTACTCCTGCAACAGTTCGTCGGTGTAGCCCCACTCGTTGAATGTGGCGACCGTCAGAGTAATTTTGTCATCCGAGCCGCTTGCTCCAGCGTCTCCGGACTCACCTTTGTCGCCTGAGTCAGCAGTTCCGCCGGATGAACATGATGCAAGCACCAGTGCCGAAGCCACGAGTGTGGCTGCCAGCGTGCCTTTTGTTAGTTTCCTACGCATGATCACTTCCTTGTGTTGGGGCCGATGGCCCGTAACTTGACCTCGGTCAGATGCTCCGGGGTTTCACAATCTGAGAGCGCTCCCAGACGTTACTCACCACCATACTGGGAGCGCTCCCAAAGTGTTGAATGTAACGGTAACGGTTTGGTAACTCTTAATTTGTGACCGCTTAGAGCACGCTGTGGCGCCCCATTCGGTCCTGGTCGACTTCGTGATGGATCGCCCTGTTTCGGAGCGTGGTCGCTGGGCTAGGCTTGCTAGGTACGCCAACGAAGATAGGCGAAGTAGCGCGCATCTTTTAGACCCAAAGGAGTTGTTGTGACAGAGGCCGAAAAGTCGGATGTCAAGGACCAAGAGGTCTTCGAAGCGATCAACTGGAACAAGATCGAAGACGATAAGGATCTCGAAGTTTGGGACAGGTTGACCGCAAATTTCTGGTTGCCAGAGAAAATTCCGCTCAGCAATGACATCCCGTCGTGGGGAACTCTGACCCCGACTGAGAAGGATGTTTTCTCCAATGTGTTCACGAACTTGACCCTTCTTGACACGCTGCAGAGCACTGTCGGCGCGGTTTCACTTCTGCCCGACGCGCTGACTCTGCATGAGGAAGCGGTGTACACAAACATCTCCTTCATGGAGTCTGTGCATGCGAAGTCCTACAGTTCCATCTTCTCCACACTTCTGGGGACGGAGGACATCAACAGGACGTTCCGTTGGTCTCGGGAAAATGAGCAGGTTCAGAACAAAGCGCGGATCATCAACTCGTACTACGTGGCAGATGACCCGGAGAAGAAGAAGATCGCATCGGTGATGCTGGAATCCTTCATGTTCTACTCCGGCTTCTACTACTCCCTCTTCTGGGCCTCTCACGGCAAACTGACAAACTCTGCCGACATCATCCGCCTAATCATCAGGGATGAGGCAGTGCATGGCTACTACATTGGCTACAAGTTCCAACGCGCTTACCAGAAGGCTTCACAGGAACGCCAAGACGAACTCAAAGACTTCACCTACGAATTGTTGAGCGAGCTCTACGACAACGAAGAGAAGTTCACTAGGGACCTTTACGATCCGCTGGGTTTGACCGAGGATGTCATCAAGTTCCTGCGTTACAACGCGAACAAAGCGTTGATGAACTTGGGCTTCGAGGCACTCTTTGTTCCCGAGGACACCGCGGTCAGCCCCGCTATCCTCGCCCAACTTGCCCCGGATGCCAACGAAACGCACGACTTCTTCTCCGGCTCCGGCTCGTCCTATGTGATCGGGGAGATCGAGGAAACCGAGGACGACGACTGGGACTTCTAAGATCCGGCTTGGTCTGATAGCCCGCAACGCCCAACAAGGGGGCTTGGAACTGCGAAGTTGTGTAGTTCCAAGCCTCTTCTTGTCGTCCCCAATAAATAAAGGAGAGGTGCGAGGGTGCACCGAAAATGACCTGGGGCCCTGCAATGACGACGGAGCCGAACAGTCGCGAGAGAAGGTAGTCGCGAGAGAAGGTCTGCCGGCAGACCGGTTGCGCATGTGGAACTTGCCGGTACCAGTGGCCGCTTTAGACCTCTGCTGCTACCGACGGAATGTAACTTATAAAGAGCCAACCGCCTTGAGGTGTCCGCTTGGCTGCTTAT
>CAYFRT010000008.1:0-59029 GCA_964345585.1 uncultured Actinomyces sp. | reverse complement strand
TTGTGCGTGCAACCCCGGACCTCCGCGAAACCGCACGTTTGTTGAAGCCTGAATCCGCAATCCACTTTGAGACATCCACGTCGTCCACTTCCTCTCCACCACCAAGCGTACTTGTCGTAACTTCGGGGCTAGACTTTGCACGGTCCCGCGTCCTTTGGAGCACGCCCGGGCCCCGTGGTTCATTTGGCTTGCAGAATGTCGCGAGGCGGGGACTGGATCCGGGTTCCGCTAGGCACCCGCTGGTTTGGAGTTGGAACGATATGGCTGTTTGGGCTGGAACGATAGCGTTTTTCGCGATGCTCCTCTTGGGGGATGCTTTCTTCCCGATGGAATCCATGTTGGGTAACGTCTTCAGAGCGGTGCTGGTGACAGTGGGCGTCTACTTGGTGACCAGGCAGATTGAGCTCACTCGTTACCGGAAGAAACGCGAACAATGGGAAAAAGACCGGGAGGAAGAGGCCAAACAGGCTGAAATTGCGCGCGCCAAGAAAATTGCTGATCTCAAGAACACCGGCGTGCGACAGGAAGAGTGGTCGATTGAGCGGATCAACGCGCTGGAGTCTCGACTGAAGAACCCTGAACAGTTCAAGTACGGGGTGATCGAGGACATCACCCTCGCCCACTTCGTGGTTACCAAACTTGCCTCTCAAGGGGTCAAAAACGTCAACCCGGAGCACCTGACGATTCCCGACATGGCGGCCCTTACAGGAGTGTTCAAACTTGATTCAGATGAGGTCGAAGACCTCGAGGGCATCCAGTACGCCAAGAACCTCAAAGGCATCGTCCTTTCGGGGATGGACAAGTTGAAGAGCCTGGACCCTCTGGCGGAACTGGACGGGCTTGCAGGCCTGTACATTGACGCCTCGCACGCCGGGATGCCAAATGTGACAGACGTTCGTCCGCTGGCCGAAATGAAGGGCCTCCAAGAGTTGCTGATCGGGCGCATGCGTTTTGTTAACAGTTTTGCCGCACTGTCAGCCCTGACCAACCTGGGCAAGTTATTCATAAACGGCAACTCCAAGAACTTGGACCTTTCTGTTTTTGAGCGACTCCCGAAACTCACGACGTTGCAGATTTCTGACGTGAAGGGGTACGAGGACCTCTCGCAGATCGGCACCCTTCACACTCTCACAACCTTGGGGTTGAACGACGTGGGGGCGGTGGGCAGCCTTGAACCTCTGGGAAAACTGCGCAACTTGACCACGGTTGCCCTGAACAAGGTTTACTTGGATGATCCGGAAACCCTCACCGCGCTCCGCCGGGTTAAGGATCTTCAAATGGGTTTTGTTGGGGGCCTGCCGGACTTGGATGCGCTGACATCCATGCAGGACCTTGAATCCCTGGTCCTAATTAAGCCTTACCACTGGACTTTCGAGCCAGAGAATTTCTCCTTGGCTCCCCTCGCAGAACTGCCCAACCTAAAGAGAATCTCCCTGTCCCCGCGCACTACGTTCAAGGATTTCGAAGCGATCGAGAAAGTCCCCAAGCGGGAAATAACCGGGTAGCGGCTCACCGCCTCGCCGCGTGGTCTCAGAATGTCCAGCGGGAAGAGGCGTGCTCTGAGTCTTCGGGCACCCGCACCATTCCCTCTTGAGCGGCAGTGGCGATAAGGTCACCCGAACGGCGATATATGCTGACCTCTGATTTTGCCCGGGAACCCCGCACAGCGTTGGATCGGCCCGCGAACAGCAGCCACTCATTGATTGGGACGTCGCGATGGAACCACATTGCGTGGTCCAGAGACGCTAGTGACATCCCAGGTGTTGACCACGTAAGCCCGACACTACGCAAGCTGGGCTCCAACATCACTTGGTCCACAACGTAAGCAAGCAGTGCTCTCTGGACGGCTTGAGACATGTCTTTGGGAAGTTCAGCACGAGGTTTCATCCAGATTTCTTGGGTAGTCCCCAGCTCCGGTGCCGGTTCTGTGTAGAGCGAATCTTGCACGTGGCGCACGTCAAAAGCGGCGGTTTTCCCCAAGAATTTGGCAACCGGGTGATCCATGGTTCGGAAAAGTTCAAGGGCGGAATCCAGGTTCTCAGGCGCTGGTACCTGTGGCATGAGGTACTGGGACTCCGGTCCCTCCTCGTTCGCATGGAAAGAGGAAGTCATGGTGAGCAGTTCTCTTTCGTCTTGCCACGCGGTCACCTGGCGGGAAGAGAACGACCTGCCGTCCCTCAGCCGGTTGACGTCAAAGCGGATTGTATCTTCCGGCTTTCCCCCTCGTAGGAAATACGCGTGAAGGGAGTTGGGCAGGCGCGTCTTATCTTCGACCGTAGCGGCGGCCGCCAGCAGCCCCTGAGCGATAACTTGACCGCCATAGATGCGCCTAGTTTGAGGGAGCGAGCGGCCATAGAAGGAATCCTCGTCTCCGTTGTCTTCTAATGGATCCTCGGGCGTCTGTTGTAGTTGCAGGATCCTCATGACGGAGGAAACGGGCTCCGTGTGCACCTCGGGAACTTCGATCGGCTGGGTCATATCCCTATTGTCTCCCATTGCCGCTCATTGGTTATCACCCCTCGGTAGAGTTTCCCGAAAACCGGTGCCATCGGGGGTGCCAGTTCGTGCCTCTTGCCAGGTCGAGGTATCATTCTTGGCGTACCTGAGCACGGAGGCCAGCATGAACGATGATGTTTTCACTACCGTTGATCCGGACGCGCTGAACATGGATAACCTTCGCCACTTGGCGGACATTAACGGTGTCGGCACTTCCTATTACGGGTGGACCGGGGGACACGAGGAGGTCGGTGCGACGTCCCTTTTGAAAGTTCTTCACGCGATGGGCGTAGACGTAAAGCCCGGCTCCTCAGATGAAGACATCAACAGGGCCATTACGGCGACGGAAGATGCGCCTTGGCTAAGGACCCTGCCCGCAACAACCGTGGTTCGCAAGGGAGACTGGCGGGACCTATGGGTGCATGTCAACGACGGCGAAAGTGTTCGCTGCTGGTACGTCCTTGAAGATGGCACAGGAGGGGATCTTCAGCAGTTGGACCGCCCCGTGCCCCCGCGGGACGTCCAGGGGCAGTTGCGGGGCCGCGCCACGTTTGAAATCCCCGGAACGTTACCTACCGGGTACCACACAGTCTTCGCGGAAATCGAGGGCAGGGAACCCGTCTCTGCCCCCCTCTACATTGTCCCGCAGAAGATCACCCCGTCCCGACTGTCTGGACCTCAGCGCTACTGGGGTGTGAACGCTCAGGCGTACTCTGTTGCCTCCCGAGCCGGATGGGGCGTAGGAGACGCCTGGGACTTGGCAGACCTTTCCGCCATCTGCGCCCAGGAGGGGGCAGACTTCCTGCTTATCAACCCGCTCCACGCCTCAGAAACCGTGAAGGGGATGGAAAACTCCCCATATCGACCCGTATCCCGCGCTTGGCTCAACGTCACGTACATTCGTCCCGAGGCGGTGCCGGAATATGCAACCCTTCCTAACCGTCAACGCCATCAGATCGAGCAGGCCCGCGAACAGCTAATGGAAGAAATTGCTGACGAGGACCAGATTCACAGGGACCCCTCCTGGCAAGCAAAAAGCAAAGCATTGCGCTGGATTTTCCAGCAGCCACGCTCCACTCACCGTGAAGCAGAGTTCAACGCTTTCTGCCTTGCGGGTGGGATTGAACTGGAAAGGCATGCGCTGTGGAGCGCCCTGACTGAAAGTGTTGGGAGCACGGATCTTCCAAAGGAATACCGTAGCGCCACATCGGAGGCCACCCAGAAGTTCGCAGAGGAACACAGCGCGGACATCGAATACCACAAGTGGTTGCAGTGGATTGTTTCTGAGCAGTTGGCGTGGCCGAACTCGGTGGCGAAAAAACTTGGTATGCAGATCGGGATCATGGCTGATCTTGCCGTTGGAACGCACCCACTTGGCTCCGATTACTGGTCGATGCCCGGCGTGTTTGCTTCCGGCATGTACGTTGGCGCCCCGCCGGACATGTACTCCCAACTTGGGCAAAACTGGACTCAGCCACCGTGGATCCCCTCCAAGTTGGCGGAGACCGGATATGAGCCGTTCCGCCAGGTGATCCGCGCGGCACTGAAGTTGGCTGGTGCGTTGCGAATTGACCATATTCTTGGACTTTTCCGACTGTGGTGGCTCCCTGAGGGGGAGACCGCCGCGGCGGGCACCTACGTCTACTTCGACCATGAAGCAATGGTTGGCATTCTCTTGCTCGAAGCGGAACGCAACGACGCGATTCTGATCGGTGAGGACTTGGGCACCGTTGAACCCTGGGTTCGCACCTATTTGGGGGAACGAGGGATCCTGGGAACTTCCGTGTTCTGGTTCGAGAAGGAAGAGGGCACAGACCTTCCACTTCACGCCGACCAATACCGCGAATCAGTCCTGGGCACCGTCAACACCCACGACCTTCCCCCCACTTTGGGCTACATGGATGGTATACAAACAAAGATTCGAAGCGACTTGGGATTGCTGGTTGACCCGATCGAGGAAGTGCGTGAGCGCGACCGACTCGAACAAGAAATGACCATCCAGCGTCTTCGTGAGTACGGGCTATTGGGCCCCGAGGACCCGACGCCTGAGCAGGTGATGGCCGCCTTACATCGCTACGTGGCGCGAACCCCGTCCCGCTTGGTCGCTGCGGCTTTGGTGGATGAGGTGGGGGAGAAGCGTCCGCAGAACTTCCCCGGAACCGAACACGAGTACCCAAACTGGCGAGTGCCATTGGGGGATGGGGACGGCAACCGGATTTGGTTGGAGGACCTCGCTGAAGCGGCAAGTAATCCCGAGGATGGGGATGATCTTTTCTCCACTATGCGTGACGAGTTCGGGCAATCGAAGCGAGGTCTTCTCTAACCACGGCTACCGCCGGCACTCACGGGATCAGGCCGCTACCGGCATGGGAGACTACCGATTCAGCCAAGACTCGGCTGATAGGTGTCGTCTCTATGGCAAAGCCACGGAGATCACGTCCGTGGCATTGGTGACCGTCGTTCCCTCGGGGTAATCGCGGCTGATTGACGTGGTGGCGGGAAGATCGAGCAGCGTCACCATGACAAGCTCGTTTCTACTTTCTGCCGACTGTGGGGTCCAGGTGATCATTGGCGACCCCGCGGCGACGGCGTCGCCGGTTTGCCAGTGCGCTCCGGTTGGCGATTTCAGAGCCTCGAATTGTTCCGCGGGCCCCGTAACCGTGTCTATTCCGAGGTGTACGAGGACGCTAAATCCACCCGATGTCTTCACAATGAACGCGTGAGGCTTCAGGGCAGCGACTGTGCCGGACACGGGGGAGACGGCAGTGATGGGATCCGGGGAGGCGCCTTCCGCGGAGGACCAGGGGGCGAAGATAGCGAAACCCGGGCCCAGCATTTCCTGTGCGAACACGGGGTCTGGAACCTGGGAGAGGGGGACGAGGGTCCCTGCGATCGGCGCCTTGACCACGGTCATCTCACGGCCTCCTGCTTCTTGATTGGGTTTTGCGCAAAGAAAATGCCCCGAGTGTCATCGCACTCAAGGGCAGAATCTGATTAGAGACTATTGATCTCGCTTGCCAAGTCATCCGCAGTTGGGCCGACAACGACTTGCACGGTTGAGCCCACCTGAACCACACCAAACGCGCCAGCATCGGTCAGTTCGGATTCGTTCACCTTGCTGGGGTCTTCCACCTCAACCCGGAGCCGAGTGATGCACGGCTCAACGAGTTTCACGTTTTGGGCACCGCCAAGACCGTTCAGGATTTCTTGTGCTTTCGACATTTGATGCCACCTCGCTAGTCATCAAGGCTCGCTTAGCAAACCTTGCTCACGTCGTCTTGTTCAAAGCTATCACCTGCCCCAGGGTAAGGGCATAAAAGGTGAGCAGCTCCCCACGGTGAGGCAGGTGGGCGGGCGACCGGTCTCCTCTAGATAACTTGGGCGGCTAGGATTTCGCGGGCGCAGTTGGTGTTCAGTGCGTTGGTGTCCGTGGCTGCTGGACCTCGCCGTTGAAGTCCAGCAACCACGGTGGATCACCAGCGTGCGTCAGCGGCTTGGGCCTTCAGCATCCGCTCGGAATCTGAGCGGCACTCCGTAATGAGTCGCTTGAGAGAGTCCGGACGCTCTGCATGCTCTTCCAGCCAGTCGCCGGCCCGTTCCACGATGTTCGCGCCGGCGATGTACCCCACCAGGGGTAGCGGGAACATTGTCTCCACGATGCGTGATGCGATCTGGAATGTGTGTTCGTCCCACGCGCGGTCCACCTGATCGAAGAAAGGTTCAATGAACCTTTGGTATTCAAGAGGAACCCGGGTTGCGTGAGACCAGAAGCCCGCAACCATTGCCCAGCGAGTGTCGTTCGGAATCTCAACGTCATGCATGATGGCTTCCCAGGTCTTGTCACGCACTTCCGACGAGCCGATTGTTGCCCTTGCCCGGGCAGCATTTTGCGAGCCTGTCAGTGTGGGGTCTTCGCTCTGAAGTGCTGCAATCTCCGCTTCGCCGGCACGTCCTGAACGGACCAGGGCAAAGAGGATTTCCCATCGCAGGTCGGTGTCGACTTTGAGACCTTCGGGTACCTCTTCGTTTGCGAATATCTTCGAAAGGAAGTTGTACTGTTCCTCAGTGACTGCAAGGCGTGCCAGTGCCTGAACAAACATGCGTTGCTCATCGGAGCCAGCGGCCGCAGCCCGGACCAGATCACTCAAGCGGTCCGCAACGGACTCCATTCTGCTGGCCCGACTGACCGGAGCCGTGTAACGGGCGACAGCCTGGTCGATGCGAATCAGAAGGCTGGCGGTGGCCGGTACGGAATCTTCGACCTGAAGGTCTTTCAAAGCCAAGTCCAAGAAGGTGCGGGCGGGCATTTCGCCATCACGAGTCATGTCCCAAGCCGCTGCTGTCAGGACCCGGCGTGTCAACGCATTGTCGAACTTTGCGATGTTCTCGACCGCGAACGCCAAGGAGTCAGCATCCATCCGAACCTTTGCATAAGCGAGGTCTTGGTCGTTTACAAGCACGAAGTCGGGCTTCGGCTCACCGAGGGCAGATGGAACGGAAGTGCGCTCACCATCTACGTCTAGTTCCTCGGAGAAAACCTGTTGGACCTCGCCCTCATCATCCAACGAGTAGCCGGAGACGATCAGACGATGGGGCCGAAGAGACACGCCATCCGCAGTTGCTTCCTGCACTACGTCTAGAGCGGTTACCTTCCCGTCAGAGTCAACCACTATTTCCGGGCGGAGGGTCGTAACACCTGATTCTTCCAACCAGACCTTTGTCCACCGCTCCATGTCACGACCAGACGCCGCCTCCAGTTCACTGAGCAGGTCAGTTAGGGTCGCGTTTCCATAGGCGTTCTTCGTCAGGTATTGGTTCAGCCCCTCGAAGAAGTTCTCTCTTCCGACGTACGAAACCATCTGTCGGAGCACCGCGGCTCCCTTAGCGTAGGTGATTCCGTCAAAGTTGACCTCGACATCATCCAAGTCCCGTATTTCAGCGCGAATCGGGTGGGTGGTGGGTTTCTGATCCTGATCCAGGCCCCACTCCTTCCTTCCCATGAAACCAACCCAAGCGTCCTTCCACTTGGTTGCTTCAGAGGTGGCGAGGTGCGCCATGTACTCCGCGAAAGACTCATTCAGCCACAGGTCATCCCACCACTGCATCGTCACCAGGTTTCCGAACCACATGTGTGCCAGCTCGTGGAGGATGGTGTTCGTGCGGCTTTCCAACTGCCATTCCGTGGGCTTAGAACGGAACACGTACTGGTCGCGGAAAGTCACGCAGCCCGCGTTCTCCATTGCACCTGCGTTGAATTCGG
This sequence comes from uncultured Actinomyces sp., assembly GCA_964345585.1. Taxonomy (GTDB): domain Bacteria; phylum Actinomycetota; class Actinomycetes; order Actinomycetales; family Actinomycetaceae; genus Scrofimicrobium. Next base: position 51,273 of record CAYFRT010000008.1, on the reverse strand, counting down.
GCACGAAGATTTGGTCGTATTTCCCAAATGGGTAGGGGATGCCGTAGGCGTTTTCGAAGAAGTTAAAACCGGACTCCGTGATGTCGATGATCCGGTCAGCGTCCAGATACTTCACTAGGGAGGCCCTGCAGTAGACCCCAAGTTCTACGTCGCTTCCATCGGTGGATTGGATTGTTGCAGTCTTGCCCTCGTACGGACCCGCAACGACCGCGGTGATGTAGGTCGAAATGCGCTTTGTCGGAGCGAAGTCGAACCGCCACGAATCACCCAGGTCGACAGGTTCGGGGGTCGGAGAAATCGAGAATACCTTCCACTCCTTCGGTGTCACCACAGTGAAAGTGAACGAGGCCTTCAAATCCGGCTGCTCAAACGTCGGGTAAACGCGGCGCGCGTCGGGAACCTCAAATTGGGTGTAAAGGTAAACCTTCCCGTCCTCGGGGTCCACGCTCCTGTGCATGCCCTCACCCGTGTGCATGTAGAAGAAGTCACCGTCGACCTCAAGGACGTTCTTCTCTTGCAGGTTGGTCAGTGGGAAGCGGTAATCCTCGTACAAACCCACATCCAGAGACGTCCCGTTGAGGCGCACCGAGTGCAGCTTCTCCGCAACCAAGTCAATAAAAGTCGAGGAACCTGGAACCGCGTCGAAATCAATGCTGGTCACGGACCGGAAGACCCTGTCACCCCCATCCAAATCCAGGTTCACGTTGTAGCTATCAACCTTCACAATCGCTTTGGCGCGTTCCTGCGCCTCCACCTGCGTGAGATTCAGACCGGGCATCAGTTACTTCCTTTCGGGTTCCTGTAGGAACCGCTGGGGTAGCGGATTTTGGTGGTTTATGTTCTGTACGAGGACACCTGTGATGTGAACGCGCCAACCATTCCACTGTTGATCAGCGCGCTCAGGGTTACCAGATGGTCACGCGATCCTCGGGGTCGATCCAGAGAGCGTCGCCTGGCTTCAGGTCGTAGTAGTCGGCGAACTCATCAAAGTTTGCGAGCACTCCGTTGCAACGGAACTCTGAGGGAGAGTGGGGGTCGATCGCCAAGAGCTGGATCGCGTAATCTTCCCGCATCTTTGCCCGCCAGATTCGGGCCCAGGACATGAAGAAGCGCTCAGCCGCTTCCAAGTCATCGATCACGGGGGCATCAGCGGGGCTTTCGATTCCGTTTTCGGCAAGTGCCTTCTGCCAAGCTTTCCACGCAATTGTGAGACCGCCTAGGTCGCCGATGTTTTCTCCGATGGTCAGTTCCCCGTTGACCTTGTACTGGTCGTCGAGGTCTGCTGGTGAATACTGTCCATACTGTTCGATCAGTTTCCCTGTCCGGCTTTCGAACTCCTTGCGGTCCTCATCCGTCCACCAGTTCTTAACCTCACCTGAGGCGTCAAACTGGCTGCCTTGGTCATCAAAGCCGTGGCCGATTTCGTGGCCGATGACGGCACCAATGCCCGCATAGTTCACGGCATCATCAGCTTCGGGGTTGAAAAACGGTGGCTGCAGGATGGCTGCGGGGAACACAATTTCGTTCATTGAAGGGTAGTAGTAGGCGTTCACCGTGTGCGGGGTCATGTGCCATTCGGCGCGGTCAACCTTGGTGCCAAGTTTGGAGAAAGCCCACTGCGTGTCGAACTCGGCGGAAGCCAGAATGTTCTCAACCAGGGTCTTGTTCTCACTGATTTCGAGTCCCGTGTAGTCTCGCCACTTGTCCGGGTACCCGATCTTGGGGACAAAGGTTCCCAGTTTTTCGAGTGCCTTTTCCTTGGTCTCTGCGCTCATCCAGTCGAGGTTTGTGATGGAGTCCCGGTAGGCCTCGATGAGGTTGTCCACCAGGTGCTTCATGCGTTCTTTGTATTCGGCGGGGAAGTGACGTTCAACGTAGAGTCGGCCAAGGTCGAAGCCGACAACCTCCTCGACCAGGGAGATTGCGCGCTTCCATCGGGGGCGCATCTTCTCAATTCCTGCCAGTGTGCGGCCGTAGAAGTCGAAGGTCGCTTCCGCGATTTCATCGGAGAGGTAGGGGGCAAATGCGTCGGCGACGGAACGAGCCAACCAGAACTTCAGCGTGTGAAGACGAGTCTTCTTCCACAGGACCGCTGCATCTGCAAAGAAATCCGGTTGGGCGACCAGTAGTGGGTCGTCGGAGAGATCACGGCCCAGCCCTCGCGCCCATTGGATCCAGTTGAAACCGGGGGCATCTTCTACCAGTTCAAGCCACGTGCGCGGGTTGTTGCTGGCATTAACGTCACGGGTGCGGACAATGTCCCAGTGGTGGCCGGCAAGGTATGTTTCAAATTCCATGACCTGTGCGGCGGCACTACTGGCAGATTCCTCGGTGAGTACGCAGACTAGGTGCAGCATGGTTGCGATGTGTTCCACGTACTTTTCGCGGTACGTTTCGTATTCGGGGTCGCGGTAGTAGGACTCGTCTGGGAGTCCAAGGCCACCCTGAGCGAAGTACACGGAATACTTGTCAGTGTCGTTCAGATCCGCTTCGACTCCCACATCAAACAGGCCACTCACACCGCTGCGAGCCAAGGTCCCCATCACCTGAGCCAAATCTTCGTGGGTTTTTGCGTCACGGATCGCGTAGAGCAGCGGGGCGATGGGGGATGGTCCCAGCCGGTTGAGTTTCTCTTCGTCCATGAACTGGGAGTAGAGGATTCCAATCCGTTTGGCTTCGTTGCCTTCGATGGAACCAGCCACCGCATCTTTGATGATTTCGTGTGTTCTGTCTTCTGACAGGTCACGGAGTCGGTAGAACTCCCCATCAGATGCTCGATCCGCGGGGATTTGGTGGTTATCCAGCCAAGTGCCGTTCACATAACGGTAGAAGTCATCCTGGGGACGGACCGCGGTGTCCATCGCCTCAGGGATAAGTACATGGGCTTTAACAGTTGAAGGCGTTTCAGTCATTCCAACATGTTACCGCTGACGGGAGGATTCACATTCCCAGCGAACCACAAGGTTGGTTTAAGGCTGTCCCAACCCTGCCGTCGTAGTGTTCTACATGAGACGGAAAGACACGCTATGCGCCTGGCGATCTTTCAACTCACACTGTGTTGATGGGATGAAGCGGGCCCCGTTCCTTTTGGGAACGGGGCCCTGTTTCGTTTCCAGACGGTCGTGCCGGTAGCCCGGTTCCCCGGCCCCCGGGAGCCCCCGCGCGTGATCCCTGTTTACTCTGCTGTGGGTGCCGGCCTGTTTGTAATCAGCGGGGTGCTTCCTTGTCCTTAATGTGGTTCCGTGTCCTTAATATGCTTCCCTGTCCTTAATACGTATGTTACGGATCGGTAATGCCCCTAAAGAGTTACGCCTAGAGTTCCGGGAAGCACATTAAGGACAGGGAACAGTGTTGTGAAACAAAGTGGGCGTTGCTTGCCGGCGGCTTTGGGATACGGGCGGGCAGTTGAGTTGCACTGCGCGGGGTCTTGTTGCAGCTGCCAATGCCAGCGTCACAGTTTCCCTTGACAGTTCCAGCGGATTGAAGACAAGCATGGTCACGACAAAGACGCGTAGTGACTTCAGTAAGCGGCCACGCCCTAAGCCACAGCCGCTCAAAATCGCAAGGCACACGCAAGCACTGTCGGATCACACCCGGCAATCCCACCAGCACCAAAACACGGCGCAATACCGTCAGCAGTAAACCCCAGAGAAACAGCCACAAGCGATCAATCCGACTCCAACCAACCGACACACAACTAGCCCGACACACAGCGCAAAGTGAACGTCGGGCGACAAAAGGTGAACGGCGCCCGGCGACGCACTGAGCCTGCCACGTCGTGTTTGCTGTGGGGTGCCTCCCCGCGGGCTTTGTGCATGTTCCCGCGGGAGAGACCTAGTTGGCGACGAGCAGCGCGCTCACCAAAGCATCAATCTTTGCTTGGGGGAGTCCGTTGCTGAGTAGGTACTTCTTTGCGCCCCCATACTTGGTGTCAAGGTGTTTCAGGACGCCCTGCATGGCACTGGCTGGGCTTGAGGTGGCGATCTTTTCCAGGTCAGCGAGAGGAACGCCGGTCTTGGCGACCATGGCCTGAATCTTGTCAGGGGTCATTCCCATCTTCGTTGCGTAGGCTTTCATCGTTTCTTGGAACCAGGCGGCGTTCAGGTTCGCTTGGGTGGCACTGTAGTTGTCCACTATTTCCTGCTCCGGTACCCCAAGCAGGCTTTGCGTCAGGGCGATGACGACGCCAGTGCGGTCTTTCCCGGCGGTGCAGTGCACAATCACCGCCCCGTCTTGAACTCCATCGCTGACGGCCCCTACCGCAGAGGCAAGGGCTGCAGCCGAACCGTCGATCATCTCGACATATAGGGCTTCTAGCGAGGATGCCTTCCCCATCATCGATTGCACGGACCCGCTGAAGACGGGAATGGTGTCAACCTTGAATCCCGATTCGGCGAAGGGATCCTGGGACATCTCGATTTCCTGCTCTGTGCGCAGGTCTATGACCAGGTTAAGGGGGAGACCTTTCAAAAAGGTGAGAGCTTGTTCGTTCAAGCTCGAGGGCTCGTCTGAACGTAGGAGCCGGTCGGCCCGCACCTTCCCGTTCGGAGTTGGCAGGTCACCGCCGTCACGGAGGTTGAAGAAGCCGGGCAGAGGAATGTTATTTGCATAAGGCAGTGAGCTAGTCATGGTCGCTACCCTACTAGCCGATCAGAGTCTCGTATGGCGGTTACGCAAGCTTCCTCTACGAGCGTGTAGGGTCTTTGGCTGCGGCGCCGTAGCGGCTAGTTGCGAGTGTCGGAGGCCAAGTCAATCTCGTCGTCAATCACCCTGTCACGCGCAGCAATCAGCCCTGCTGCCACCAAGATGACGGACGTGATCGCAAGAACCCAAAGGATTGGTTTCCAGTTCCCGGTTATCCCGAAGCCCCAGCCCACCAGCATCGGACCAATTCCTGACAGCACGTACCCCACAGGTTGAACAAATCCGGAGACTGCTGAGGTCACAGACGGCTCCCTTGTTCTTGCGATGATCATCGCAAGTGCGGTTGGAAACGCGAACCCCGAAAGGGACAGGCAGAGCGCCCAAAGCCACGGGGTGGTGGTTGGGATGTATGCGATGCCCAGGTAACCGCAGAAGAGGAGAACTCCGAAGAGGATGATTGCGGGACGCAGACCCTTACCTTTCGCAACGATTCGGGGCATGATCAAGGCCCCGGGAATCCCCCCGAGCGTGATGATCGAAAGCATGGCTCCCGCGGTTGAAGCAGGGAGCCCACCGTCCCTGTAAACCTGTGCGATCCAACCGAACTGGATGTAAGCCTGCATGGACTGTGCCCCGAAGAAAACCATCAGGGCAATGGCGGTGGGAGACCGCAGCAGACGCGACACGCTTACCGGGTGAGCAGCAACATTTACTCTCTGCTGTCGGGCGGTCCGACTGCGCTGGAGAACGACCCAAAGGGCCGTAGCCACTGCGGGGATGATAAACCAGAAGCCGAGGGAGAATCTCCACGCTTTTTCTTCGGCTAGGAACCCGGCGCCCAAACCAATCATCGGTATCCCAAAGGCAGTCGGCAGGGTCGACCCAATAGCCAAAAAAGTGGTGTAAACAGTGGACATGGCGGTGGTTGAGCGGGGGAACGAAGCCTTGATGAATGCGGGGAGAATGACGTTCCCAACCGCCATCCCGGCCAAGGCAACAAAGGACAGGAGGAGGAAAAGTCCCCAGTTTCCCACCAGTACGCGGCCAAGCAACCCAACAGTTATCGACGCTGTTGCCAAAAGCAGAGCGCCGATCAGCCCCAGTCGAGGGGTCAGGCGATTCGCGAAAAACCCAACCAAGGCGAAAGCGAATCCAGGTAGCGCCGTCAAAACTCCCAGTTGGGTGCTGTCGATTCCGAGGTCCCACTGGAGTTCTGCCAGCAGTGGACCAATCGAGGTTGCACCTGGGCGCAGCGCCATTGCGGTAATAGCCACAGCTGCGATTGCCACCGACAGCGGCCGGATCGCGCCGATTTGGCGCCAGCCGCGCCGTTTGCCGTGTGCGGAGGCCTGGCCATCTCCCGCGTGGAGATCGGGGTCGGTTGGTTCGCTGTGTTGTGCCATATGTGGCGTCAGATTACCCCGGTGCAGCCTTGGGAAGGCAAGCGCGTTGCCACATTCAGGCAGGCAATGACCTGCGAAGCCTTACGGAGAAACCTTAGAAGGGTGCCTGTGTTGGCCCGTCCTGTGGCATCTCCCACGGATCCTCACCCGCAGACGTTGCTGGTGCCTGAGGAACGATTGGAGTTGAACCGGTATAAGGGGAACCAGTGCGTCGCGGGATGACACCCAAAAAGCGGGGGTAACGAATGATGAACCGAACCCCGGCTCCGCCGTCCCGTCTTTGATATGTCTCAAAAACCAGCGTGCCCTCAACGGAAACGCGGTCCCCTTTTCCAAGAGTGTCCGCGAATTGTTGGGCTTCCTGGTCCCAGAAGGTAGCGCTGACCCAAAGCGGTTCGCCAACGTCCTCCCATCGCCCTGTTTGCTTGTCGCGGTTCGACAGCGTCGCGTTGATACGCAAGTCCAGCACCGCTTGCTGCTTTGGCGTCCACCGCAAAACCGGCTCCGCTATTGCCCCGGTTACCACTGCTTTTAGCGCCATGGCGCGTCTCCTAACATTCCGTCTTGAACCTGTTTGTCCTTAACCTGTGGTATTCATCTCCTCTAGTTTACGAACACCCTCCGACATAGTGTTCGCCTTGGAAGCGTCCTGTGGATAAGAGTCATTTGACTCGCACAACCCTTTCCACGCCGAACGCGAACGACTGGCGCTCCCAGGTCGCCAATGATCTACGATGAAGTGGCGATGACCCGGACCGCCAGCACGGCGGACTATCACCGGTGAGCATCCGGAAGAACAGGGCAGCCCATTGCCCCTAGTAGAACCGGACGGGAACCGCCCGTCACAGCGGCTTTCGAGTGGCATGGTCCCTCCCGGGGGATCATGCAAGCGGGGTGGTACCGCGGGGCAGAGTCAAATCTGCGTCGTCCTTCGCAGCAACTGCGCGGCTGACCCAGGCCGACAGTGGCTGATCCAGGCCAGCACACCAGCTGGAAGGGTGAGCCGAAGACAGTAAGCCAAGGACGAAGGACCAGACAGTGACATCGCAGGACGCCCCTAAGCGTTTTCCGCTCCACCGCCCAGAGTTGGAAGTTAACCCGAAGCCTTCATTCCCGCAGATCGAGTTGGAAACCCTCGACTACTGGAAGAAGAACGACACGTTCCAGAAGTCGATTGATGAGCGCCCCGCAGGGGTGAATGGCTCCAACGAGTTCGTGTTCTATGACGGCCCACCCTTCGCCAACGGGCTCCCTCACTACGGCCACCTGCTGACCGGTTACGTCAAAGACGTTGTGGGCCGCTACCAGACGATGCTGGGACATCGGGTTGAACGTCGTTTCGGCTGGGACACCCACGGCCTTCCCGCCGAACTGGAGACGGAACGCGAACTGGGGATCGTCGACAAGTCAGAGGTTGAGGGCCCCGATGGAATGGGCATCAAGGCCTTTAACGAGGCCTGCCAGACTTCTGTTCTGCGTTACACGCGTGAGTGGGAAGACTACGTCAACAGGCAAGCGCGTTGGGTCGACTTCGGAAACGACTACAAGACCCTTGACCCTGACTACATGGAGTCGACGATCTGGGCATTCAAGACCCTGTACGACAAGGATCTGATTTACGAGGGCTACCGCGTCCTTCCGTACTGCTGGAACGATGAAACCCCGTTGTCCAACCACGAATTGAAGATGGACGACGATGTTTACCAAGACCGCACGGATCAGACCGCGACGGTGGGAGTGGTCCTCCTGGATGAGGAGGGGCAACCCACCAATGACATGGCGATGGTGTGGACGACGACTCCGTGGACGCTTCCTTCAAACTTGGCGATTGCGGTCGGACCCGACTTTGACTACGTGCGGGTGGAGCCAAAGAGTGGCCCGCTTGCGGGGCGAAGGGTTCTGATCGCGGAGGACCTTCTGGCGGCACACGCTGACGTCCTGGGAGCTCGCGTGGGCGATGCGGATGAGGTGGGCGAGGGCGACGGCGAAGAACTACCACTACCCCTGGTCACAGACCTGATTGTGGAACGACTCAAAGGCTCAGACCTGGCCGGGATTCGCTACGCCCCCATGTTCCCCTACTTTGAGGGCCGCGATGACAGCCAGGCCCCGGGGCCAAACGCCTTCCAAATTCTGACCGCCGACTACGTGACCACAGAAGATGGAACCGGACTGGTTCACTTAGCCCCCGCGTTCGGTGAAGAGGACATGAACGTCACTCTGGCAGCAGGCATCAAAACGGTGGTACCGGTTGATGAGGGCGGAAAATTCACTGCTGAGGTTCCCGAGTATCAGGGCATCCAAGTGTTCGACGCGAACCGACTGGTGCTTTCGGACCTGCGCAATCAGACAGGGGCGATCGAGGAATTGGACGAGGATCGCCGTCCAGTCCTCGTCAAACAAGACTCTTACGAGCACTCCTACCCGCACTGTTGGCGCTGCCGCGAACCGCTGATCTACCGCGCAGTGTCTTCCTGGTTCGTTGAGGTCCCCAAGTTCCGCGACCGCATGCTGGAGCTCAACCAGCAAATCAAGTGGGCTCCCGATCACATCAAGGACGGACAGTTCGGGAAGTGGCTGGAAGGGGCGCGGGACTGGTCAATCAGCCGCACCCGTTTCTGGGGCGCACCCATTCCGGTGTGGAAGTCAGACAACCCCGAATACCCGAGGATCGACGTTTACGGTTCCTATGAGGACCTTGAAAGGGATTTCGGTCCGGTGAAAACTCTGCACCGCCCCGAAGTTGACGGCCTGGTGCGTCCCAACCCGGACGATCCGACAGGCAAGTCAATGATGCGCCGCGTCCCAGAAGTTCTGGACTGCTGGTTCGAATCGGGGGCGATGCCGTTTGCCTCGGTTCACTACCCGTTTGAGAACCAAGACTGGTTCGAGCACCACTACCCGGGGGACTTCATCGTTGAGTACACCGGCCAAACCCGCGGCTGGTTCTACACCCTGCACGTTCTGGCGACGGCACTGTTCGACCGACCCGCCTTCCATACGGCGTTGGCTCACGGAATCATCCTCGGCAACGACGGCCGCAAGATGAGTAAGTCTTTGCGCAACTACCCGGACGTAAACGGCGTGTTCGACACTTATGGTTCTGACGCAATGCGCTGGTTCCTGGATGCCTCCCCGGTGGTGCGTGGAGGAAATCTCATCGTGACCGAAGAAGGCGTGCGTGACACGGTGCGGCAGGTGCTGTTGCCGCTGTGGAATGCGTACTACTTCTTCACCTTGTACGGCAACGCCTGCAATGGGGGAGGGGGCATCTCTCCGGTCCGGCTGGACAAGGACGACGCGGATGTTTCTGCGATGCCGACGATGGATCGGTACCTCCTCGCACGCACTAAAGAGGTGACGGACGAGGTGCGCCAGGCACTCGACGAATACGATCTGCCCCGCGCCTCAGCTCGCGTCCGCGATCACCTGGAGATGATCACGAACTGGTATGTGCGCACCCAGCGACAGCGTTTTTGGGACGAGGATGAGTCGGCATTCAACGCCCTCTACACGGCCCTTCTGGTGTTGGTTGAGGCCGCTGCCCCCCTCATGCCACTGCTGACCGAAGAGATCTGGCGTGGCCTCACGGGCGGGGAATCAGTGCATTTGCAAAGCTTCCCGCAGTTGCCAAAGGAGTGGGATGATGCGTCCCTCGTCGTCAACATGGACGATGTGCGCGACGTGGTTTCCGCCGCTCACGCTCTGCGGAAGACCAGTAAGATTCGGGTCAGGCAGCCCCTGGCTCGGCTCACTGTGGTAACCGAAAACCCGCAGCGTCTGGCCCAATTCGCCCCCATCATCGCGTCCGAGGTGAACGTGAAGGATATCGTCCTGCTGACCCCGGAAGAGTCCGGTCATAAGGTGACACGTTCACTGGGGCTGAACCCGCGGGAGTTCGCGGCCGATGTGCGTCCGCTAACCTCGAAACTTTTCGCTGCCGCCAAATCTGGGCAGTGGGAAACAGTGGACGAGGGCGAGACGGTGCGCTTCCCGAACGTCGAATTCGATGGTGCACCCGTTGAACTCTCCGGCGATCAATTCACTTTGACAATCGGTGTGGAAGCCGAAACTGATGAGGTCGCAACGGTCCTTGAATCAGGCGCCTTCGTGGTCTTGGATGTTGGGTTGACTGACGAACTGGAACAGGAGGGTTACGCCCGTGACCTGGTACGTCAGATCCAGGACGCCCGAAAAGACGCGGGCTTCCACGTTGCCGACCGAATCCGAGTGAACCTGACCGTGCCCGCGGACCTGCAGGGGGCGGTGGAGACACATCGGGAAATGATCGCCAATGAGACTTTGACAGTGGACCTAACCGTGACCCCCGGGGAAGAACAGAAACTCTCTGTTGAACGCGTGTTCGGGAGCGGGGTCGAGACGCCAAATGCCGAACCAAGTAACGAAAGCGATGCGACGTGAACGAAGAAAACCTAGTCCCCGACGCCCAGCCCGAAAACGCTGCTGGTTTACCGGAACCGGGGACTGCTGCGGCCCAGAGCGGAAGCACCGACTTTGGGCTGTCAATCCCGGCTGGGGTAGATCCTGATCTGATTCCTTACCTTTTGGCGGCTGCCGAGGAGGACTCGGAGGAAGACGAAGAGGACACCGACCTAACGCCAGAGGAGCTTGCCGCTCAGAACCTTGAAGCGCTTCGCACCATTGTTAAGGAGACTCTGCTGGCTGGGGCGGATCCTGAGTTGATCGCTGAGATCATGGGGGAGGCTGACCCCGACCCCGACTTCGCTGACGATGAAGAAGGCGCCGCCCTGGATCCGCGTGAAGCTGCACTTGATGAGGCTGAGGCGGAATCAGCCATGCACGCCTTGTATCAGCAGCTCCTGAACCGGGCGCCCGAGCACGACTTTGACCCCACCCTGGACCGCACGAAAGAGGTCTTCTATATCTTGGGTGACCCTCAAGATTCCTACCCAAGCGTGCATGTTGCAGGTACAAACGGCAAAACCTCTACAACGCGATTGGCTTCCGCGCTTCTGGAAGCCTTCGGGCTTCGCGTCGGAACCTTCACCTCCCCACATCTTGAGTCTGTTCGGGAACGGATCCAAGTGAATGGGACTCCAGTTAGCGCCGCGGAGTTCCTGGCATTTTGGGACGACGTGGCCCCGTATATTGACATGGTTGACGCGAAAGCGAAGGAAGCCGGCGGTCCTCAAATCTCCTACTTCGAGGTGCTCACCATCATGGCGCTTGCGGGCTTCGCTGACGTCCCCGTGGATGTGGCAGTGGTGGAATGCGGAATGGGGGGTCGGTTTGACTCGACTAACGTCCTGGACTCTGGGGTGCAAGTCATCACGCCCATTTCTTTGGATCACCAACAATGGTTAGGTGAATCTCTGCCTGAGATCGCGGGTGAAAAGGCCGCGATCATCAAAGACAAATCAGTGGTTGTGGTGGCGAAACAGCCCGCCGAGGTTCTCCCCGTCCTGGAGGCCAGGTGCGAGCAGACGGACTCGGTGATGCGCCTTCAAGGACGCGACTGGGAGGTCCTTGATCGCACCCCCGGCGTGGGTGGGCAAATGGTCACGGTTCGCACCCCCGCCGCGACCTACCAGGAAATGTTTGTGCCCCTGCATGGCGCGCATCAGGCCCAGAACGCTGCGGCTGCGCTGGTGGCAGTAGAAGCCATGATGGGTGGAAAAGCACTTCCGCCCGAGGTCGTGGAGGCAGGGTTCCTGCAGGCGCGGTCCCCCGGAAGGCTTGAGGTTGTGCGTCGATCTCCGACTGTCCTCGTTGATGCCGCACACAACCCAGCAGGAGTAGCGGTGATGAGGGAGGCGTTGGTGGAGACTTTCCCCTCGTCTTACCTGGTTGGTGTGTTCACCGCGATGGCGGACAAGAACATCGAGGCGATGTTGGTTGAAGCGGAGCAGATCCTGGAGCAACTGGTGATCACCGTCCTGCCGGGAGACAGGGCAGCCGATGCAGACCAATTGAAAGAGATCGCGGAAGATGTGTTCGGTGAAGACAGGGTTCACCTTGTCGAGGAGTTACCTGAGGCGATCGACAAGGCCGTTGAGCTTTCTGACCGCCCCACCGACCCCAGCCTGCAACGCGCCGTTGTGGTGTTCGGATCGATCTATCTTGCGGGGGCAGCCACGACTTTGATGCGAATGTAGATGCGGTTCGAGTCAGTTTTGTGCCAAATGCTGGTGGTCAGTGGCAAGATTAGGAACTGACTACGTTAGGAGTGCGCCGGTGAAGAAGCTCATCAATGATGCTCAAGACGTGGTGGTCGAAACGCTACAAGGGTTTGGGGCGGCACATCCGGACCTCGTCGACGTACACATTGATCCCAACTGGGTGGGGCGCAGAACGCGCAAAGAGCCGGGCAAGGTGGTGGTTATCTCCGGAGGCGGTTCCGGACATGAACCCTTGCATGCCGGTTATGTCGGCTTAGGCATGTTAGATGCAGCCGTTCCTGGGCCAGTGTTTACTTCACCGACTCCGGATCCAGTATTAGCCGCCACAAACGCCGTGGCAGACCCGGAAGCGGGCGTCCTGTACATCGTCAAGAACTACACGGGCGACATCCTCAATTTTGAGACGGCTGCGGAACTTGCAGAGATGGATGGCTTCATCACAGAGACCGTGGTCGTAGATGATGACGTTGCCGTGGAAGATTCTCTTTACACGGCTGGTAGACGTGGAGTTGCTGGCACTGTCCTCGTTGAGAAGGTTTCTGGGGCGGCAGCTGAAGCAGGTCAACCGCTCTCGGTGGTGGCAGGGATTGCAAGACTCGCTGTGGCAAATACCAGAACGATGGGTTTAGCCCTGGGGCCAAGCACTGTTCCGCACGCGCAAGCACCCTCATTTGACCTCGGCGAAGACGAAATTGAAATGGGAATCGGGATCCACGGCGAACCCGGATACCGGCGCGGATCAATGGAAGATGCCGACACACTGATCACTGAGTTGTACCTGCGGGTTCGGGACGACCTTGGTCTTCAACGGGGTGAACGGGTCATCGCGTTGGTTAACGGCATGGGGGGAACCCCCGAATCAGAGCTGTACATATGTTTCCGAAGGGTTGCGATCCTGCTGGAACAAGACGGGCTGATTCTGGAAAGACAGCTTGTTGGAAATTATGTGACCAGTTTGGAGATGCCCGGGGTCTCTGTGACCTTGATGCGCGTCGATGATGACTTGCTGGAGCTCTACGATGCTCCCGTTCACACTGTTGCGTGGAATCACTGAAACTGCATCACCTTAAGCGAAGTTAGGCGGAGTAGAAATGGTCGAAAACGTGAATGAAGGGACCAAAATGCCCCCTTCCGATCAGGAGCGCCAGTGGGCTCAACTTTGGGCTCGAAATGCGGAGCAGGTTATAGCGGACAACCGGGAGTTACTCATAGAACTGGACCGGCAAATCGGCGACGCCGACCACGGAGAAAACATGGATCGCGGTTTCACGGCGGTTGTACGAGGGGATGGTTTGGAGTCCGCCAAATCAGGCCCAGAAACGCTGAAGTATGTTGCTCGAACCCTCCTATCTACCGTTGGTGGGGCGGCTGGGCCGTTGTACGGAACCGTTTTCCTTCGTGCATCTCAAGAAATGCCTGAGTCCGGCCTCACAGCCGCTGACGTCGCGCAGATGCTTGAGTCTGCTGGCGCTGGTGTGCAAACACGGGGGAAGGCCGCAGTCGGCGATAAGACGATGGTTGATGCGCTCATCCCTGCGGCGGACGCCGCCCGATCCGCGGCTGCTAATGGGGCAACGGTTACTGACGCTTTGATTGCCGCGGCATCCGCAGCCGAGGCTGGAGCACAAGCCACCAAACCTATGCGTGCGCAGAAGGGACGCGCTTCCTATCTTGGAGAGCGTTCACGCGGTCATATTGACCCCGGCGCAACCTCGACTGCCATGCTCTTGCGGGCCGCCTCCGACGCGGCACAAACCGTGTTCGGGAGCGATACAGATGAGTGACTTCGTGTCACTGGTGCTGGTGTCGCACTCTCGGTTGATCGCTGAGGGAACAAGAGAATTGGCCCAAGAGATGGCTCCCGAAATTCACATCGGTGTTAGCGGTGGGAACCCAGATGGGGGTCTTGGTTCTTCTTTCGACATGATTGAGGCGGTGGTTGGGGAGGCACTCCGGTCCTCGGGTGGCCGTGGCGTAGCGATCCTCACCGACATGGGATCAACCACCCTCACAGTTGACTCTGTGATTGAAATGGCCGAGGACCCTTCGAAGGTTCGCCTTGCCTTTGGTCCGCTGGTCGAAGGCGCAGTCGCTGCTGCCGTTGCCGCGTCACAGGGGGAGGACTTGGACACGGTTGTAAGAACTGTTGCGCAGGCTGCCACATCCCTGTGTCGTGAAGCGCGGGAGAATTATGTAAGCGTCGCCGAAAAGGAGCCAAGTAGCGGGGATGTAGCCGAAGTTGAGGTGCGCGTGGGGGACCCTGGCGGCCTGCACGCCCGTTCGGCAGCAATGCTTGCACGGAAAGCGTCCTCGTACGACGCCGTGATTCACGTCGACGACGCCTTGGCGACTTCGGTGGTAGACATTCTCTCAACTGGGATTGCCTTTGGCGACACCGTAACAGTCCGCGTGGAGGGCGAAGACGCCCAGAGGATTGCTGATGAAATCAGCAAAGCAATTGCCGACGGATTTGACGAAGCGCCCCGGCAAGCCCGCTAATAGATATCGAATGAGTTTGGCTCTCGAAAATAACACTTGTGACTAAGGAGTACCTATGCCAACCCCAGAACTTTTGGATTCTGACAAGGAACACTGCCTCTTGCTGGTGAAGCCAGATGGTTTTTCCCGAGGACTCACGGGTGAGATCCTCCGCAGGATCGAAGCACGCGGATACGTGCTCAAAGGTCTGAAAATCAAAGTCGCCAGTGATGAGCTGATGGCTGAACACTACGCGGAGCATGTTGATCGGCACTTCTACCCAGCCATGGTTGAGTACATGACTTCGGGTCCCGTTGTGGCTGCTGTGGTTGAAGGCGATCGGGTCGTTGAAGGAGTGAGGACGATGGTGGGGGCGACGAACCCGACCTTGGCGGCGCCAGGCACCATCCGCGGTGATCTTGGCCGCGACTGGAACACGGAGGTTGTTATGAACGTGGTTCATGCTTCCGATTCCCCGACGTCAGCAATCAGGGAGATTGCGCTCTGGTTCCCCGAGCTTGGATACTTGGAAGATCACGAGTAAGACGACCAGGCCGCGCCTTTCCGATAGCTCGGGCTGCTGGCCCCATAAGGACAAAGAATGTATCTGAAGGACCTGACGCTGCGTGGCTTCAAGTCTTTCGCGTCCGCTACTCGACTCCGCTTTGAACCGGGCATCACCTGCATTGTTGGGCCCAACGGTTCTGGTAAATCGAATGTGGTGGACGCTCTTTCTTGGGTTATGGGAGAGCAGGGAGCCAAGTCGCTACGTGGCGCGGCCATGGCAGACGTTATTTTTGCCGGTTCCACTGGGCGCCCCGCGCTTGGTCGCGCACAGGTGGAACTGACAATCGACAATGGTGACGGGCGATTGCCGATCTCATACTCGGAAGTCACCATTTCCCGAACCATGTTCCGTTCGGGAGGGTCGGAATATGCCATAAATGGCCAGCCTGTCAGGCTGCTTGACGTCCAAGAGCTCCTGTCCGACACGGGCATGGGGCGTCAGATGCATGCCATTGTGGGACAGGGCCAGCTTGACCGCGTTCTAACAGCAACCCCTCAAGAACGTCGCGCCTTCATCGATGAGGCTGCCGGCGTGGCGAAACATCGCCGCCGTAAGGAAAGGGCCCTTCGGAAACTTGAAACCATGGATGCGAACCTGGTTCGAGTTTTAGACCTCACGGAAGAAATACGTAAGCAGTTGCGTCCCCTGGCCCGCCAAGCGAAGGCTGCGCGTGAGGCTGCCGGCGTCCGTTCCAGGCTGGACTATGCGCGCGCCCGACTCTTGGCTGTCGACACCTTGGACGCCCATGAGCGCCTCGAAAAAGAACACTCTTCGTTGGAGCGGTTACGCACCTCCGGCGCCACAGCAGAACAAGAAATTGCCGAAATACGCGCAAGGATTGGGGACCTCCAGCAAGAAAACGAGCAAGTCACTCGAAGCCTTGAACAATTGCAGGAGCGCTACCGAGATTTCCGCGAAGTCGGTCAAAGATTGCAGTCCATTGTGGAACTGGCCCGCGAAAGGGCAGCCAATGCGGACCGTATCCCAGTTGCGGTGAGTGGTGAAGCGGTTGAACTGAGCGCCAGAAAAGCGGCGGAAGCAGCAGATGAGGCCGAACAGTTGGTGGTCGCTGCTGCAAAAGCGCAGAAGGAAGCGAAACAAGCCGACCAGGAACGAAGCGAAAAACAGGCGTTGGTTGACCAGGCGCGGGGTGTTCTGGCACAGAAACAGAAAGAACACGAGGCTTCCCAGCGCCGCTTTGTGCAGTACGAACAGGAAATGCAGCGTCTCCAGTCGGCTTACTCGTCCGCTCAAGAACAACAGGGGCGGGAACAAGCGCTACTGGAAGAGGCACAGTCGCGTCTCGACTCTCTTCCAACCCCCTCACCTGCGATCAAGGATCAGAGCTCGGGTGGCGCAGTCACGGAGGGGGTGGCACACCAAAACTACGAGTCCGCTGTAGCCAGAGAGACTGATGCACGGAAGGCCCTGGATCTCGCAGAAAAAGACGAGAGAGCCGCAGTGGAGGAGCACTCTCGCCAGTCAGCACGCAGGGACACGCTACGCCGATCCTTGGGGGCCTCCTCTCCGCAAAACCCCGCACACAAAACAACTACAGAGCAGACGCCAAGCATGCGATCCGCAGTTGAGTCGGCGCCGTTGATGGCAAGCCTTCTGAAAGTGGAGCGCGGCTGGGAAGACGCTATTGGTGCACTGCTGGGACCGATGGTGAACGCGCCTTTACTGGCTCCGCAAACCACGCTGACGGAAGCCCAGACCTTTCTAAACGACGCACAGCAAAACGTTCACGGACTTGTAATTGGAGCGCAGGGATCGATCACGACTGATTTCGTTCCCCCCGAAAACGCGGCCGGTCTCAGAGCCTTGTCCGTAGCGACGACAACCGCTGAAGCACACCAGTCTCTTAGCGAGCTGCTGGAGGGCTGCTGGGTTGTTGAAAGTGCTGAGGAAGCGGCTCGCCTGTTTGCGGACACATCCCTTCACGTTCGCGCCGCTGCAACCCGCGACGGGAATGTATTTACCCGCCACACTGCGCAAACGCCGGGAGTGGAAGGAACCACCACGCTGAAATTGCGTGCCGACTTGGAAGAGGCCGAGAAGCAAGCGGCAGTTGCAGAGAAGAAGCTCGAAGTTGCGGCCCAGCAGGTGCAAGAGGCGCGTGCCCTGTTCTCAGAGGCTGCGGCAAGTCGCGTTGAGGCATTGGACGCCCTACGAAAAGACGACGCACAAAGAGCTGCCGAAGCGCAGGAACAGGCACGCATCACAGCACTCCACCACGCCGCACACCAGGATGTGGAGCGCGCCGAGGAGCAGCTTGCCCGGGCCCAGTCCAAAGTCGCCGAAACCAAGGCCGAAGTGGAGAAGTGGGGGGCGGGTCCCATCCCCCCTCGTCCAGAAGAAATTCAAGTTTTCTTGCATCCGTTCCAAGAGGCTTTGGCGCTTGTCGAAAGTGACGTGGAGAAGGCCCGAGATGGGGCTGCGCAGGCCCGCATGGCCTCTCACATTGCCCAGGAACGCGCTCAGGCGGGGGAGCGGCAGGCTCGTGCGTTCCGTACACAGGCTGAACAACTGCGGGCGGATCGCGAACGCCAAATGCAGAGGCAGACCCGCGCGGAGCAGGCAGCGCAAGAAGCAACTGAGGTTGCTAAGCAGGCGACCGAGGGGCTACGTGCCGCTGAAGCGCAGGCCCAAGCGGCCCTTTCTGCCAGGGAAACTCTCAGCGCCGTGAAACGAGAACTTGACGGTAGGAGAGCCAACACTCAAAACGAACTTGACCGGTTGGAACAAAACCGCAGCGGAACCAGGGAACAGTTGCTCCAAGCGGAAGTTGCCTTCGCCCAGTTCCAGGGCACTTACAGGCACCATTTGGACGAGGTTAGAGCACTGCTCCAAACATCGACATTCGCCGACCTTTCCCATCACGACGAGGCATCAGCAGATCCTGAGGCAAGTGTCGAGGATTCCCAAGTTGAGGATGACGAGGTCGCTCTGCCCTCGGACGTTGAGCTCTTCTGTTCGAAATTCGGACCTCACACCCCCTGGCAGGTCGGCGACTCAGAAGAGGTTCCGTTCAGCAGGGAGATTGCGGTTGATGCTCTCAGAAAATCGGAAAGAGAACTCACCCGGTTGGGTGTGGTGAATCCGCTTGCGGTTGAGGAGCATGCGGCGCTGAAAGCCAGGTACGACTTCTTGCTGGAACAGGTGGAAGACCTCAACCGTTCGAAGGCTGACCTGCTGTCGTTGATAAAAGAGGTTGATACGCAGGTGAAAGAAGCGTTCATCTCTGCCTTCGACGATACGTCAGAGAAGTTCGGCGCGGTTTTTGAGCGTCTGTTCCCGGGAGGCACCGGCCGGCTGGAGCTAACCGAACCTGATGATCCCCTCACCACCGGGGTAGAAATCTACGCGCGTCCACTGGGCAAAAAAGTCACTCGACTGTCCCTGCTGAGTGGGGGCGAACGGTCGCTGGCGGCGCTGGCTTATCTGATCGCTATTTTTCTGGCCCGGCCTTCCCCGTTCTATGTGATGGATGAGGTGGAAGCGGCTCTCGACGACACCAACCTGAGCCGGGTGCTGAGCCTATTCCAGGATTTGCGCGACGAAAGTCAGTTGTTGATCATCACCCACCAGAAACGCACCATGGAGATCGCGGATGCGCTGTATGGGGTGAGCATGCGAGATGGCGTGACTACGGTCGTGTCTCATCGGATGGATTGATGTGCCGTAACCAGTTCCACAGGGCGGAATCGAGCTCAATTGGTGGTTTTGTCTCTCCAATTGACGGTTTTTGTGACACGGTTGGACTGTGAGTTCTCCAGCTGTCTTGTTGCTCTTGGTTACGGGGATTGTCCTGATCGCAATCCTGGTGATCATTGTGGCCGCCCTCGTTCAACGGCCCACCTCTGCTTGGCGTGCGCAATGGAAGCGGAACGCTCAAGATGTGCGCAGAACAGGGGCACGTCCGTTGCGCGGTGAGCCCGTCCAGCCTCGTTTGGTTCGATTCGAGGAGATTTGGCGCACGGATGCCGAGCTTGGTAGCGCTTACGTGGCGGCGCCAAAGATTCCTACGAAGGAAGTAGTGATTCAGCGGCTAAGTTTGCACGCCGAGGAACCAGAAGCTGAGTATCTTTCAGACGAGTACTTCACGGATGGCGCCGTTTCCGCTCCCGCTCTCGCTCCCACAATTGGGCACGTCACTGCCCCCAGCCCGTTTTTGCCGGTGGAGAGTATTGAGTCTGAAGGAATGGGCGAGGTGGAGCCGACTATTTCTCGTCCGCCCGCAGTGCCAGTGGATCCCGACAAGTGGGAGGAACCTTCCGAGGTCGTCGAAGAGGTTGCCATTGAGGAACCCGGGGAGAGGAAAGACTCACCGATTGTCCGTGCCTGGGGTGGGGTGACCCGGTGGTACAAGGGCCTGATGGATGATGAACCTATCGACCATTCCGAGGTTCCCTGGCAGCCAGACCCCAACGACGTTGAGGTAGACCTGGACTCGGTTATCACTGCCGGAGAATTCGACCCAGAAGCAGGGCTGGAAGGAGCCTCCGGGCCGGGTGCCCCAATGGAGGTCATTGAAAGCTCCGCTGACTTTACTGGCCCGAAAGATGTTTGGGCGGGCGTGACAACTTGGTGGGGAACCGTCAAGGACTCCGTCACTGCGCGCATGGCTGCGCGGGAAGAGGAAAAGGCTGAGTCCACTGCCGCCGACACTAAGATCGACAGTTTTGAAGTGGGCGAGGTTGAAGCGGACACCGCTCGAGTGGGCAGCGTTGAGGTCGACGACGTTGTGCCTGATGACGTTGTATATGACCTCGACAAGACCAGCACAGCTGAGGCCGATGTCATCGAGGACCACGGCGATGAGATCAGTGACTTTGGTGTCGACAGCGTCGAGATGGGTGACTTCGACCTCGGCGATGACCAGGTTGGCGCTGTAGCAGATGTGGCTGAGGTAGCCGCGGTTCTGGAGCCCGAAGAATCTCCTGTCAAAGAACCTGAAGTCACCGAAATGGTGCTAGATGAAGTTGGGGCCGACTGGGTTGGTCCCGATGACGTGCAGCCTGATGATGTGCAGCCTGATGATGTGCAGCCTGATGATGCAGAGACCGATGAGCAGGTCGCCATCCTTGGGCCAGTCCCGATCGAAGATGTGCCTGCGCCTGACTGGTTTGCTGTCTTCAATGAAACCGGAGATGAACAGGGGACTTCAGAAGACGGTGAGTGGGGTACAGAACCCGACTTGGAGAACGTGTTTTACAAGGTCGCTTCCTACGACGTGCCAGGTGAATCCGAAGCCGAAGGTGTTGTTGAGGAAGACGAAGACGTTGTTGAGCTTGAATCAAACGACGTGAGGGCAGGGTTTGTCGACTTTGCTAAAGCTCGGGTCAAGTCCGTCAGAACTCATCCAGCTCCGGCCGAGGAAAAGGTAGAAACACAGCCAGACCTGGTTGCCGAGGGTGGGGAACCAACAGACGAAACTGCGACGTGGCTGAGTGATCTGATGGCAGATGATGCCGAGGGAACAGAGGACAAGTTCCGCTCTTACCTGCACCGTTTGCATGGCGATAAAGACGATACGGATGGTGCTTAGGCACTCTTGCTGCTTGCGTCAATCAAAGTAGTTTTGCACACGTTGAACCTGGCAATGTTCCCGTTCGACGCTAAGCCTGCCAAGATTGAGCCATGAATACGTTCGTTGAGTTCATCCAGACACCGATCGGGATCATCGTCGCGGTCCTGGTCGTGGCTGCCGTAGTTGCAGCAATTGCTTTCGCGGTCTCATGGTCGCAGCGTCCTCCGACGCCGCCGACTGAGGTTGTTGAGGTGGAACCCGAAGCGGTGGAAGCCGAGCCGTTGACGGTAGAGGTCGAAGTTCCCGAAGAGAGAGCTCCGCCTGAAGAAGAAGTTGAAGAGGTCCCAGAGCTTGAGGTGCCCGAACCCGTTCGGACACGGATGCAAAGACTGCGTGCCCGCATGGCCCGTTCGGGAGCGATCGGAAACGCGCTACTTGCGGTGTTTTCCAGGGGTGACCTTTCCGCCTCAGACTGGGAAGAAATCGAAGAAACTCTTCTCCTCGCAGACGTTGGCCTGGATGCGACCGATGAGATCATGGAACGCCTCCGCACCGAAGCGCGGGTGCGCGGAAACCTGACTGCCGAGGAGGGGCGGGAAGTTCTGCGGGAAGAACTCCTGTCATTGGTTGACCCCGAACTTGATCGAGCGCTCAACGTAAACCCAGTAACCACGGAAAGCGGGGACTTGGGCCCGGCAGCCGTATTGGTTGTTGGTGTCAACGGCACTGGGAAAACCACAACGGTTGGCAAGATGGCCCGGCTGCTTCGGGCTGAAGACAAGAGCGTTGTGTTGGGTGCGGCTGACACATTTCGGGCCGCAGCCTCTGAACAACTTTCAACGTGGGGTAGTCGGGTGGGGGTGCCCGTGGTTACCTCGGACCGTGAGGGAGGGGACCCCGCGTCTGTCGCTTTTGATGCCGTGAAGACTGCTATTGAAAACAACGACGACGTGGTCATAGTTGACACGGCCGGGCGGCTTCAGACGAAGGCGACCCTAATGGATGAGCTCGGCAAGATACGCCGAGTAATGGAAAAACAGGTTCCGGTCCAAGAAGTCCTCTTGGTTTTGGATGCTACCACCGGACAGAACGGTATGCGTCAAGCACAGGTGTTCGCGGAAGTTGTTGGGATCACCGGCATTGTGTTGACGAAGCTTGATGGTTCAGCCAAGGGCGGGATTGTTATTTCCGTTCAAAAGGAACTCGGCGTTCCCGTGAAACTGGTTGGCCTGGGGGAGGGCCCCGACGACTTGGCGCCATTTGACCCGGTCGCCTTCGTCGATGCGATCGTGGGGGAATAGCCCCCTGCGGTACCCTTGCGATTGAAGTGCGCTGCGGCCCAGTCCGCGGCTGCATACGACCTGCGGTTTCCCGCATTGACGACCTAGATGGATTACGAGGAGCACAGTGTTTTCTACGCTCTCTGACCGGCTAAGCGATTCGTTCCGACGGATTCGGGGCAAAGGCATTCTCACCGAAGCCGACATCGATGAAACTCTCGGGGAGATTCGGCGCGCTCTCCTTGATGCTGACGTGGCGCTTCCGGTGGTTCGGCAGTTCACGAACAGCGTCCGGGAAAAGGCGTACGGAACTGCGCGTTCCAAAGCGCTAAACCCAGGCCAGCAGGTTGTTCAATTCGTAAACGACGAACTGGTTGAAATCCTGGGCGGGGAAACCCGTGAACTGACCTTTGCGCAACGTGGACCAACGGTCTTCATGCTTGCGGGTTTGCAGGGCGCGGGTAAGACCACGCTTGCGGGCAAACTGGGCAAGTGGCTACGCGAAAACGGGCACTCGGTTTTGCTTGTCGCTTCCGACTTGCAGCGACCGAACGCTGTCACCCAACTTGAGGTTATCGGTGACCGCGCGGGCGTTGAGGTTTGGGCACCCGAGCCGGGTAACGGGGTGGGAGATCCCGTCGAGGTCGCCCGGAGCGGACTCCAACATGCAATAGAGAACGGCATTGACGTCGTCATCGTTGACACCGCCGGACGTCTGGGCGTCGATGAAGAGATGATGCAGCAGGCGCGTGACATCCGCGACGCTGTTAATCCGCATGAAACCATGTTTGTTCTTGATGCGATGGTCGGTCAAGACGCAGTCCAAACATCCACTGCTTTCCGTGACGGAGTCGGCTTTACCGGCGTTGTGATGTCAAAACTGGACGGTGACGCGCGCGGTGGCGCAGCGCTTTCCGTTCGCGGGGTAACCGGCGCACCGATTCTTTTTGCCTCAACGGGCGAAGGCTTGGATGACTTCGAACGCTTCCATGCTGACCGCATGGCCGGCCGAATCCTGGATATGGGTGACATCCTCACCCTCATTGAGGAGGCGGAGAAGAAGTTTGACCAAGAGCAGTCGGAGAAGATGGCCAAAAAGGTCATGTCCGGTGATCTCACGCTTGATGACTTCCTCATCCAACTCCAACAGGTTCGCAAGCTTGGCTCCATGAAAAAGATCCTGGGCATGATGCCGGGGATGGGGCAGATGCGCGATCAACTCGAGAACTTCGACGATCGTGACGTTGACCGGATCGAAGCGATTGTGCGGTCCATGACTCCGGCAGAAAGAGCCGACGTTAAGATCCTGAACGGTTCAAGACGACAGAGGATTGCGCGCGGCTCCGGCACCACGGTCACTGAGGTGAACCAGTTGGTGAAGCGTTTTGACGCCGCACGTAAGATGATGGCCCAAATGGGTGGCGCGGGCTCAGGCGGAGCGATGCCTGATTTCGCTGCAGCAGCACGGGGCGGAGGAGGATCCGGGCGTGCTGCGGTACGTCAGCAGCAGCGGGCGGCCGCGGCCAGGCAGCGCCGGGCTAAGAAGAAGGCGCGATCCGGTAACCCCGCGAAACGTCGCCAGCAGGAGCTAGAAGCAATGCTGCCCGCCTCGCAACGCAACAAACCAGCATCTCAGCCTGGCTCCGCGTTTGGCCTGGGTGCGTCTGCGCAACCCACGCCGCAGGTTAGCAGGGAATCCCTTGACGACCTTCCAGACGACTTGAAGCGTTTGCTGGGCCAAGGACGTTGACACCTCCGGCGGTGGAGCCAGTGGGTTTTGCTCGCCGTGGGTGGGTGCTTTGGCGCTCATCCACGGGAGACAATCCCGGCTGGTTGTACGGGGAAATTCAAGTCCGCGGCGACAAGGTGTATTTGAAACCAGTCGCTGATGAGCCCGAACCTGATGGTGAAGTCTGGATCACCCCCGCTTTCGTGGATTTGCACTGCCATCTAGCAATCGATCCTGAAAAGCAGGCTGACCTCGACCTGATCAGGAAGAACGCTCTGACAGAAATCCAGGCCGGAGTGCTCGCGATCCGGCAGCCGGGAACACCCATTGCAGTTCCACTTGATGCCCTCCCGTATCATCGTCCGATTGTTGTTGACTCTGGCAAGCACATTGCCCTTGAGAAGAGGTATATCAGGGGTGTGGCGGATGAGGTGCCCTCGGATAACCCTGACGACACCCTGGGTTTGCTCGTTACCGAAGTGCGCAAGCAAGCCAGACGCGGAACCGGCTGGGTAAAACTGGTGGGCGACTGGATTGACAGGTCGGAGGGAAACCGGTCCGATCTGAAACCACTTTGGACCAGGGGAGAACTGATAGCCGCTGTTGAGGCCGCGCACCAGGGGGGCGCCAGGGTTGCTGTTCACACGTTCTCGAATGCGGCCATCGACGACCTGCTGGCTGCCGGCGTTGACTCAATCGAACACGGCAGCGGCATGACGCTACAACAGATGGGCCAGGCCATGGCCGCCGGAATCCCGGTTATCCCAACAACCTCTCAAGTCTTGAAGTTCCCCGAGTTTGCGGCCGCCGGGCAGGCAAAATATCCCGTCTACGCACAAACGATGACTGCCATGTATAAGCGTCGCCACGAGTGGTTTCAGGACCTGTTGGACTCAGGAGTGCAAATCCTTCCGGGTTCCGATGCTGGGGGCTACCAACCCCACGGCTCCGTCGTGGAGGAAGTTCAGCGGTGGGTGAAGTGGGGGATGCCCACGTCGCAAGCGTTCGCCGCGGCCACCTGGGGTGCCCGGGATTTTCTGGGGCTTGACTCCCTATCGGAGGGGGCCCCGGCTGACTTCCTGATCTTCGATCAAGATCCTTCCGCCAACGCGGGCGTTTGGAGCGCCCCAATTGGAATCGTGGCGAACGGAATCTTGATTTAGACCGCCTTCTTGGGTGGCAAGCCGTGGCGTGCCGGGTGTACAGCTGCCGTGGTGGCCTACAGGTTGCCCAGGACTTCCTTCTCCACCTCGTACAAAATCCCTTTCGCCGTCACTGCGTCGAGATTTCTTCCCGAGGATACCTGGGCTGGGCGCAATCCGTCGGGCAAATCAGTACCCATCTGGAGATTTAGAACATTGCCTCCCGCAACTCGGACCATGTGGAGACCGGCAGCCACATCCCACGGCCCAAACGAAACCCCCATAGACACCCCAATCCAGCCGGCTGCCACCTGCGCCAGATCCAACGCTGCAGCACCTGGCCGGCGGAGCGTGGAGTAGGTGCTGAGGAGGGTGCGTTCGCGGCGAGCAGCCTTCTCCATATTTTCCTCGTAGGCGGAAATGCCCGGATAGTAGGAAGCAATTAGGGCCTGGTTTTCCTCCGAGGGGCCATCAGCCGTCAGAGGTGTTTCACGGCCGTCGCGATCAACATGCCAGAAGCGGTGAGCGTCTGCCACGAACGCCTCGAACATACACGGGATTGTGACAACTCCTGCCACCACTTTCCCGTCCAACTCCGCGGCGATTGAGGTGCCGAAATAGGTCATTCCAGAAGCAAAATTCGCGGTGCCGTCGATTGGATCAACTATCCACCGGATACGTTTCCCCAGCTCCGCGACATTTTGAAGTGCGGCTAGGGATTCCTCGTCCCCCAAAATGGTCTTTAACGCAGCGGTCTCTTCCACGGTCGGAGAGGGCAGGGTCTCCTCGCCGTATTCCTCACCCAGTACTCGTGAACCCGGCACAGCGGCACCCAGAATGGAGCGGAGCTGCTTTTCGACATGTCTGTCATGCACAGTCACGGGGTCGTGGATGTCGCGCTTCGTGTATGTTTCCGGAGAAGTGCGCGCAACTGAGCGCAGATACGGGGCGACATGTTGAGCGGCAGCCAAGGAGATTCTGGAAAGGTTCGTAGTCAAGTCGGGTGTAACAGTCATGCATCTAGTGTGGCCTATTGCGCTTCCTAACCGGGCGGGAGGGTCAAGATCGGGCCGGGTCGTGACCGATTGCACCGCAAGAGAGCCCTTTTTGTTCATTCAGCCGTTGGGTTTGCGGGCCGCGCATCGCTACAATGGACCGTTGTACTCGGCAGACGTGTGCCCTCTCTATGCGCCTGCCGCGACAAATGAAGGCTCCTAAGAATCGCCACCCACCGATTTGGCGGCGCCTCAAAATCCAAGTAGGGAGAAACCACTCAAGTGGCAGTTCGTATTCGTTTGAAGCGCATGGGCGCAATCCACGCCCCTTTTTACCGAGTCGTCGTCGTTGATTCCCGCAAAAAGCGGGACGGCCGTGTGATTGAGGAAATCGGAACGTATGATCCGATTCCGAATCCTTCCAAGATCCACATCGAATCTGACCGGGCAGTGTACTGGCTGGGCGTTGGTGCGCAACCTTCAGATCAGGTTCGTCGCCTGCTGAGCCTGACCGGTGATTTGGCTCGCGCAAAGGGCAAGGAAAATGTCGTTAGCCGCGTCAAGGTTGCTGAGGTCGATCGGGAAGCGGAGACCAAGGATGCCGTGAAGGCGGCCGAGGACACAGCGGAAAAGGCCAAGGCAAAGATCTCTGAAGAGAAGGCTAAGGCAGCGAAGGCGGCCGAAGCGGAAGCAGCAGCGGCTGACACAGTTGTTGAAGAAGCCAAGGAAGAGCTGGCTGAGGAAGTCGCAGCAGCCGACGCAACAGAGGCCGAGTGACCATGCTGGCTGACGCTGTAGAGCACCTGGTCAGTGGAATCGTTGACAATCCGGACGACGTTCGCGTGATTTCACGAAACACTCGCCGCGGAGAGCTACTCGAAGTTCGCGTGAATCCGGACGATCTGGGGCGGGTTATTGGCCGCAATGGGCGGACCGCTCGGGCGCTGCGGAAAGTGACTTCGGCGCTCAAGGGTAACGGCTCGGTTCGGGTCGACGTGGTGGAGACAGATCGGCGTTGACTCTTCGCGCATTCGGAAAGGTTGCTAAGACTGAGAAGTTTGGCGGCTGAGGCCGGTGCGATAAGCATGTTGAGGAATGGGTTCGGCGAAGGCCGGGCCCATTCCTTTTGCCCTTTTGCGTCTTCAGCCAGCGGGCATCGTAGCGCCTGGGTGGATGAGTAGCGGCACGCGGGTAACATGGCACCGCACCGGCATGTTTTGCTACGAGGAGGGGCCGTAATGATTAGGCACGTTGTGATGTGGAAACTAGAGGGCGAAAACAGACACGAGCGGTTGACCAGGGCCGAAGATCTTGCTGCCGACTTGACTGCGCTCACGGGGGTTGTCCCGGGGCTGCTGGAAGCGGAAGCTGGCCCAGATGCTTCCGGGCTGGAGGCCAACTGGGATCTGGTCCTAATCTCCGATTTCCCAGACCAAGAAGCGCTGGACGCCTACCAGGAACACCCCGCACACCTTGCCGTAGCGGGGAGGATAAAGGCGTTTGCCACAGATCGTGCCTGCGTCGACTTCACCCTGTGACGCGATCACTGAAATAGCAATCACTCAAGTATCCGGAAACTATCGACACGTGTGGGCGTGTAGTTTTCCATGGAAGGACCAATCATGAGCGACAAGAGCTCTTCTGAGCCTCCCCAGTATTTGCTTGCAGGTGTCGTTGGCCCTGCTCGCGGACTCAAAGGGGAAGTGTTCGTCAAGCCGCGCACCGACCGCGTAGAGAGCGTGTTTGCTCCCGGAGCGATCGTCCTGATTGATCCGGCCAAGCCCGGGGAGAACGAGGAAAACGGGGGCATCGAACTGGAAGTGTCAAGGAGTCGCACCCACAATGGGCGGTTCATTGTTAGTTTCGAAGAGGTGACGACTCGCGACCAGTCCGAGGCATTGCGGGGCGCCCATTTACTCACTGAGCCGGAGCTCGAGGAGGACGCATGGTACCCCCACGAAGTCGAGGGGCTGCCGGTGGTTGACGAGGAGGGGCTGGAACTCGGACACGTCTCGGGTTTGGCCTCTGGCGCCGCTCACGACATGCTGTTGGTGCGCTATCAGGGACAAGAAGTGATGGTCCCCTTGGTCAAAGAGATCGTTTTGAAGGTCTCCCCGGAGGAGAACCTAGTCGTTTTGGATCCGCCCCTCGGACTGTTTCCGCGTGCTGTCCAAGGCGATGAGCAAACCGAGTAGGGGCCTTCGGAAATGCGCTTTGATCTAGTCACAATTTTCCCGGAGTATTTCGAGCCGTTGAACCTGTCTCTCCTGGGAAAGGCGCAGGAAGACGGCAACCTGGAGATTCATACGCACAACCTGCGGGACTGGGCATCAGGAAAACATCTCGCGGTCGATGATTCCCCTGCCGGTGGGGGTGCCGGGATGGTCATGCGTGCAGATGTGTGGGGGAGGGCAATAGATGTCCTGCTTGGGGCGGAACTGCCAGCATCCGCCGTGGGGAGTCCCAGGAGAGTGGTTGCTGTCCCCACGCCCAGCGGCACCCCCCTGAAACAATCCACACTGGAGGACCTGGCAGACGCGTCTCAGATCATCGTTGCTTGCGGGCGGTACGAGGGCATTGACTCCAGGGTGGCGGACTTCTACCGCGACTCGGAGACGGACGTGGAGGTGTTGGAATTCTCCCTGGGCGACTACGTGTTGAACGGTGGGGAAGTGGCGGCGTTGGCGCTGGTTGAAGGCGTTTCTCGACTACTGAGTGGGGTCATAGGAAACCCGGAGTCTCTGGTGGAGGAGTCCCATTCAGAGTCTGGACTGCTGGAGTACCCCGTCTTTACGCAACCCAGATCTTGGCGGGAAATAGATATTCCCGAAGTGCTCCGTTCTGGGAATCATGCGCTCATCAACCGTTGGCGGCGGGATCAGGCACTTCGTCGAACTGCTAGAAAACGCCCCGACATGGTGTGGGAACTGGCGGCACGACCCCGCGATGAGCGAGGAAGGCCTGAAGGCCTGGACTCCAAGGACCTGCAGGCGCTGGCGGCCTTCGGCTACCTTCTGGTCCCTGAGCCCGGACGTGTCACTTTTGAGTCTTTGATGCCCGTCGAGGGAACCTCGTCCCCCCTCCCCGATAAGCAGTACCAAGCGGTGGCGCAGACGGCTGCCAACACATTCCCGCTCGCGTGTCCGCCGGGGACCCCGGAAGATGCGATTTCAGATTTCATCCAGGAAAATCTCAGCGCACAGACTCTCCGGTCGAACGTGGAGGACGAGGGGGCTCGTATCTGCGTTGCTCGTGTCAAGCCGCCGACGCCGCCCTGGGTGAACCCAAGTGAGCTGGGGGTGGACGAGGACGCCCAGATCGCCGCGTACACACTGATATTCCCCACCGTTCCTGAGGATCTGGTTGGAGACCTTGACGCGCCTGTCTATCTTTCGAAGTGCTATACGGAAGCTCAGTTCCACGGATCGGGGATTTCGGCGGCGCTGGTTGATTTTGCGTTGAGAGACGCCGAAGCGGCGTGGGGGCCCAGGCCCGTTGTTCTTGGCACCAACGTGGGAAACAAGAGGGCGACTCGGTTCTACCGGAACCTGGGGTTTCGAAAGTTCGGGACTCGCATCTTCGAAGTCGGGGGTACGCTCCATCACGACAACGTCTTCGTGCTTGATATCACGGGAAGCAACCGCCTTTTTGGACGTTAGCCCTTGGTCCACCTGAGGCGAGTGTGGCAAACTTGGTCGTCGGGCTCTTCGGCGCAACCTGCCGCAGGGGGACGCCATGGAAGAGGCCCGGAACAGTGATACGAACTCATGGGGTTCGTTATGGGTCGCCTCGACCTGCGGCGCTGGTGACAAGGAGAAAAAATGCAGAAGCTTGACGCGATAGATGCGCCCTCAGTCAAGGACAACATTCCTTACTTCCGCCCGGGGGACACCGTCCGTGTTCACGTGAAGGTTATCGAAGGTAACCGCAGCCGTATCCAAGTGTTTGAGGGCATCGTTATTGCTCGTAAGGGCTACGGGATCCGGGAAACGTTCACGGTTCGCAAGCTTTCGTTCGGTGTGGGAGTTGAGCGCACGTTCCCGTTGCACTCGCCGACCATTGAGGAAATCGAAGTTGTCCAGCGCGGTGACGTCCGCCGTGCGAAGCTCTACTACTTGCGTGACCGTCAGGGTAAGGCCGCGAAGGTCCGTGAAAAGCGAGTAGGCGAAGCCAAGTAGCTCGGTTCTTGCGTAGAAACCCCTCGGTTAATCACCGTTTGAGAGAAGAAGGAAGCGTGCCGAAATGACGCACTCTTCGCCCTCTGACGGCCTTGATATCGAGGGGTTTTCTGCTGGCTCGTCGGAGGTTGACGCTACACGGCGGAGAAGGGCAGACACGGCTCGGTTGAGGGCGTCGGCCCCCCGGGTTCCCGCTCACGCCGAACCTCGCACGCAGGTGCTTAAGGAAGCTCCTGCGCTCCGATGGCTTGTCGACACGGCAGCGGTGTTGGTGGGAGCCGTGGTAATCGCTCTATTGCTCCGTATGTTTGTGGTGCAGGTGTACCAGATTCCGTCCAAGTCGATGACCGACACGTTGCAGGTGGGATCCCGAATTACGGTGAGCCGCATCCCTGTACTGGGCAGCCAGGTTGAACGGGGCGACGTGGTTGTATTTCAGGACGACCTGGATTGGCTTCCGACCTTGACAGACTCCGACAGGGGGCTCCCTGTGAGGATTGGGGAGTTCCTCGGCATCCTTCCAGCGGATGGCGAACAGGTTCTTGTCAAAAGGGTTATAGGGGTTGGCGGTGACACCGTGGAATGTTGCAGTCCCACGGGGAACCTCATTGTCAACGGGGTTGAGATTGATGAGCCCTACATCGCGGAAGGTTCCACCGGGACCATGCCGTTTGAGGTGACGGTGCCCGAGGGCTACCTGTGGGTCATGGGCGATAACCGAGCAAATTCGGCAGATTCGCTATACCACTACATGGAAGACGGAACCGGGTTCGTGCCAGAAAGCGCCGTGATTGGGCGTGCGTTTTGGGAAATCTGGCCGATTAGTGACTGGTCTTACCTGGGTAATCGTGATGTGTTCGAGGACGTGAAGTGAGCGTCCCCCCACCCACAAAACACCTGGAGAGCCAGCTACTGCAGCAGTTTGGTCCAGTGGTGGGAATCGACGAAGTGGGCCGGGGCGCCATCGCCGGTCCGGTCGCTGTGGGTGCGGTTCTAATCGACGAAACGTGCAAGGATGCGCCCGATGGGTTGGCAGACTCAAAACTTCTTTCAGAGCGGAAACGTGAAAACCTGGTTTATCCAATCCGACGCTGGTGCGTGGCAAGTGCGGTGGGGTGGGCAAGCCCGGCGGAGATCAGCCAAGCGGGGCTCACGGCAGCGTTGAGGCTAGCGGGTTGGCGGGCGTTGGAGTCCATCATCGAAGAGTCTGCGGCAGAGCCTGCGTGTGCTCTGCTGGACGGGAAACACGACTGGCTGACACCAACCTCGAGCACCCTTTTCGACATGGAAGGGCCGATGCTACCCGAGGTGGCTGCCGCCCCCATCCGCGTGGTCACTCAGATCAAAGCGGATTTGATAAGCCAAGTGGTGGCAGCTGCATCAATAATCGCGAAAGTGGAGCGTGACCGATACATGAGTGCGCTCGAAGACCCGGGTTACCATTGGGTCAGCAACAAAGGGTATGCGTCTTCAGTCCACATTGACGCATTACGGACTCTGGGGCCTTGCGAACACCACCGTCTTGGGTGGAAGCTTCCAGGGGTATCTACTTAAATGCATAATCAGGCTAGAAAGCAAACGTGAACAACGAAGACTTAGAGAACTACGAAACCGCTTCTGAACTGCAGCTGTTTCGTGAATACCGGGATGTCATCCAGCTTTTCAATTACGTGGTGGAGACAGAGCGTCGGTTCTACTTGTGCAATGGGGTTGAGTTGCAGGCGCGTCCCGTTGGCGGCGACGTGTTCTTTGAGATCACGTTGACGGACGCTTGGGTATGGGACATCTACAGGCCCAGTAGGTTCGTGAAATCGGTTCATGTCGTGACGTTCAAGGACGTGAACGTAGAGGAACTTTCTAAGCCGGGCTTGGATATTCCGGATCAGGTGTAGGACAACGCAGCAACAGCTGCCTTCTGTCCACGGGGACGGTTCCTTAGCTCGATTCACAGGGAGGCGTTTGTTCGTTTCCGGTTGACTCAAAGACCAGTGAGTCTGTGAGGGTGAATGGTAACGAAGCTCCGGCGGAGCAACCCCGAAGAGTTAGAACCGCTGACGTCGTGGCACCAGCGGCGCCGCACGTGGCGACGCAGATCAGTCCACCATCTCGTGGAGACCTTGGGCGGCAAGGTGAGAGGGCGGCCGCTGTATTTCTGATTTCCCGTGGATACCGAGTACTGGACCTTAACTGGCGTGCCGGGAAAACGGGAGAAATCGACATTGTCGCGGCCAAAGGCCAGCTGGTGGTGTTCGTAGAAGTCAAGACGCGGACGCGAATGAGTGCTGATGATGCTTTGGCAGCGGTGGATGCCGCCAAACTCAGGCGTCTTACTCGGCTTGGAGCGATCTGGATGTCAAAGAACGGGAGGGGGCGCCCCTGCCGATTCGATGTCATCGGGGTTCAGCTGCGTGAAGGGCATGAACCAATCTTTGAGTGGCTCAGGGACGTGGCCCAATGAAGGGGCTGGCACAGACACATGGCATCGCCCTTGTTGGTTTGAAAGGTGTCGCTGTCGACGTGCAGACGCACATTGGTCCTGGGATTGTGGGAACTACTTTGGTGGGTTTGCCGGATGCTTCGTTGCGCGAATCAAAAGAAAGAGTTCGCGCCGCATTGTTTTCTTGTGGGATTCCCACTTTGAACCGGCGGGTCACGGTGAACCTGTCTCCAGCGGATCTACCGAAAGCGGGGTCGTCATTTGATTTGGCGATCGCAGTGTCAATGCTTGTGGCAAGAGGGCTGGTTCCATCATCCATAACGGACGGAACCGTGTTCATCGCGGAACTGGGGTTGGATGGCACACTGCGGCCTGTTCCCGGAGTTCTTCCCGCAGCCCAGGCTGCCCAGGAAGCAGGCTTCACGCGTGTGCTGGTGCCTGTCGAAAACTATGCGGAAGCGGAGTTGGCGGGCCAAATCATGGTCTCCGGGTGTGGTCACCTCCAGCATCTTCTGTCTGCGAGCCGAAGTGCCGACCCCTGGGCGACTCTGGAAACGTTAGGAGGCATCGCCCAACAGCAGGAGCTGATGGAGGCAGACGGATTACAGTTTCCGAAGGGGAACGCAAATGCGGAGGGTGGTCGCAACGCTGGGCCTTTCGCGCCTCAACGGTCGCTTGGTGGTTTCGGCGATGAGCTCCCTGATTTGGCTGACGTGCGGGGTCAGGGTGATGCGATCGATGCATTGACGATCGCGGCAGTTGGGGGACATCACTGCCTGTTCCATGGACCGCCCGGGGCGGGCAAGACCATGCTGGCGGCGTGCCTGCCCGGGATTCTGCCGCCCCTGACGCACGACGATGCGGTGGCGGTCACCGCTTTGCGTTCGCTGTCGGCAGGATCTGTGAATACCGGCAGGGTGGCGGAGCTGATCACACGGCCCCCGCTGGAAGCACCACACCATTCCGCGACCCTCATCTCTTTGGTTGGCGGAGGAAACCCAATTCGTCCCGGCGCGATTTCTCTGGCCCATGGGGGAGTCCTGGTCTTGGATGAGGCACCCGAGTTCCCACAAAGGACCCTAGAGGCGCTCCGTCAGCCTCTGGAAAGCTCGGAGATCACGATTCACAGGGCTCAAGCGCAGGTCACATTCCCGGCTCGATTCCAGTTGGTCCTCACGGCTAATCCTTGTCCTTGCGGCGGGGACAGTGGGGCAGCGGTAGGCCAGTGCATGTGTCAGCCGATGCGGATCCGGCGCTATCGAAGCCGACTGTCGGGTCCGCTTCTAGACCGCATTGACCTGCAGGTTTACATGACTGCGCTCAGCGCTGTAGACGAAAGCAAGGAGGTAGAGCCGTCTCCGCCTTCAGCGATAGTGCGTGAACAGGTAATTGAGGCTAGGAATCGGACAAGTCACCGACTGAAAGACACTCCTTGGACGCTAAATTCGCAGGTACCGGGCCGCTACTTGCGGAGCGCCAACCCCTTGCCGGCGGGCTATCACGCAATGGTTGAAGATCGGGTCCGAAAAGGCTCAGTTTCGCTTCGGGGTGCGGACCGGATTCTGCGGCTCGCCTGGTCGATCGCGGACTTGGAGGGACACACAAAACCAACCTCGTATGACTTGGACAAAGCGATGGGGTTCCGCGGACTTACCGCGGGGCAAAACTCCTGGATTTAGGTGAGGAAGAAATGGACCTTTTCAGTGGTCAAGACCTGTCGGCTACCGGATCGGTAGTTACTGAGGGAGTATGGCGCGACCTGGACAAACTGACCTTAACGCCAAACCGGGCGCGGCTGGTTTGGAGCGGCATCGCAGAGCCGGGCGAACTTCGCACAGGCGCGCTGGTTCAAGCACTTGGACCGCAAGGGGCGCTGCGATGGGCGGCGGAGCCATTCCAGATGCCTCGATATGGGGGACAGCCGCTGGACGACCCACAGACAATGGGGCAGCCTGAAGAGCCACGTGATCGCCGCGGCTTGGCAAGGTTGGCGGCAATCTGGCGCAGAGTGCACAGTCGCCTACAGCCAAGACTGGAGGAGTTTGATTTAGAAGGAGAGCTTGCCGCCATGGAGTCGGCTGGTGGCCGATTGGTGTTCCCTGATGATCCAGCGTGGCCCTCGTCGTTCAACATTTTGGAGTTACGCACCCCTTTCGCGCTCTGGGTTGTTGGACAATTACCCGACCAAAATCTTCCCAAAGTGGCGTTGGTTGGGGCCAGAGCAGCGACGGCTTACGGGGCGGCCATGGCGTCTTCTTTGGGGTACGACTGCGTTGACAACGGGATGACTGTCATCTCCGGAGGCGCTTACGGCATAGACGCGGCTGCTCACAGAGGTGCGCTACGACCTGAAAGTGACATTTGCCCGACCGTGGCAGTGCTTTGTGGGGGAATGGGAAACCCATACCCGGCTGGGAACACGCGACTGTTTGACGAGATTGTTGCGAAGGGCGGCGCCTTGGTAACTGAGATGCCGCCATCGGCCCGCCCTGCAAGATGGCGATTCTTGGAACGGAATCGACTGATCTCGGCGTGGGCGCAAATGGTTGTTGTGGTTGAGGCAAGCCAAAGATCCGGTGCCCTGGCTACGGCGAACAGGGCACTTGAGGTCGGAGTCAGCGTTGGTGCAGTCCCAGGCCCTGCGACATCTCCCGCGTCCTCGGGAACAAACGAGTTACTCAAGAGTGGGGCCACGGTTGTGACGGGGGTTGAGGACATCTTGTTCAGCGTCACGGGACAACCGGGGTGCGTTGATCAACAGGCTTCCACTCTTGACCCGGACCTGAACCAGGGGTTGGAGGCCTTGTCCCCATTTCATCGCCGCGTCTGGGATGCTCTTCCGGCTAAAGGGGCGGCCTCTGTTCGGACCGTAGCGTCCGCTTCAGGGCTTTCTGCCAGAGAGGTCAGCGCTGCGCTCGCCCTGTTGGAATCACAGAACTTCGTGAAACAGCTAGCGGAAGGGTGGGAACGCAAGGCGGTCTTTCCATGACGGCATCACGCGGCGACGCAAATGGACTCGCAGGGGGCATTCGTGACGCGTTACGATCAAAAAGTGGAGAGCGACGCGCGGCAGGATCAGCCTGGAACCGTTGACGATCTATTAGAGCGTTGGCGGCAGTTCATGCTGCAACGGCAGGGACAATCCCCCAGGACTGCAAACAGCTACATGAGCGACATCCGCATTTTCTTGGACCACATGGGCATTGAGACCACCGACTACCCGGTAGAAGACTTCGTTGAAACACTGCAACCCAGGGCTCTGCGGACCTGGCTGGCGCGACGTGTGGAAGAGGGCAAGTCCCGAGCCACGGTCTCCCGGAACGCGGCGTCACTGCGTTCAGTGTGTGCATACATGGTCTCGACTGGACTTTTGGAAACCGATCCGTCTTCGGTGTTGGAGACAGCCAAAGCGGACTCGAAACTCCCCAACGTGCTCACACAGGACACGGCGGAAGTGCTGCTGGACCGCGCCCGGTTGGAAGCGGACCAGGCAAGAATCGTGACCCGTCCAAAGCAGCTTGCCACCGCAACCCGTGACTGGGCCGCCGTGGAGTTGCTTTACGGCGGGGGCCTCCGCATCGCCGAACTGGTGGGACTGAACGTTGAGGACGTGAATCTGGAAACCAGAAGCATGCGCGTCCTCGGCAAAGGCAACAAAGAACGAGTGGTGCCATTTGGAGCTCCCGCGAGCCAAGCGGTTAAAGAATGGCTTTGCGTTCGCGACGAACTGGTCTCTCCAGGAGAACCAGCCGAGAGAGCACTGTTCATTGGGGTCAGAGGCCGGCGCATAGATCCAAGGGTGATCCGCGAACACCTGGGCCGGCTTAGTGCGCGGGCAGGAGTGAAATATGTCTCCCCTCACGGACTCCGTCACTCGTCAGCAACCCACATGCTGGAAAACGGAGCTGATCTTCGGTTCGTACAGGAATATTTGGGGCATTCCTCGCTTGCTACCACCCAGCGGTATACGCACGTCGACGCACGTCGCCTCTCCGAAACATACTTGAGGGCCCACCCGCGCGCATAGCCTCCTTATCAGTCCCAGGGTTTGAGGATCGAAGGTCCAACCAGCATGCGAAGTGGGTCAATGTACTCGTTCTTTTCGAACCTGGCGCCCCAGTGCAAATTCCCGGGCGAATGACCCTCCTCGACCACACCCAGGACCTGGCCGGCAGAAACTACCTGTCCTGCGCTGACCTGCGGTGTCACAGGTTCATATGTAGAACGCAAACCACCGGCGTGCATCACAGACACCACTTCGCGATCCACCACGGTTCCAGCGAAAATCACTGTGCCGTCAGCTGGGGACAACACTGTGCTGCCAATGGGGGCGTCCAGGTCGACGCCCCGGTGTCCGGAGAGCCATGGCATCGCTGGCGGGTCGAATGCTCTGACAACTCCCACGGGGGTGCCGGTCGGCCAAATCCAGTATCCGTTGGTCGACGGCTCCGCCTGTTCCGCGTTTGCGGCCGGAATCACTAGGAGAGTGGAGACGCAGAGGACCAGCAGAATCCAGATGCGCCGCGCTTGCGGCTGTTTGGTTTTTGCTGCAAGGGGTCCGTTTCCCATCGATTTGGTTCTTGCCGGCATCCTCGTACCCCTCCATGGTCGACGGCGCTTGCCCAGGCATTCCCAGTCATTGCTAGCCTGACGCCGCCCAATCAATGGTGAAAGTTTGGGATTCACGCTTCAACGTGGCTGCCCTTAGGTTGGGGATTTGCCCAGCGTGCGACCCTGGGGATTTCGTTGGGGAACGGGAATCTGGCATGCCTCACATTTCCTGGGGCGATTTTGGGTGCACGACTGCACTAAGATGTCTGGAGCATCCGTTCGCGGATGACTTCGCGTGTCATTTCCTTGGCACATTTGGCGGCTCACCAGAGCTCGTCAACTAAGGCCAGGGGGCGCGAGGCACCGGTCCTAACCGGTGTCAGCAGGTTAGCCCCTCGGGGCTTGCCGGTTGACACGGTTTTGGGAGTGCTCGGCCATGACACCAGGATTTGCGGGAACGTGACCGCGCTTTTGTGCGGCGGGTCCTCGCAGATAAACAACCGAAACCCGGATGTGCGTGGAGGAAGCCGGGGTGGCTTTGGCTGCCCTACCCCTCGGACATCCACGAACCTGCGAAAGCAGCGAAAGGACGATCATGGCAGTTGTAACCATGCGTCAACTCCTCGAAAGTGGAGTGCACTTCGGTCACCAGACCCGTCGCTGGAACCCGAAGATGGAACCGTACATCCTCACGGAACGTAACGGCATCTACATTATTGATTTGCAGCAGACTCTCGCGGACATTGACATCGCATATGAGTTTGTGAAGCAGACCGTGGCACGCGGCGGAACAATCCTGTTTGTCGGCACCAAGAAGCAGGCGCAGGAAGCCGTTGAAGAACAGGCTCTGCGCGTTGGAATGCCCTACGTGAACCACCGTTGGCTGGGCGGTATGCTCACCAACTTCTCCACCGTTTCCAAGCGTCTCCAAAGGCTCAAGGAACTGGAACAGGTTGACTTTGAAGACACTGCAACCTCAGGTTTCACCAAGAAGGAACTCTTGATGAAGCGTCGGGAGAAGGACAAGCTCACCCGTACCCTCGGTGGGATCCGGGATATGGGCAAGCTGCCTTCGGCGGTTTGGGTCGTCGACACTTTGAAGGAACACCTGGCTGTTGCGGAAGCGCGCAAGCTCAACATCCCGGTTATTGCAATCCTGGACACCAACTCAGACCCCGAAGAGGTTGACTACGGAATCCCAGGTAACGACGACGCTATTCGCGCAGCCGGACTTCTGACCCGTGTGATCGCCGACGGCGTTGCTGAAGGTCTCCTTGCCCGCTCCGCCCCGAAGAAGGGTGAAGCCGAGGCCTCCGATGTGGAGCCGTTGGCCGAGTGGGAGCGGGAGCTCCTGGAAGCTTCGAAGAACGAGGGCGAAAAGGCCGAGTTCGAGGCGTCGGAGGCATTCATCGCCACGACGGAAAGCGACACGAAGCGCGCGCAGGACATGTCTAAGGCCGCAGAGGAAGACGCCAAGCTTGCAACCGCGGAAGCGGAAAAGGCCGCGGTCGTTGAGGCCGCACTGGATGAGGCTCAGTCGAAGGTCGAAGAGGTCCCCGCGGATATTGATGCAGCAGTGGCCCAGGAGGAGGACGAAGACTCGATCGCCCTGGACACCAGCGACGTTGAGGTCACAGAGACCGTTGCGGAAAACGCTGCCGACACCGGCACGAAGCCCCTCTGATCCGACTTCCATAATCCGAAAGGAGCCACCACAATGGCAAAATACACTTTGGCTGACGTGAAGGCCTTGCGCGAGGAAACTGGCGCCGGGATGATGGACGTCAAAAACGCTTTGGTTGAGGCCGACGGCGATAAAGAAGCCGCGCTTAAGATCATCCGACTGAAGGGCTTGAAGTCCCTGTCGAAGCGTGAGGGCCGCGACGCAGCCGCGGGTCTGGTCGTTGCTCAGGTTAGTGAAGATGCAAAGACCGGCGTAATGGTAGAGGTCAACTCTGAAACGGACTTCGTGGCGAAGAACGAAAAGTTCATTGATTTCGCTAACGAAATTCTTCAGGCCGCTGTCGCGTCTGAGGCAACCACCCTTGAGGAACTGCTTGCAGCGCCTCTCGGTGACGGCACAGTCCAGGACCGGGTCAACGAAATGGGTGCGACCGTGGGGGAGAAGACCGAGATTGGTCGCCTTGCCCGCGTCTCGGGCGATTACGTGGACCTGTACCTCCACCAGACGAACCCCGATCTGCCCGCGCAGGTTGGCGTGTTTGTTGTTACGGATGAGGCTGGCAAGGATCTGGCCCACGACATTGCGATGCACATTGCGGCGTACCGTCCTCGTTGGATCTCGCGTCACGTTGTCCCCGAAGATGTCGTTGAGAACGAACGCCAGACTCTGACTGAAATCACGATCAAAGAAGGCAAGCCCGAGCACATTGCCCCGAAGATCGTTGAAGGCCGACTCAACGCCTTCTTCAAGGAGAACACTCTTGTCGACCAGGACTTCGCGCGCGACGCGACGGTCACCGTTGGCAAGGTTCTCAAGGAGAAGGGTGCCGAGGTTACCGAGTTCGTTCGGTTCCAAGTTGGAGCCTAACAACGGAAACTAGGCTGCACTGAGCAGTTTTTTCGAACGCCCCGCCCTCGTCCCACCCGGATGACGGCGGGGCGTTCAGCTCGCATCTGGAGCTTCCAGTGACGGGTTTCAGACGCGCCGGGCTGGGCGTCCCTACGGAGACCGTGATGCGTGAGCTGGTCCGCTTTAGACACACGAACGATATGTGACAACGTCATGGACCCGTTCATGCTTGTCCGCGTGTCTAAATCGTACAAGTGCGTTGAATCCCGCTAAGGGGGCCGTGTGGTGGGCCCCGCCGAGTGGGCGGCGCGAAGTCATGCCGGCTCTGTGGGTGGCTGGAGTTGAGATGGGGCGGGGTCGGAGCGAGCCCGAAAGGTGGGCGTCCATTCCGGCGGATTGCTCGCATTTGACAGGGCGGGAACGAGTCTAATTCCCGTTGGTTACTCAGGCTCTCTGATTTCTAATAGACTTCAGGGCAGTCTGAGCCAATACGGAGGTGCGTGTGACTGATTCACAGCGGAGGGTCCTGCTGAAGCTCTCGGGCGAAGTTTTCGGTGGGGGAGAAGTAGGACTGAACCCCGATGTGCTGGGCGGTATCGCGGCCCAAATAGCGGCTGCAACCAGCGCGGGTACGCAGGTTGCGGTGGTCGTTGGCGGCGGGAACTTCTATCGAGGGGCGGAACTTGCCTCTCACGGACTTGACCGAGCCCGCGCGGACTATATGGGAATGCTAGGCACAGTCATAAACGCCTTGGCCCTCCAGGATTTCCTGGAACGCGCAGGCGTAGAAACTCGCGTTCAGACGGCAATTCAGATGACACAGATTGCGGAACCATACATTCCGTTGCGTGCTATCACTCATATGGAACGTGGGCGGGTAGTCATTTTTGGGGCCGGCTCCGGGATGCCTTTCTTCTCCACTGACACCGTCGCGGCGCAGAGGGCTCTCGAAACCCACTGCGACGAACTCCTGGTGGCGAAAAATGGGGTTGACGGCGTTTACACGGCCGACCCTAAACAGGACCCCAACGCCCGACTTTTGAAGAACTTGACCTACAACGAAGCGCTTGCGGACCAGCTCAAAGTCGTAGACACCGCGGCCTTTGCGTTGTGCCAAGACTATGGTTTACGTATGCGAGTGTTCGGAATGAACACCCCAGGAAATGTCGCGCGGGCTCTGGTCGGTGAGACAATTGGGACCCTGGTAAGCCCAGACCCCGCTAAAGGTGAGGATAAGAAATCATGATCGATGAAGTACTTCTGGAAGCCGAAGACAGCATGGACCGGGCAGTGACGTCCACCCAAGCCGACTTCGCTAATATCCGCACGGGTCGCGCCAATCCGGGGATGTTCACGGCCCTGCAGGTTGAATACTACGGTGTCCCCACGCCGCTGCAGCAGTTGGCCAGCATTAACATTCCCGAAGCCAGGATGGTGCTGATCACCCCGTTTGACCGGAACGCAGTGAATGAGATCATTCAGGCAATCCGCGATTCTGATCTGGGCGTGAACCCCAGCGATGACGGGAAAGTCATCCGCGTGTCACTTCCCGCGTTGACGGAAGAACGTCGACGGGACTACGTGAAGCAGGCGAAGGCCAGGGCGGAAGAAGGCCGCATCTCCGTGCGTGCCGCACGCCGCAAAGCGAAGGAGCAGATCGAATCCTTCAAGAAGGACGGCGACATCGGGGAAGACGAGGCGGAGCGTGCTGAGAAGGCACTTGAGGCCATTACAAAGGAGAAGGTAGACATAGTCGACGCCGCACTGGAAGCAAAGGAAGCAGACCTCCTGGAGGTCTAGGTGCCACGACTCGGCTCGATACCAGACTCAACCCTAGGTCGATATTTGTATGGATCAGAGAGCTCCCAGTTTCCTATCTCGCGTCTTTTCTCCGGGCCCGACAGCCGATCATGAGCCCCTACCCTCCTCAGGGAAGGCAGGAAGGAACCTACCTGCCGCGATAATCTCCGGTGTCACATTGGTCACGGTGGTTGCGCTGGCCCTGTTTTTGTCGCGCCCAGTGTTCCTTGTCCTTGTTTGCCTCCTGATGCTTTTGGCTTCGTGGGAGGTCGCAGGAGCCCTCGCGCGTCGGGGACAACACGTCACGCTGGTGCCGGTCTATATCGGCGGCCTGGGGATGATAATCGCGGGCGCCCTAGGCTCGGTCTACTGGGTGATGCTGGCGATGTACCTGACAGTGTTCGCCTCGGTACTTTGGCGTATCTTCACCCCGAATGCGCCGGGACGCCCCATCCAGGACGTCATGGCGACGATCTTCACAATTGTTTACATCCCGTTCTTCGGCTCATTCGTGACGCTGATGTCCTACAACGCGCCTACGCCGTGGCCCCTCGTGTTCTTCGTCGTGGTCGTTGTGTGCTCCGACCTGGGCGGATGGATGGCCGGTGTTCTCTTCGGAAAACATCCGATGGCACCGAAGCTATCGCCAAAAAAGTCTTGGGAAGGCTTCGCCGGCTCCGTCGCGTTGAGCACCGTTGCGGCTTTGATCGGCACGTTTGTCCTTGGGATTCCGTGGTGGTGGTGCTTCATCATGGGGGCGGCAGGCGCTCTGATTGGCACTCTGGGAGACCTAACAGAATCTTTGATAAAGAGAGATGTTGGCCTCAAAGACATGTCCAGTGTTGTCCCCGGGCACGGCGGCATAATGGATCGGCTGGACTCCCTCCTTTTTGCGGCGCCGGCCTTCTTCCTGATTTACTCAACGGCGCTCCAGTGGTAGCCGTGACGCTCGAACCGGGTGACATGCGGCTAACGAGCTTGCGGGCCTTGCGAACACGCGCAACAATCAGCTTTGTACGTCCGGCGCTTAGCGCGTGACTATTGGTATTAGTAGGGGGAAACCCCTCGTAAGATTTGTACGAGTGGAAGGGATTCCGATGTCGGACTTGTTCCCCAGGGCAAGCGGCCTTAGCAAGGGGTATAGCGAACAGGCTGTGTCCGACTTTTTCCGGACGGCGCGTGAGGCGTACGAGGGCGATGGTGGTGAAGAAAAGTTCGGCGCCGAAAACATCAGGGTGGCAGTGTTCCCGCTGGTGCGGGGCGGATATGACACTCGCACCGTGGATAGCGCGCTGGGGCGCTTGGAGTCAGCATTCGTCCACAAGGACCGCGCCAGCTTCATCGCTGAACACGGCGAGTCAGCGTGGTTCAACAAGACCGCCGAAGAGGCAACAGTGCTGTATCCGCGACTGCTTCGACCCCGTTGCGACCGTTTTCGCCACCCCGCAGATGGCGGCAAAGGTTACTCCTGCGTCG
The DNA here is from genome assembly GCA_964345585.1 of uncultured Actinomyces sp. Taxonomy (GTDB): domain Bacteria; phylum Actinomycetota; class Actinomycetes; order Actinomycetales; family Actinomycetaceae; genus Scrofimicrobium. Next base: position 8,365 of record CAYFRT010000008.1, on the reverse strand, counting down.
AAGTTGACGCGCTCTTGGACAGGCTTGCAGCCTTCTTCGACGACAACGGGAAACTCACAGAGTCAGACATTCGATTCGCGCTATTCTCCCAAGCCAGCGGAGCTAAAGCGTACGAAGAAGCCCAGGTCGATGCGTACTTGGGGCGTGCAGTGCAAATCCTCATGGCAGTGTCGTGAACCGAGTAGACGTAGCAATACTGGGCTCCACAGGGTCGATAGGCACCCAGGCACTTGAAGTTGTCAGCACTCACGAACACAGGTTCAATGTGGTGGCTCTTTCCGCGGCAGGCGGACGGCCCGATGCGTTAGCCCGGCAGGTCCGGCATTTCAAACCGAAGGTTGTGGGGGTCGCGACGGATCGGTTCTCCTCGGACTCCGATGAGCTAAGACTGATAAAAGGAGCGGCGGACGCTGTTGGCGCAGAGATCGTCGTTGGGGCGGAAGCTTCTGCCACGCTGGCGGGCATGTTCCCCGATGCCACAGTCCTGAACGGCATCAACGGCGCGGTCGGGCTGACATCCACGCTTGCCGCGCTCGAAGCGGGCTCGGTGTTGGCTCTTGCGAACAAAGAGTCTTTGGTGGTTGGCGGAGCAGTTGTGAAGGCCGCAGTGCAGTACCCGGGGCAGGTGGTCCCGGTTGACTCGGAACATTCCGCGATTGCTCAGGCGCTCCTGGCGGGGCACCACGAAAAAGGCATGGTGTCCAAGGTCGTGACCGGCCGCTCCGATCTGGAATCTCTGGTGCTAACGGCTTCAGGCGGCCCGTTCCGCGGGATGAAGCGCAACCAGCTACAGGACGTGACGGCCGAGCAGGCGTTGGCGCATCCCACGTGGTCGATGGGTCCCGTGGTGACCGTGAACTCTTCAACTTTGATGAACAAGGGGCTGGAACTAATCGAGGCATCACTGCTCTTCGACGTCCCTCCCACCCAAATTCATCCTGTCATTCACCCGCAGTCGGTTGTGCATTCCATGGTGACATGGAAGGACGGCTCAACCATTGCTCAAGCGTCCTACCCGGATATGAAGGTGCCGATCGCTTTAGGGATGGACTGGAACTGGCACCACAAGGGCGTTGGTTCCCCGCTTCGCTGGGACTCCCCAACCGAGTGGACCTTTGAACCCGTGGACAACGACACCTTCCCCGCACTTGCGATGGCCCAGCACTGCTTGGAGCAGTCAGGCACCCACCCGGCTGTTTACAACGGTGCGAATGAGATCTCCGTAGATGCCTTCCTTAAAGGTCGCCTTGGCTGGTTACAGATCATGGATACCGTTGCGAAGGTGGTGGGTGAGCACGAGGGGGTGCAGAACCCCTCGTTAGAGGACATTTTGCTTGCTCAAGATTGGGCATTTGAGAGGGCGCGACAGATTGTTGCGGGGGTAACTGACTGATGTGGCTCATCGGCCTAATCATTTTGATTATTGGCCTGATTATTTCTGTTGCCTTGCACGAGCTTGGGCACCTGGTCCCCGCGAAGAAATTCGGGACGATGGTTCCCGAATACTGGGTCGGGTTCGGGCCCACGCTTTGGCAAACGAAGCGGGGGAGTACCACCTACGGGATAAAAGCGGTTCTTCTGGGTGGATACGTCAGAATCGTTGGAATGTTCCCAGGGGGACCAGAAAACCGTAAACGACAGCGAGCTGACGGACGCTTGACTTTGGTGGAGGAAGCGCGTCAGCAGTCAATGCAAGACGTTGAAGAAGCCCGGGCCGCGGGCGGGACGGGAGTTCCTTTCTACGAACTATCCACCCCCCGAAAAGTTGCGGTCATGTCCGGTGGCCCCCTCATGAACTTGGCTATCTCCTTTGTCCTGATTGCCGTTGTGCTCCTGGGGTTCGGGTATGAGGTTCCCACCACCACCATCGAGCAAGTCGCAGGCCCCGTGAATGGGGTTGAAAGTCCCGCCGCTGAGGCTGGGCTACAGGCGGGGGACACACTGGTGGCCTGGGACGGAGTCCCGGTGGAGGACTGGGAGCAGTTGCGAGAGCTGATCTCCTCCTCGCCCGCCAGCGGAGCGACAGCAACCGTTGAACGCGACGGAGAGTTGATGACTTTCGAGGTCGTTCCAGTGATCAACGATGACGGATCGGCCAGCATCGGAATCACCAGTCTCCTCGGACGTGAACCCGCTGCCGTTGGGGACGTGTTTAGCACCACGTGGCAGTTGTTCACCGGGACGGGCAAAGCAATAATCGGGTTGCCGGTTTCCGTGTTTAACCTCGGAAAGTCCATGCTCACCGGGGAGGAACGCGATTCAGAGGGCGTGATCTCGATTGTCGGGGTGGCACGCATTGCTGGGGAAATAACCTCGCCCAGCTCCTTCACCTCCGAGCAAACAACTTCGACCGGAACACTCACACAGAGCGTGTCCTTCGCGGACCGGATGCTTCTGATGCTGTCATTGCTGGCTTCATTGAACATGGCGTTGTTTGTTTTTAACTTGATTCCGCTGCCACCCCTAGACGGGGGTCACATCATGGGGGCACTCTGGGGTGGAGCGCGAAATGCCAGCGCGAAACTCAGGGGTAAACCAAAGCCCCCACCAGCGGACACCGCTCGAATGGTGCCGCTGACATACGCGGTCTTTGGGGCACTCATGGTGCTCACGCTGATACTGATCTTGGCCGACATCTTCAAGCCGCTGAGCTTGGCGTGAACACGCCGACGTAAGGGGGGATAATAAGACCGTGACTGAACCGATTGCTCTTGGCTTACCCAAGGTGAAAGAGGCGCCCTTCCCGCGGCGCAAGACCCGACTGATCCACGTGGGGGACTTACCGGTTGGTGGAGGAAGTCCCATCACCGTGCAGTCCATGACCACGACAAAGACTCACGACATTGGTGCTACTTTGCAGCAGATCGCGGAACTAACCGCCGCTGGGTGCGACATCGTCCGGGTTGCTTGTCCCACAGACAAGGACGCAGAGGCGTTGCCGATCATCGCCCGCCAATCCACTATTCCCGTGATTGCGGACATTCACTTTCAACCCAAGTATGTGTTTGCGGCGATTGACGCCGGATGCGCGGCAGTGCGCGTCAACCCGGGGAATATCCGCAAGTTTGACGACCAGGTCGGGGCCATCACCAAAGCCGCTGCGGAGAACAACGTTTCGCTGAGGATCGGGGTGAACGCCGGGTCGCTTGATCGCCGAATGTACGAAAAATACGGGAGGGCAACCCCGGAGGCACTGGCAGAATCTGCGATCTGGGAAGCGTCTTTGTTCGAGGAACACGGATTCCACGACTTCAAAATCTCAGTAAAGCACCATGATCCGGTAACAATGATCCGGGCCTATGAAATTCTTTCGGATGCCGGCGACTGGCCGCTGCACCTCGGCGTGACAGAAGCGGGACCCGCGTTCCAGGGAACAATCAAGTCTGCAACCGCATTTGGTGCGCTGCTTCGCGAGGGGATTGGGGACACCATCAGGGTCTCTCTGTCCGCGCCGCCCGTGGAGGAAGTGAAGGTGGGCCTACAGATCCTCCAGTCGATGGGACTTCGTGAGAGGACCTTGGAAATCGTTTCGTGCCCCTCTTGCGGACGGGCCCAGGTCGACGTTTACACGCTTGCCGAGGAAGTCACGGAGGGACTCAAGGAACTCACGGTTCCTCTGCGGGTTGCTGTGATGGGCTGCGTTGTCAACGGTCCAGGCGAGGCTAGGGAAGCGGATCTTGGGGTGGCCTCGGGCAACGGAAAAGGCCAGATCTTTATTAAGGGCAAGGTCGTTGAGACGGTGCCCGAGGACCAGATTGTTGAGACCCTCATCAAACACGCGAATGCGCTGGCTGAAGAAATGGGTCTCGAAGAGGGCGACGGAGAGGTTGAGGTCCTTGCGTAAAGTCGTTCGCATTCCCCTACTGGGGGTCGGAACTTTGGGCGCGTTGGCACTTGCCAGCGGGTTTCCAGCCCGGCTGGGGCTGACGCGGGCGCAGGCGCTGGTGTCGATGCCAGGAGACCTCGTTCTCCCCACCGCCACGTTGAAAGCTGACAGGGTCGCCACGTTGCCTGGGACCCCTGAGGATGTTTGGCCGCTGGCTCACGACGTGGTTGCCACGTATGAGGACCTTTGGGGACAACCGCTTGACGTTGTGTACGAGGAGGTCCCGAACCTTCTGGTTGTCGCCACAAACAAGCCGTCAGAGGATGCGATCGATGCGTCCCTGGCGATCAGGTTCAACTGCGGCGCCGACCAAACCACCACCATGCATGTGAGAGAACGCTACCTGACAAACGGGTGGCGTGAGCGTGCCGAAGCCCTGGTCGCGATCGGGAAGACATACGCTGCCGCAACGGTGGGGCTTCTCAGAGCGACGCGTGCGCTTTCGGTCTCGCCGGAAGCCAACGACCTGCGTTGACGGGGACAACTAAGATTTGCGTTTAGAGGGAAGCGCGCCACCGGTGGCGTGCTCCAAGTAGAAGGTGAGGGTGTTTCGTGCTGAAAACCATGTCGGAGCTCTTCGTGCGGACTTTGCGCGAGGACCCAGCGGAAGCGGAACTGGCAAGCCACAAACTGCTGGTGCGGGCAGGCTACATTAGGCGTGCCGCCCCCGGCATCTACACCTGGCTTCCTTTGGGCCTGCAAACTCTGCGGAAGGTGGAGGCCGTGGTCCGGGAAGAGATGAACCGCGCAGGCGCTCAGGAAGTCTTGTTCCCCGCTCTTCTGCCCGCAGAGCCGTACCAGGCGTCGGGCCGATGGGAAGATTACGGCCCCAACCTTTTCCGAGTGAAGGATCGGCGCGACAACGATTATCTCTTGGCGCCGACGCATGAAGAGATGTTCACCCTCCTTGTCAAAGACACCTATTCCTCGTACAAGGACCTGCCCCTCACCCTTTATCAGATTCAGACCAAGTATCGCGATGAGGCTCGTTCCCGCGGTGGTTTGCTACGTGGTCGTGAGTTCCTCATGAAAGACGCGTACTCGTTCGATTTGGACGAGGAACAGTTGGGTGCCTCCTACGATGCCCAGCGCATCGCGTACCAGCGGATCTTTGACCGCCTGGGTTTGGACTACGTCATCTGCTCTGCAGTTTCGGGAGCAATGGGAGGCTCAAGGTCTGAAGAATTCCTTTCTCCCAGCCCCGTTGGCGAGGACACGTATGCGACCTCTCCCGGGGGCTACGTGGCAAACACAGAGGCGGTGACGACGCTTGCTCCCGCTCCTCAGCCATACGATGACCTACCGTCGGCGGAGGTTCGCCCAACCCCTGATGCACCAACCATCGAAACTTTGGTGGAGGTGGCGAACCAAACTTCCCCTCGTCCCGATCGGCCTTGGACCGCGGCAGACACGTTGAAGAATGTTGTCTTTGCGGTGACCGATGGGGAAGGGGAGCGTTCGCTGCTGGTTGTTGGCCTACCGGGGGACCGCGAAGTGGATCCGCGACGCCTGGAGGCTGCCTTGTCGCCACTCACGGTCGAAGTCGCTACGGAAGAGGACTTCGAAGCGCACCCGAATCTGGTTCAGGGATACATCGGGCCGGAGGTAATCGGTCCGAACGTGAAGGACTCCGGCGTCAAGTATTTGGTTGACCCGCGCGTTGTTGAAGGCACGGCGTGGGTGACCGGGGCGAATCGCGCCGACCAGCATGTCTTTGGTTTGGTCATGGGACGCGACTTTGAAGCCGACGGAACAATCGAGGCGGCAGAAGTTCGTGAGGGCGATCCGGCTCCTGACGGCTCCGGTCCCCTTTCGTTGAACCGCGGCATCGAGATTGGGCATATCTTCCAGTTGGGCCGCAAATACGCGGAGGCGCTGGGGCTCACGGTGCTGGATGAGAATGGGAAGTCCCGCGTGGTGACCATGGGTTCCTACGGCATCGGGGTTTCCCGAGTGATGGCGGCTTTGGCCGAAGCCAACCACGACGACAAGGGGCTGGCTTGGCCTGTGACCGTGGCGCCTTTCGATGTTGAGGTGATCGTGGCGGGCAAGGGCGAGGAACTGACCAACACTGCGCGGCTGATCGCGGAGGACCTGGAGTCAACGGGCCTGGATGTTTTGTTGGATGACCGGAAGGCTGCCAGCGCTGGCGTGAAGTTTGCTGACTCGGAACTGCTCGGGATTCCGATCACGATCGTGGTTGGGCGCGGGCTGAAGAATGGCCAGGTTGAAGTCCGATTGCGTCGGAGTGGGGACCGCCAGGATGTTCCTGCGGAAGAAGCGGTAATGAAGGTGTCCCAGATGCACGAGGAAATGATGGAACAAGAGATCGCGCGCGCCAACCGCGTGACCGAAGAAGCGGGAAGTGATCGCTGAAATGGCTTTACGCGAGATCCGGGTAATCGGGGACCCCATCCTACGGACCGAATGTGACTGGATAACCGACATCAATGACGGTGTTCGGTCGTTAGTCGCCGACCTGTTGGAAGGCGTGGATTTGGAGGGTCGAGCCGGCTTGGCAGCACCGCAAATCGGGGTGGGGCTGAGGGCTTTCTCCTGGAACATTGATGGGGAAATCGGCTATGTGCTGAACCCTCGTTTGGTCGACGTCTCCGAAGACGAGTTCCAAGACGGGGAAGAGGGCTGCCTCTCTGTTCCTGGCCTTTGGTATCCGACGAAGCGCGCCTGGTACGCAAAGGTGGAAGGCATTGACCTGGACGGGAACGATGTGGTGCTGGAGGGCGAGGAGTTGATGGCTCGCATGTTGCAGCATGAGACCGATCACCTCGAAGGCAGGATCTACATCGACCGTTTGGATCGACCCACCAGAAAACAGGCACTGAGGGACATCCGAAACGCTAACTTCTAGGGCTTTTGCGCTTTCATCGGCACTCGGCACTGGCTTCTGGGGGCGCGGTAGGACATACTTGGCTTATACACCTCAAGTGACGAAGGAGTTTTGTAGTCGCTTTTGGTCAGTGAACCTGTGCAACCGGTTCGGCAAGGACGTAGGGGAAGACGATCCTTGAGATAGAACTGGAGGTTGCCATGGCAGGTAGTCTGACGCGGGGTGTCCTTTTTGTGCACTCAATTCCGCCCGCGCTGTGCCCGCACGCTGAGTGGGCGGCAGGTAATGCGCTGGGGCACGAGGTTCGCATGGATTGGATCCCCCAAGACGCGGCCCCCGGGATGCTCCGAGCGGAGCTCTCCTGGGTTGGGCAGGCAGGAACCGGCGCACGGCTGGCATCGGCATTGCGGGGGTGGGAGCATCTGCGGTACGAGGTGACCGAGGAACCCTCCGCCGGCACCGACGGCGGCCGATGGGCGCATACCCCGAGCCTGGGAATATTCCATTCCCAGATGGATACGGTAGGAAACGTCGTGGTCCCGGAGGACCGTGTGCGCGGGGCTTTGGAGAGGGCCACCGATTATCATTCGCTGGTGGAAGCCCTCGACTTGGCACTCGGGCAGGCCTGGGACGACGAGCTTGAACCGTTCCGCTACGCTGGCGCTGGAGCCCCGGTGCGATGGCTGCACAGGGTTGGTTAGATGGCTGCACAGGGTTGGTTAACAGTTGGGTAGCCGGGTCGATCAGTGCAATCAGCCCAATCTGCCCAATCAGTTCAATCAGCCCAATCAGTTCAACTAGTTTGTGAGGATAAGTGGGAACACTAGGCGACCGCGTCGGGGTGGACCTGATGGCCCTTTTCGGGTCAGAGGAAGATCAGGTCCAGCCTGACGCGGACTTACCATCCGGGGAGGCGGCCGCGCCCCCCGTTTCTCCCACCCCTGTCGCGCCCGCCGCTTCTGCGTCTTTAGCTTCCGGGGCCCCTTCTGCTTCAGACAGCGTCGGCGCGTCAGAGAAACACTTTGCGTCATCCGGCGCACCTACCCCGAGCGTTGATGCCGAGCCCACCGTGGAAGCGGTCGTCCGGAACTTGATTGCGGAACTAAGTGGGGTCGATGGTGGAACGTTGGACCTCAAACAACCTCTCGATGGGGCGCTCGACATTTCCGGCCTCGCGCTTTGGGCCGTCGTAGCCGAAGTGGAACGTTTCTCTAACCGCACTTTCGCTGACTCAGACGTCGCGGAGTGGAAGACTCCTCGCGACATCATCAGCGCGGCCGAAGCCCCCACCGACGAGTAGCCGCTTACTGAAATTCCTGGGCACTCTCGCTGTAACGACGGCTCCTCTTCAATTCACCAAGGACTATCTAAGATCATCAAGGACTATCTAAGAAGATCATTAGGGATTGTCCAGGAAGATTTTGGCACTTCGTTGACGGCTGGCGCAGGACCCCGCGCAATATGACTCAACCGTCAGTGTGTACCCCAAGATCACCAGCAGGGGGCACCCGCCTTGTTTCACAACACTGTTCCCTGTCCCTAATGTGGTTGCCGGAGCTTTCCGTGTCGCTCTTTAGGGGCATTACCTATTCATAACGTGGACATTAAGGGCAGGGAAGCACATTCAGGAC
>CAYFRT010000007.1:4965-61247 GCA_964345585.1 uncultured Actinomyces sp. | reverse complement strand
GCTGGATGAGATCCGCGCAGACATGCGCACTGCGATGGGTATCTGACATAAACAAGATGGGTATCTGACACAAACAACAGGCAGTGGGGGCGGGGTTGGACTTTCCAGCCCCGCCCCCACCACTTTAGGCTGACCAAAGGCGGCTACTTCCGTTCACTCGGCGTTATGTTTCGCCCAGGCGTTTAAGGTGGACATGAGAGTGTGTGCCAGTCTGGAACATCTTCGGCTTGAGCGCGGATCCCTGCACCTTCCCCCGGCTCCGTCTCACTCCAGCCCAGCTCCGTCTCACTCCAGCCCAGCTCCGTCTCACTCCAGCCTGGCTCCGTCCCACTCCCCCGGCTCCCTTTGCACTATCCCGCCGAGCAGGTAGCGCCGCCTTCGTTTCACAACACTGTTCCGTGTCCCCGGTGTGCCTCCCGGAGCTCTCGGTGCCACCTTTTAGAGCCATTACCTATTCATAACGTGAACATTAAGGACACGGAAGCACATTCGGGACACGGAAGCACCCCACTGACTCCAAACAAGTTGATGGTCGTCGCAGAACACCGACAGACAGGGACGCCGGAGCCCAAAACCGGGCAGAACGCATCCAGAGAGCATCGGCAACGCATCGGTCAGGCTCACGCGCCGGCACCTAACCTGTATGAACAGACAGTGGGGCGGGGCTGGAAGAACCCAGCCCCGCCCCACTGCTATGAACTGCCAGCGTCAGGTATTCCGTCCTAGCTCGGGTCAGTCCTCCAGCCCGTCGAGGACCGCTGCGGTCCCAGAAAGGCCAAGACGTGTCGCTCCGGCATCAATCATCGCCTGGGCCGTCTCGGCGTCCCTTATCCCACCGGAAGCCTTGACCTCCAAGTTCGGGACCGCGTCTTTCATGACCTTCACCGCGTGGGCGGAAGCGCCCCCTGCCGGGTGGAACCCGGTTGAGGTCTTCACAAAGTTCGCTCCTGCCTGTTCAGCGGCAAGACACGTAGCAGTGATTTCTTCATCCGTCAGCGCCGCCGACTCGATGATTACCTTCAAGACTGCGTTGGGGATAGCGTCGCGGACGCCCTGAATTTCGGATTCGACGTCCTCGAACCGCCCCTCTTTCACCCAACCAATGTTCACGACCATGTCGACTTCGTCAGCCCCATCCGCGACGGCCTGCTCCGCTTCCATGGCTTTGACAGCAGGTTTAACTGCGCCCGAGGGGAACCCGACAACGGTTGCTACCTTCAGGCCTTCCGGGGTCTCAATTGGAAGGACCGACGGAGAAACGCACACCGAGTACGTTCCCAGTTCTGCCGCCTCATTCACCAGTTTCTGCACGTCATCTGCAGTTGCTTCTGGCTTCAGGAGGGTGTGGTCCACCATCCTTGCGACGTCTTCACGTTTTGTCACGTTTGTAGCTCCTAGTTCTTGGAAAGGATCTTGTCGAGGATAATTCCGGGTCCGGGTGCCGGAGCTTCCGGACCGATTTCAATTGCGCCGTCGAGGGCCTCAATAGACCTGGGGAATCGTTCCGGGGTCTCCGTGTGCAGTGTCAGCAGTGTCTGGCCCTTCTCAACCCATGCGCCCGGCTTGGCGTGGATTTCGATGCCGGCGCCCTCCTGGACAGGCTCGTCTTTCCGAGTACGTCCTGCGCCCAATCTCCAAGCCGAAACACCGACCCCCCACGCGTCTAGCTTCGTGAGGTAGCCGGTTTCCTCGGCCACAATCTGTTCCTGATATTCCGCAACGGGGAGAGGAGCATCTGGGTCACCGCCCTGGGCACGAACCATTTCGTTCCAGCGGTCCATGGCACGGCCATCCTTTAGCGCGGCCGCCACGTCCACGTCATCCCTACCAACCAGGCGAAGCATTTCTTCTGCCAGTTTCACGGTAAGTTCAACGACGTCGCTTGGTCCGCCTCCCGCTAGGACTTCCACAGATTCGCGGACTTCCAACGCGTTCCCGACAGTTAGTCCAAGTGGCACCGACATGTCAGTTAGGAGAGCCGAGGTTTTCACTCCGGCATCCGAGCCGAGAGCAACCATCGTCTTGGCTAGTTCACGGGCCTGGTCGATGTCCTTCATGAACGCCCCCGACCCCACCTTAACGTCGAGGACCAGCGCCGAGGTTCCCTCAGCGATCTTCTTCGACATAATCGACGAGGAAATCAGGGGAATACAGTCGACCGTTGCAGTTACATCCCGAAGCGCATACAACTTCTTGTCAGCAGGGGCCAGGCCAGCGCTGGCGGCACAGATAACAGCTCCCGGGCCGTCTTCAAGTAAGTCAAAGACTTCCTGGTTGCTGAGTTCGGCGCGCCAACCCTTGATTGATTCCATCTTGTCTAGGGTTCCGCCGGTGTGGCCTAGCCCTCGTCCCGAGAGCTGCGGAACTGCGGTGTCGAACACCGCAACCAATGGAGCAAGTGGCAGGGTGATTTTGTCTCCCACCCCGCCGGTCGAGTGCTTATCAGCGGTTGGCTTAGAGAGCTTCTCAAAAGAGAGCCTCTCCCCTGAGTTCATCATTGCCTGGGTCCAACGCACAATCTCGCGTCGATCCATTCCCTGCAGGAAGACGGCCATGGCCAACGCGGCCATTTGCTCATCCCCCACCACCCCGCGGGTATAAGCATCGATGACCCAGTCGATCATTGGGTCGGGCAGTGCGCCCCCATCTCTCTTTGTTCTGATTACGTCGACAGCGTCAAACGCTTCCGCGGCCATCTATAGACCTTCCTCTTCTTCAACTTTCCAAATGCGTTCGAGGTCCTCCAGCCCAAAACCACCCGGCAATACCTCGCGCATCGTCACGATGCCAGCAGGAGCAGGCATTGCGACCAGCAGATCCGGCCCCCCGTGTTCCCACAGGAGTTGGCGGCACCGACCACAGGGGGAGGCGGGCTCGCCCACCCCGTCTACGCAAGCGAAGGCGACCAGGCGACCACCTCCGCTCCTGATCAGGTCAGAAACTAGGCCGCACTCGGCGCACAGACCGACTCCGTAGGAGGCGTTCTCTACGTTGCATCCGGTAACGAACCGACCGTCGTCAACCAGTGCCGCAGCACCGACCGGATATCGGGAGTAGGGGCAATACGCGGTTTTCATCGCCGCTATTGCCTTCTCTTTGAGGACCTTCCATGTTTCGTCTGTGACTTCAACGTCACTCATAGTCATTCTTCCCATCACCGGTTTACGGATACGGCTTACCCTCGGCTGCCGGAGGCCTAACGGCCCCAACGAAGCCTGCAACTGCCAACACGGTCACCAGGTACGGAATCATTAGCAGGTACTCGGACGGAACCGCTGCGCCAACTGCCTGCATGATGACACCCAGGTTCGTCGCGAAGCCGAACAGTAGAGCCGCCATGAGCGAACCCTTCGGGTTCCAGCGTCCCAGGATCATCGCTGCCAGCGCGATAAAGCCGTTTCCAGCAGCCATGTCCTTAGAGAACGTCAATCCCTGACCGATGGTGAAGAACGCGCCACCAAGGCCCGCCACTGCCCCGCCAAGGAGCACCGCGTGCCAGCGGATCTTGTTTACTTCAATACCCACAGTGTCTGCAGCCTGAGGCTTTTCACCGACCGCGCGGAGCCTTAGGCCCCAACGAGAGGAGAACAGCATGAACTGCAAGAGGATGACCGCTGCGTACATCAGGTACACCAGGATCGTCTGGTTGAACAGAACCGGACCGATAACCGGAATGTCCGCCAGGATCGGAATCCTAATGGTTTGCAGCCGCAGAGGCTGGTTAAGATGCGGCGAGTTCTTCAACAACGTGGAGAACATGAACGAGGTTGCGCCCAACGCCAGCATATTCAGAACGACACCGACAACGATGTGGTCCGCCCTGTACTTGATGGTGAATAGACCCAACAGCGCGCCAATGGCTGCCCCGCCAATCGGTGCTCCGATAAGTCCGAACCAGGGGTTGGAGAATATCGAACCGATGACCGCGCCCAAGAAAGCCCCAAACAGGAGCTGACCCTCGATCGCGATGTTGATGATGCCTGCCCGCTCGTTGATCACACCTGAAAGTGCGCCAAACACCAGCGGCGTAGCGAACATCAATCCGCCGGCCAGGAGAGAAACGATCGGTAGGTTCGCCTGGGGCCTGTCACAGACAGACCAAACCAAGAACCCCAAAACAAATGCGGAACCAACTACTACTAGGAGCCAACCTGGGACAGGTTTACGATTCAGCGCCCGCACCCAGATCACTACCGTTGCCGCAACTGCGATAACTGCCATGATCCATGTGGCAAGCGAGGCATCCAAATGCCAAGTGCCGCCCCGGAACCAACCGGAGGCTCCCGCAAAGGAGATGTTAGATATGCCCTTCGCTCCGAACGCGAGCAGAATCGCAAGCGCAGCCATGATGGCTGAAACGATTGGGTCGCGCCATGAGATAGGAACAACGACGTCTACCAGCTGTTCCTCGTCGGCCTGAATAGGTCCTGCTTCTTCCGGAATTATTGCAGTGGTACTCACGCCACAACTCCCTTCGCACTGGTTGCTGCAGAGTCGGAAGCATCTGCTACTTCAACCTTGCGCACTGTCTTTTCCTTCTCCGCCTTACGCTGGCGTGCGTACCTGATTGCTTCGGAGGCTGCAATCATCAACACGATGATTGCTTGCGTAATCTGAACAATGTCTACGGGAATTCCTGCCGAAGACTGCATCAGAGCGCCACCTGCGTTCAAGCCACCGAAAAGGAGGCCGGCGAAAAAGACGCCCAAGGGTCTTGATCTTCCCAGCAAAGCAACCGTGATGGCGTCAAAACCAATGGTCCCGGCGACACCACCGGAGATTGCTTTTTCTGTTCCGAGGATCGGTGCTGTGGCAGCAAGACCCGCAAGAGCGCCAGAAATTATCAGCGTCCACATGATCGTGTTCTTGACATTGATGCCCGCGGTTCGGGCCGCTTCCTGGTTTGCACCTGCAGCACGTAGTTCAAAGCCCAGCGTCGATCGGTCCAGCAGCCACCAAACGAAGACAGCCGCCAGAATCGCAACGATGAAACCGAAGTGCAAACGGAAGCCGCTTCCCATCAGGTGCGGGTACAGCGCCGTCGACTTCACAGCCTGTGACTTGCCCGGATAACCCTCTCCGTGGAACGCGTACGTATTCAGCATCGCAGCCAGGAAGAATGCGGCAATAGAGTTCAACATGATGGTCACGATGACCTCGTTTGCCCCCAACCTGGCTCTTAATATGCCGGGGATGAACCCCCATATCGCCCCGCCCAGGACCGCCCCGAAAACGGCGAGGAGGACGTGGAGAACAACCGGCAGATTCCAAGCGAAACCGATGTAACCGGCGACCAATGCGCCCATAATCAGTTGACCTTGAACACCAATGTTGAACATGCCACCGGTGAATGCAACTGCAACTGCCAACCCCGCAATGATTAGCGGAATGGCGCGAACGATTGTCTCGGTTATTGGCCTGAATGACGCGGCTAGGCTGCTCTGTTTCCAGTCGAAGATCGCTCCTCTAAACAGCGCTGTGAAGAAGGAGGAGAACGCCTCCCACACCGCCGCGAAGAAGTCCCCGGGTGCCGCAAAGAGATACCCTGCGGTGCGGTGCACGTTTGTGTCAAACGCCACAACGATAAGTGCTCCGATAACGAGCGCCGCCAAAATAGCGAGGGCGACAGTCCCAGCGGACGGACTAAAGATCGTCCGGATCAGCTTATGCAGCCAGTTTTCTGCCCCGTCTGGCCCCGGATCTTCCTCCAGGGTTGAAGGCAAAGGGTCAAGTGCGGGGGGTCCCTGTTGTTCTTCGCTCACTTCAGGGCCTCCGATCCCGCTGGTTCAGTTGTTTGAGTTTGGGCCATTGCTTCCTCATATGGAACCCCGGCCATCATCAGGCCCAGGGCTGATCTTGGAGTGTCCGGCGGGACAATCCCCACTATTTTCCCTCGGTACATGACCGCGATCCGATCGGCGAGGGCAACCACTTCGTCAAGCTCTGTGGATACCACGACAACGGCTGCCCCGTTGTCACGCTCTTCAACGATCCGTTTGTGGACGAACTCAATCGAGCCGACGTCCAGTCCGCGTGTTGGCTGAGAAGCGACGAGCAGCTTGATGGGGCGTGAAAGCTCCCTAGCCAAAATGGCCTTCTGCTGGTTGCCGCCCGACAACGTGGAAATCGGGTCCTGAACAGAGGTTAGGCGTACGTCAAATTCCTCGGCCAACTCAACTGCATGTTCCTGGATTACGCCTGGGTGCATATTCAAACCAGTCGCAAACGGTTTGCGGTCATACATATCGAGGATCATGTTCTCTGCGATGGAGAACGAGGTGATCATGCCGTCTTTGGATCGGTCTTCCGGGACAAAGCCGAGACCATCACGGAGCCTCTTCTTGATGCCGTCACGCCCAATGTCGCGACCCCCCATGAGGATCTCTCCCCCGTCTGGCGGTTCCAGTCCCAAGATCGTCTCCGTGAGTTCTGTCTGGCCGTTGCCTTGCACACCTGCAACACAGAGAATCTCGCCAGCCTGGACGTCAAAACTCAAGTGATCCAGGAACATCTGTCCAGAATCATCAACCAGTGTGACGTCCTTGAACTCCAGGATCTTTTCCCCGGGCTTGGCTTCGTCCTTGTCGACCTCCATCTTCACGGGGCGGCCAACCATCATCGAAGCCAAGTCTTTCTCAGAGTCAGTTGGCTTGGCAGTTCCTACCACCTTGCCGCGACGGATCACTGTGATCTTGTCGGCGATAGCTCTGATTTCCCGAAGCTTGTGGGTGATAAACACAATCGAGGTGCCAGATGCTTTCAACTGGCGCATGATCTCAATCAGCTCATCGGTTTCCTGAGGCGTCAACACAGCCGTCGGCTCATCCAAGATCAGGACCTGTGCCTGCCTGGACAACGCCTTGATGATCTCAACACGCTGCTGCACGCCGACGGGGAGATTCTCAATGAGCGCATCAGGATTGATGTCAAACCCAAACTTCTCAGACAGGTCAATGACCTTCTGCCTTGCTTCTTTCTTATCTATGATCCCTGCGGGTCCTCTGGTGGGTTCATATCCCAGTGCCACTGACTCGGCCGCCGTAAACACCGGGACAAGCATGAAGTGCTGGTGCACCATGCCAATACCCGCTGCTACAGCGTCGCCGGGACCATCAAAGTGCACGGGGACATCATCGACCAAGATGACACCATCGTCAGGCTGATAAAGCCCATAGAGGACGTTCATCAGAGTTGATTTCCCTGCACCGTTTTCGCCGAGCAAAGCGTGAATTTCGCCCGGTTCAACTGTCAAGTCAATGTGGTCATTGGCCACCAGACTCCCGAAGACTTTGGTTATTCCCTTTAATTCGAGCTTCACATCTTTTCCTTTGTGAATAGACCAATCGCTTCTTCGCGTCTGTGTCTAAGTGTAACGTGTCGGACGACACAGAGTCGTCAATAGGACTTCGGCCGGCCTGTTCAGAGAACAAAAGGGGCACGGGAATGATCCCGTGCCCCTTGACTTCACGCGGAAATACCGGTTATCGGACTTCTTATCGGACTTCCGTTTGTAGCCTTGTTGTTATCACTTAGGCGTGCTCACAGACTCAACAACGATCGAGCCGTCGATGATGCCTTCGCGGAGCGCTTCGATTTCCGAATCAAGGTCAGCGGGGACCTTGTCAGCGAAGTCGTGCCACGGAGCGATTCCAACGCCACCGTTTTCCAGGGTGCCAACGTATGGTTCGGAGTCGAACGTTCCGTCAATAACCGACTGGATGGTGTCGAAGACAGCCGCGCCAATTTCCTTCATGACCGAGGTCAGGATGACGTTGGCGTAGTCCGGCTGAGTTTCAACGCCGTCGGCGTCAACCCAAACAATCATCTTGCCGTCTGATTCTTCAGCGGCGGCCAGTGAGCCTAGGCCAACCGGACCGGCAACAGGCATGACAATGTCAACGCCCTGTTCGAAGAGCTGTTCGGTGAACTGCTTGCCCTTGGGCTGATCTTCGAAGTTACCAACGGCCATGCCGTTCTGAGAAGCCTTGTCCCAGCCAATCAGCTGGACGTCAGTGCCCTTGTCCTCATTGTACTTGGCAACGCCGTCAGAGTATCCGTCAGCGAAGATAGCGGTTGAGGGAAGGTTCATGCCCAAGTAGGTGCCGACCTTGCCGGTCTCTGACATGGCTGCTGAAGCGTAGCCTGCCAGGTAAGACGCCTCGGCAGTGTTGAATAGCAGTGCGCGAGCGTTGTCCAGATCTTCATCGAAACCGGAGTCAACCAGAGCGAACTTGACGTCTGGGTTCTTCTGAGCAACTTCGGTCATGGCGGAAGCCATCAGGAAGCCAACGCCGATGATGACGTCACAGCCACCCTGAACCATGTTTTCCAGGTTCGGGATGAAGTCAGCATCAGACTGGGATTCAGCCTGGTCAACGGAAACACCAAGTTCGTCACGAGCCTGCATGAGGCCTTCGTGTCCTGACTGGTTGAACGACTTATCTTCGAAGCCGCCTGAGTCAGAGACCATGCAGGCCTTGACGTCAGGGTTTTCGGTGGTGGCGGCGCCAGCATCACCTGACTGGTCGTCGGTGCTTTCGGAGCTTGGTGCTTCACCACATGCTGCAAGTGTGAGAGCAGTGGCAACAGCAATAGCGCCGAATCGCAGAGAATTCTTCACAAATTCCTCCTGTGCGGAATATCAGTTATCGAAACGTGGTCCAGAAGGAGAAGTCTTGTGACAAAACCTCACAAACCACATGGCTCTCATGCTAGGTGCTTCGTCCTGCGGAGGGTATTGCTTGCCGGCAATTAGGGTCGAACGCAACCATTTTGTGACGTAGCCTGTGACCTACGACAACCGCAAACTAGATAGAAGCCCTGGCCCCTAGCGCTAGATGAGATCCGCTCTGCCAGCACTTTCCAGGGCGGAAGGTACCTGTTTTACCTCCTGCGCAAGCTCCCTTGTTGTAACCAAAAGTGCATCTGGGGTGTCAATTACGACTGCGTTCGAGATTCCTAGGACGACGACTTTCTTCCCGCCGGGGGCCCGGACGATCGCGCCGTCCGCGTCGATCAACAAGGGATCGTCGAGATGGCTTGGTTTCTCTGAAGCTCCCCCGGCCTCAGGGGCGTTCTCGTGTATCGCCACAAAATCACCCAGGTCTGACCAGCCCGCACAGCTGCTCATTGGCGCGACCGCCACCTTACCTAAAAGCGCGGCAGGTTCTGCAACTGCGTGGTCAATGGCAATACTGGGAAGCTGGTCCCACAGCGGCATTAGGTGCTTTTTGCGGAACTTCGGTGTCTCCCACCGCGAAGCGATCTCTTCTAAAGTTGATGCCACAGATGGGCGAAGTTCATTGAGGATGGAAACCAGCGTCCCTGCCTGCATCACGAACATGCCAGCGTTCCACAGATACCCTGACTCTACGTAGCGGGCCGCGGTTTTCTTGTCGGGCTTCTCCACGAAACTGGAAACCTTCCACGCCCCGTCAGTCACCTCCAGACCCGACCGTTCAATGTAACCAAAGCCGGTAGACGGCTCGGTCGGTTGGAGTCCGATGGTGGATATGTAGCCTTCCTCCGCCGCCGCGATCGCGGTGCGAACTGCCAAATGGAACTCTTCTGGTTCGCGGATAACATGATCCGCCGCGAAGGAACCCACAACGGCGTGGTCCCCGTAGATCTCACGTAGCAAGTATGTTGCTAAACCGATCGCCGGCATGGAGTCGCGCCCTGAGGGTTCCGCTACGACTCGGATCGGGAACCCTTCCGGAATCAGGCTCTGCTGTTCCAGCTCGTCAAGTTGGTGCTTGACCTGCTTGGCATGGGCGCTCCCGGTGACGACCATTACTGAGTCGGCAACGGGGAGCAGCCGCAACACCGTTTCTTGAATAAGTGTGTGACCTCCGCCCAATAGGTCCAGCAGAAACTTTGGGTGGTCGCGGCGCGACAGCGGCCAAAGCCTGGTGCCAGCACCTCCCGCTGGAACTATTGCGTGCAGAGTGTCCATTTGTCCTACTTGTCGTGTTACTCGGAATCAGACGAGGACGCACCCGCGTCCGCTGCAGCTTCCCCAACCGCTTCCTCAAGCGCTTCTTCAGCGTCCTCTTCGGTTTCGACGACGATCTCTTGCTCTTCGGCAATCGTGACCAAGACACGATCGCCTTCGGTCAGCGCTTCCACGCCTTCTTCAAGCACCAGATCCTCAACGCGGAAGTGGAATCCCGCTTCTTTCCCTTCGATGTCGATCTCGAAGTGCTCCGGGATCGAAATGGCGGGGGCTGAGACCAAGATAGAGAATTCGTCCTGTTCAACCTGGGTGCCAGGGGCGGCCTCGCCGACAAGCAGCAACGGAATCTCAACCTCGACCTTTTCACCTGCGTGCACAACCTGGAAGTCAACGTGGATGATGTCGCGGCGCACTGGGTGACGCTGGATCGCCTTGACCAGTGCCATCTGCTTCTTCTTACCGTAATGAACATTGACAACCGCGTTGGCGTTGTCTTTCACAATCAGGAAGATGTCGTGGCCCGGGATGTCAATGTGAATAGGATCCACGTCGCGGCCGTAAAGAACAGCGGGAACGTTTCCTGCCCGGCGGGCGCGACGCGACGGGCCCTTACCGAACTCAGTGCGCTCTACACCGGTAATATCAAGATCAATTTTTGCCATGGGCTTCCTCTTTTCTTCGGCGGGTCAACCCCAGATCTCTCTGGGATCGGGCCCGGATATCTTGCCTTGCCCGACGACCGCCGCTGGGAAGCGACAACCAACCTCGTCGATCACGGAGCCCAGCACGAACCAAAGTGCGCTGCTGTCTCCCTCGCCGGGGCAACGAAGCGATAATACCGAAAACGCCACCAACAACCTAGTCGGCGGCGTATTCGATTGGTCACCCAAAGTTGGGGCTAAGCCACCCCGTCAAACATGGAAGTTACGGACCCGTCGGCGAACACTTCATTAATCGCCCGCGACAACAAGGGGGCGATAGGAAGAACCGTCAGTGTGGGAAAACGTTTTTCTTCTGGAATGGGAAGAGTGTCGGTCACGATCACTTCCGTTGCCCCGCATCCTGCCAACCTTTCGGGAGCGGGATCTGACAGGACTCCGTGGGTGGCTGCCACTTTCACACTGCGTGCGCCGGCCTTGTAGAGAACCCTCACCGCCTCAGCGATTGTTCCCCCTGTGTCAATCAGGTCGTCGACAAGAATGCAATCGCGTCCGTCCACATCGCCGACCACCCTGTTGGCGACAGCCACGTTGGGTTTCGTGGTGTCACGGGTCTTGTGAACGAAAGCGAGCGGACAGTTACCCAGCTTCGCCGACCACTTTTCGGCTACCCGGATTCGCCCTGCGTCAGGGGAAACAACAGCGACTCTGCTCAGATCCGTATTCTTGCGCACGTGTTCAACCAGGACTGGCATGGCCCAAAGGTGATCGACTGGACCGTCAAAGAAGCCTTGAGACTGGGCCGCATGCAAGTCGACACTCATGAGTCGATCAGCACCCGCAGTGGCGTACAGGTCCGCCACGAGTCGAGCCGACACTGGCTCACGCCCCTGGTGCTTCTTATCCTGGCGTGCATAAGGGTAAAAAGGCGCAACGACCGTGATGCGCTTCGCGGACGCACGCTTTGCCGCATCGATCATTATCAGCTGTTCCATCAGCCACTTGTTGATGGGCGCGGTCATTGACTGCAGCAAGAAGACGTCCGCTCCACGAACAGATTCGTTGAACCGAAAGTAAATCTCCCCGTTAGCGAAGTCGTAGGCGGTGGTGGGCACCAATTCCAATCCCAAGTTATCCGCCACATCCTGAGCTAACTGCGGGTATGCGCGACCGCTTGCAAGTACCAGCCGTTTGTCCACGCTAGAGATAATGCCGCTCAACGCGCATTCCCTTCACTAGAGGAGGTTGAATCTGCCTGCAAGACCGTATTCGGATTCAACACTACGCCGGAATCAACAACAGAGTCTTCCAGATACGAGCTCTTGATAACCGCATCCGCGCCCACATGTGAATTGACCACGACGCTTCCGGAGCCCACGACCGTCCGCGGCCCGATTGTTGTATCTCCAACCAAGGCAGTAAACGGTTCGATCACCGCGTCTTGCCCCAGAACAACTTCAACGTCTATTGAGGTTGCAGAAGGGTCGACGATCGACACGCCCGCAATTTGGTGAGCCCGGCAAACTCTGGAAAGCAACTCATCACGAAGATCCGACAACTGAGCGCGATCGTTGCATCCCTCGGCCTGCCAATTGTCTTCCAGAACAAATGCTTGAGCCAGCAACCCCGCCCTGGTCGCCAGCTCGATTGTGTCGGTCAGGTAAACCTCTCCCTGGTCATTATCTGACCCGATTTGTCCGAGGGCTTCCTTCAAGAAATTCGCATCAAAAGCATAAATGCCTGCGTTGATTTCGAGGATCTGGAGCTGCTCTTCCGTTGCGTCCCTGTGCTCCACGATTCCGCTCAACGGACCGTGTGGGCCGCCGGTGCGAAGCATTCGCCCATAGCCGGTTGCGTCAGCCACAATCGCGGTCATGGCAGTCACGGCAGCTCCCGCTTCCTCGTGCGCCTCCACCAGTGCCTGCAAAGTATCGGTTTCCAAGAGCGGCACATCTGCGTTTGTCACAAGAATGGTTCCGTGGAGGTCCGCCCCGGCTAAAGCAGCCCCCTCCAGGCCGCACTGCACGGCTCTTCCAGTCCCGGGAACCTCATCCTGATCCGCAATGATCGCTTCGGGATACACACGTAACGCTTCCGCTTCCACGCGGTCCCGGTCATGACGAACCACGACAACCAGACTCTCCGGCTCCAGCCCCATCACGGCGTGCATGGCGTGAGACAGCAGAGTGCGCCCCAGAAGTGGGTGGAGAACTTTTGGGAGCTCCGACTTCATTCGCGTGCCCTGACCCGCGGCCATGACAATTGCGCTAAGCCCTTTGGTCACTACTTTTACCCCTGAATTTCACGGTGATCGGTGACAAACTTTCGCTGGTTTCGCTGGTCGACGTCCGCATTTCATAGACGATCACCAAGGCGAAACCAGACACAGTCTACAAGGCTCCCAGACTTCGCAGCTCCGCCCCCAGGATTCGAACCTGGACAAAGGGCACCAAAAACCCTTGTGCTGCCTTTACACCAGGGCGGAAAAGCAACGTTCATTGTGCCACATAGAAGCCCAATGACGTAACCGCGAGAAAAGTGAGAGTTGCCGCAGTGCGGGTAACATTGATGGGCACTTACTCTGCCGACTGGAGAGAGAACCTTGGCCGAACACCTGATGGGCGCACAAAATATCCGCGTTGAATACCCAACGAAGGTTGTGCTTAACGACGTCACTGTTGGCGTGAGCGCCGGCGACCGCTTAGGGATTGTTGGCCGCAACGGTGATGGCAAGTCGACGCTAATGAGAGTTCTCCTCGGCCGGCAGGAACCTGACGAAGGCTTGGTAACACGCCGCGCCGGGCTGCGTGTCGGGATGCTGGAACAAGAAGACCGTTTGGATCCAAACTTGACGGTAAAAGACACCGTGGTCGGAAATCGTCCGGAGTTTGAATGGGCCGGCGACCCGAAAATTCGGGACATCCTCGACGGACTACTAGGCGATATTTCACTTGACGCCGCGGTCGGTTCGCTCTCCGGAGGGCAGTCCAGGAGGGTGGCACTCGCTGCTCTCCTGGTGGGTGACTGGGACGTGATCGGGTTAGACGAACCCACCAACCACTTGGACATAGAGGGAATCCATTGGCTGGCCCAGCATTTGAAGAACAGGTGGCCTCGTAACAACGGAGCGGTCCTCATCATCACCCATGATCGCTGGTTCTTGGACGCGGTGACCGAGGACACCTGGGAGGTGCACGACGGCATCGTAGAACCGTTTGAGGGCGGTTATGCCGCCTACGTCCTCCAACGCGTGGAACGCGACCGAATGGCCGCAGCATCCGAAGCGAAGCGACAGAACCTCCTTCGAAAAGAGTTGGCATGGCTGCGTAGAGGGGCACCTGCCAGAACCTCCAAACCCAAGTTTCGGTTGGATGCCGCTGCGGAACTCATCTCGAATGAGCCCCCCTTGCGCGACTCTGTTGAGCTCACCAAGATTGCAACTGCCCGCATCGGGAAGAAGGTCGTTGACCTGGTCGACGTAAACGCGGGTTATGGTGACAAAGAAATCTTGCATGACATCACCTGGCGGATTGCCCCTGGGGAACGCACCGGGATCCTTGGGGCAAACGGTGCAGGCAAGTCCACACTGCTCAAGCTGATTGCGGGGGAACTGGCTCCGACAAGTGGTCGCGTGCGCCCGGGCAAGACCGTGAAAATCGCTGTGCTTGACCAACGTTTCAGTCAGCTTGAGGACATCTCGGATGATCGCGTGCGTGAAGTTCTTGCCCGTACCAAGAACTCTTTTGTCATAGACGGCAAAGACGTCACCCCGGCCCAAATGTTGGAGAGACTGGGGTTTGGGAAACAGTACCTCTCCTCCCCCGTCAAAGATCTGTCCGGCGGTCAGAAACGCCGGCTGCAACTGCTATTGGTTCTTCTGAGTGAACCGAACCTCCTCATCCTTGATGAGCCAACCAATGACCTCGACACCGACATGCTCACCGCGGTTGAGGATCTTCTTGATTCTTGGGCTGGGACCCTCATCGTGGTCTCGCACGACCGGTACCTGCTGGAACGCGTCACTGACCAGCAATACGCCATTTTGGACGGAACGCTGCGGCACCTGCCCGGCGGGGTTGACCAGTATCTGCAGATTCGGGCGCGGGAAACCAGTGACAACGCGGTGGCCGAGGGCCAGACGTCACCTTCCCCCGACTCCGAAAAACCGGAAGGGGACGCGTCAACGATTTCGGGCGCTGAACTCCACGCAGCACAAAAGACACTGGCATCAATTGAGCGACGCATGGCCCGCGTTGCCAAACAAGTGGAGAGCGCTGAAAACAAAATGGCGCTCCATGACCAAAGCGACTACCAGGGTTTGCAAGATCTCAGCGCCGGTCTGCGTGACCTCAAAACAGAAATGCTTGACCTAGAGGAGCAGTGGCTGGAAGCCTCGGAAATCATCGGCTGAGTGCCGCCTGGGGCACGATCCAACCGAGCGAACCACAAATCTATGAGTTGCCGCTAACATATCGGTGTGGAAGACACTTACATGGAGACGATCTTCGGCGCCGTCGCCTCGGGCTTTGAAGCGCTCGGAACCTTCGCGATGGTGGCAGGGTTCATCACGGCTGCTTACCTGGCGTTACGAGCCCTATATCGTAAAGAGGGTGGTACCGTCGCGTTTCACACGCTACGCGTGAGCCTTGGAAGCGCCATCCTGCTTGGGCTCGAGATCTTGGTTGCCGCAGACCTGGTTCGCACCATCACGTCAAAACCTTCGATCGAAGAAGCCGTGATCCTAGGCCTGATCGTTCTAATCCGGACGGTCCTATCCATGTCAATCCAAATCGAGATCGAAGGCGTCTTGCCCTGGAAACGAGCCCTGCTTGAGAGCGGCGGGACTCACATTATCAACCAGGTGAAGGCGGACAACGCGAAGCAAGCGCAGTACCAGGCTGCCAAACAGGCCGCCTCTACCGACGCTTCCTAGCCCACCTGGGTAAATCTGCCTCAACCTGTGCCCCGGGGCCTGGGCCCCAAGCAACTGCGACCCCTCGCACCCCCGGCACACCTTGGAGGCTCGAGGCGATGCGCACCGCTTCCGCCTTGCTACCAGCAATGCCCGCCACCGTTGGTCCGGAACCGGACACCAACCACCCCAAAGCGTCCGCCTCCATGAGAGCGTCTCCGACGCCGGCAAGTTCAGGACGTAGCGCCAAGGCTGGCGGCTGCAAATCGTTGCTCAAGACAGAGGCGAGCTGGTCAGTGGAAGGCAATGACGCGAAAGTCTCTTCCATTGAATCGACCAGACCGGGTATGTTCAGTTCCGCCCCCTCCGGATGCATCGCATCGAACTTCTTAAAAACGGTAGGAGTGGAAAGCCCCTGGCAGGAAAACACCAAGACCCACCAATGTGATCCCGCACCGGGCCCCGAAGACCCGCGGTGAAGCAGCCGCATCTGGTCGCCCCTCCCCGTCCCCAGGGAGATACCACCAACAAGACAGGCGGGCACATCAGCACCCAATCGGGCGCCCAGCACCAAAAGTTCTTGAGGGGATTTGCCCAGTTCAAACAGCTCATTGACAGCAACCAGTGTCGCAGCAGCATCCGCTGACCCTCCCGCCATCCCTCCGGCAACTGGGATGGTTTTGTGCACGGCGAGGGTGACGTCACGCCCCACTTCCACTCCCAGGGCAGCGCAGGCGCGGGCAGCCAAATGGTCCTCATTGTCCAACACTGAAAAGGCTTCAGTGAGGGACGAGGAGAACTGTGGGGGCAGCCCTTCCGCCGAGGAGTCCTCGTACAAAAATGTCTGCAAGGCAGGTCCGGGAGCAGACTCTTCAGGAGGCAACGCAACAACGTAGTCCCGCAGGCTCAGGGCTTCGAACACGGTGACCAACGGGTGGTAGCCATCCGAATCTGGGCGCCCCGAATGGAGTATCAGGTTGACCTTCGACGGCGCCGAGGAGATCACGGCCTCCACCCCGCATCCAACGCCGCCTTGGAGATTGCAACGAATTGTTCAACGGAGAGATCCTCGGGCCTCTCCGTGCCGGCGACGTTTGAGGCCTGGAGGATAGTTTCCACGCCCGCGTCGGATTCCCCGCTACCGGAGCGAAGCAGTTCCTTCAGAGAAGAACGCAGCATTTTGCGGCGCTGACCGAACGTTGCATCAACAACCGCGAAAGTGGCGTTGCGCAGTTCAAGGGGGCCCCGGGGCTCCTCGTCCACCACAAACCGCACCAGCGCGGACTCAACGTTGGGTTCGGGCCAGAACACTTTCCGCCCCACAACACCGGCAGACCTGGCTTTGCCATACCAGGCGAGTTTCACTGTGGGAGCCCCATAAACCCTGCTCCCCGGGCTCGCGGTCAGCCGGTCCGCCACCTCCTTTTGGACCATCACCACGCCGGAACGAATGCTTTCCAGTGCAGCAAGCACATTCAAGAGGACGGGGACTGCCACGTTGTAGGGAAGGTTCGCAACCAGGGCAGTTGGAGCCGCCGCGGTGACCAGTGTGCCACCTTCGGTGAGCGCAGCAGCGTCCAGGGTCAGAGCATCCTGGTTGACAACGGTCAGCCGCCCCTGCCAAGCCGGCGCCATTTCAGCCACAGTCTCTGGAAGGGCAGCCGCCAGACGACCATCGATCTCCACCGCAACTACGCGGGCCCCTGTCTCAAGCAGCGCCAGCGTCAGCGAGCCCAGCCCAGGCCCGACCTCCAGCACCAAATCCTGCTTCCCAACGCCAGCCAGGTCCGCGATTTTCCGCACCGTTCCAGCGTCGTGAACAAAGTTCTGCCCCAGTTTCTTCGTCGGGGTCACTGCCAAAGACTTCGCGAGCCGCCTGATCTGCACGGGCCCTAGCATTCGCCCGGCCTGCTCCTGTTCCAAGTCCATCTCCGCTCTGGCTCCGGTCGGCAAGCCTCACCAGTGTCCGTAGAGGTCCTGGGATGTAGTCATGAGTGTGTTGCACGTGTCTTCGACTGGACTGTCCCAGATCTCCGCGATCTTCCTGACCGTATACGGCATCGAGTAGGAAGCGTTGGGGGCCCCACGGTGCGGCGCGGGCGTCAGGTAAGGAGCGTCTGTTTCAACCAGGACACGGTCCCTTGGTATTTCCAGCAGAGCGTCCCGAAGCTCCTGGTTTGCGGGATAGGTGAGGGGTCCCGCGACCGAGGCGTACCAGCCGTTGGCCGCGACCTCTTTCGCAACCTCCACCCCACCTGTGAAGCAATGGAACACAATCTGGACTTGCTGCCAAGCAGGATCTTTAAGTATTTGAATCGCGTCCGGAAAAGCCTCGCGAATGTGTAGCTGGATCGGCAAACTGTGGTCGCGGGCCATCTCCAGGTGCATCTGCAATGACTCTTTCTGCGCTTCCCGTCCGGGGCCAGCGGTGCGGAAGTAGTCGAGGCCTGACTCCCCAATCGCAACAACCGCCGGGTCGTCTAGCAGTTGAGAGACCCGTTCGACTGCCTCAATGAGGGGAACGTGGTGCTCCACTTGGGTATGGCTGTGTCCGTCGGGAGATTCGTCGAGGTGTCCTGCGTGTAGCGCCGCCTCGTTCGGGTGAATTGCGAGCGCGGTTCGCACTTGCGGCCACTGATGCGCAAGTTCCACGGAACCTTTCAGGTCCGGCAACGCGCAGCCAACCGTAATGATGCGGGTTACCCTCATTTGTTCGGCGCGAGCCAGTTGTTCTGCCAGCGGCATCTTGTAACCGTCTGCTGCGGGGATCTCCCCTTCATGCAGAGGCAGGTGAGTGTGGTTATCCATCACCGGCGCGGGCAACGGTTCACCAAGCGCGGGCCAGACTCTTTTCTTTCGTGACACCTCAGTTCACTCCCACTCGATTGTGGCTGGGGGTTTGGAGGTTACGTCAAGGACCACCCTGTTAACCTCGGGAACCTCGCTGGTTATCCTGGCGGAAATCTTGGCCAGCACATGGTGTGGGATGCGAACCCAGTCAGCGGTCATGGCGTCCTCGGACTGCACCGGTCGCAAAACGATTGGGTGCCCATATGTGCGGGCATCACCTTGCACTCCAACCGAATGGACGTCGGCCAGCAGCACTACGGGGCACTGCCAAATCTCTTGGTCCAGCCCCGCGGCGGTCAGTTCTTCGCGGGTGATCTTGTCGGCGGCACGCAGGATCGCGAGCCGTTCCTCGGTCACCTCGCCCACAATTCGTATCCCCAGCCCCGGACCCGGGAAGGGTTGGCGGGCAACAATCTGCTCTGGGAGCCCCAGGGTGCGACCGATCTGGCGTACCTCGTCCTTGAAGAGCGTGCGAAGCGGTTCCACCAGTTTGAAGTTGAGGTCCTCCGGCAGTCCGCCCACATTGTGATGGCTCTTAATATTCGCCGCGCCTGCCCCTTGCCCAGATTCCACGACGTCCGGGTAGACCGTACCCTGGCCCAGGAATTCAATGTGCTGTCCTTCGGCAGCCGCCTCTGCTACCAACGCTGCTTCTGCTTCTTCAAAAACACGGATGAACTCGGCGCCAATGATTTTCCGTTTAGTCTCAGGGTCGGAAACCCCCGCAAGTTTGTCCAAGAACTGCTGCCGCGCATCCACCGTGATCATTTTGAGTCCGAGGGTGCCCGCGTAATCCCGCTCCACCTGTTCGCGTTCTCCCTCGCGCAACAAGCCGTGGTCGACGAAGACACACGTTAACTGGTCACCTACGGCTTCGTGAATGATCGCAGCCGTAACCGAGGAGTCGACCCCTCCGGAAAGACCACAGATCACCCTGCCATCGCCCACTTGTTCGCGGACCTGTTTGATCAGGTCTTTAGCGACCTCTTCCGCGTTCCAAGCTGGTTCCAGCCCAGCCCCTACATAGAGGAAGTTCTCCAACAGGGCTTGGCCGAATTCGCTGTGAAGGACCTCGGGGTGCCACTGGATACCGTAAACGGAGTTTTTCCGGTCCTCGATCGCCGCGATCGGTGTCTTCTCCGTGAATGCGGTGACAACGAAGCCGCGGGGGAAATCGATGACCCGATCGGAGTGGCTCATCCACACCTGCTGCTCTGTGGGTTGGTCTGCAAGCAGAACGGATGGTGTGTCAACGCGGAAAACCTTCGTCGCCCCGTATTCACGGGTGTCGGTTTGCTCAACTTTCCCGCCAAGGTCCTGCGCAATCAGTTGGAATCCATAGCAGATGCCAAGCACCGGCACCCGACCGCGAAGCGCCGCGATGTCGATCGTCGGGGCATCCTCGGCCCAAACGGAAGAAGGTCCGCCCGAAAGAATGACGGCAGCCGGCTTCCGCTCCAGGATTTCGCGAGAAGTAAGCGTGTGGGGCACGATCTCGGAGTAGACCCCCGCCTCCCGCACGCGTCTAGCTATCAACTGGGAATATTGGGCGCCAAAATCAACGACAAGAACTGTCGGCTGTTGGGAATCAGTGCTGTTCACGGAAACCAGCTTACTTGCCTTTACGGGTTGCCCCTACCCTGCAGCCGTGAACACCCCGGTCTACTTTTTCTACCCTCGCTGCCAAGATTCCCAAAGAGACGCATATTCGCCGCCGTGTGCTATCAGTTCGTGATGTGAACCCAGTTCGGCGATATTCCCGTCGATCAGAACCGCGACACGGTCAGCATCCTGTGCGGTGTAGAGACGGTGTGCGATCGCAACAACTGTCCTCCCGGCCAGAACCTTGGCTAATGAACGCTCCAAAGAACGAGCAGCAGTCGGGTCCATTAATGAGGTGGCCTCATCTAGCACCAACGTGTGAGGGTCCATCAAAACGATGCGAGCCAACGCCAGTTGCTGCGCCTGGGCAGGAGTCAACGTCATGCCTCCGGCACCGACTTTGGTCTCTAGTCCTTCCTCAAGATCAGATACCCATTGGCCCGCCCCGACGGCGGCGAGGGCTCCCTTCATGTCCTCGTCCGAGGCATGTTCCCGCGCCAAACGCAGATTGTCCGCGATGGTCCCCACGAAAACGTGATGTTCCTGGGAAACCAGGACCACCTGCTCTTGGAGCGTTTCTTCCGGCAGGTCCACCAGGTTCACTCCCCCCACCGTGACACGGCCTGCTGTCGGCGGGTGAATCCCTGCGATCATTCTTCCGAAGGTCGACTTTCCGGCACCCGACGGGCCAACCATTGCCAACGTCTCACCGGGGGTGAGATCCAGGTTGACGCCATGCAGGACATCTTTGCCTGCCTGGTATGCGTAACGGACATCTTTTGCTTCCAGGTGAGTGCCGTCAGGCATCTCCCCGCTTGCTTCACGGTCCGGTTCCACCAGTGACACGCCAAAGATTCGCCCGAGGGCTGCCTGCGACTCTTGCAGGTTGTCGATCCAATACGTGAACTCCCAGATGGGGCCACGAATCTGCATGGCGTAAAGCGCCACGGACATAACCTGACCTTCAGTTACCAAACCTTGGCCCAGCCCCCAGGCACCCAGCACCAGCACGACCGCCACGGGGAACGTCACAAGGAAAACCAAAGATCCTTGGAGAAACACCCGCTGCATAGCGGTGTAGCGTTCGATGCGCCAAGACTCCCGTATCGCTTCATCAATCCGCCTGTTTCGTTTCCACCCCAGGTTGAGGGCGTCGATTGTTTCCGCGTTCTCGATGGTCTCAGTGATCGTCCCTGAGATCCGAGCCCATGCACTCGCCTGAGCCCTGTAAGCGGGGATCGTTCGGGGGATGTACCAACGCATTACCGGAACCACTGCCATGAAAGGCAGAATCAGAGCGATCGATAACAGTGGGGAGGTTGCAATAGCTGCCACCACCGTGACGACGATGGTGGTGGTGAGAACCACGATTGAGGAGATACCCTGACGCACCATGAACTGGACCCGACTGACGTCCCTTGTAGTACGCCCAAGCAGGTCGCCGGTCCCAGCCTCTTCAACGGTTGACAGGGGAAGGTTCGTAACTGTCTCCACCAGGTCTTCACGTAGTTGGGCGAAGACACGTTCGCCCAGGATCCGAGAGTTCAGCTCGGAAAAGTACGCAAAGAACGCGCCTGCAACCACCAGAGCAAGGGCTGCGAGGATTGCGATACCGACTACCCTCTGGGTTGTGCCTTCTCGAATCCTGTCGGTGATGTCACCCATCAGCCAGGGCACGGCAACCGCGGCGATGGCAGCCCCAAATTGAAGGAACAGGACCCTGATGAGGATGTTTTGATGCTCTTTTAGAAGGGCGTAGATCCGCTTCAGGATCTGCCGACCGTTAGCGACTGGTAGTTTCATCGATTTCACCTGCCTCCCTTTGAACGATGGAACGGTAGAGGAGCGCTCCGGGCTCTTTGCGGCCTGCGGCCTCTCTTAAGTCGGTGTGGCTGCCTCGGGTGACCTCGTTCCCCTCGTCATCCAGCACCACAATCTGGTCGCACTTTTCCAACCAAAGTGGAGAGGCCGTGACTACAACAGTTGTGGAGCCTCTCCTTTCTTCGCGGATGCGCGAAGCGATGCGTTCCTCGGTGTGAGAGTCGACAGCGGACGTCGGCTCCACGGCGATGAGGACGGGCGCATTTGCGTAAATGGCTCTGGCAAGTGCAACACGTTGGCGCTGCCCACCCGATAGGTTGCGCCCCTGTTCCGCTAGCCAGCCGGCCATGCCTCCGGAGAGGGAATCAAGGGCGTCTTGCGCATCTGCAACCCGCATAGACTCCATCAGCCTTGGATCATCAGGGACTCGGTCCGCCCGGAACAGCATGCCTTCTTTGCGGGCCACCTCCTCAAGGTGCTCGCGATAAACCAGCTCGGTAACGCCGCGCGAGGGTGGTTCAGCCGCCCGCGCCGCCCGAAGCTCGGAATGAAGTGTTCCTCTGAACAACTGGGCGTCGGCCTCAGAAAGAAGGATGCCTTGCCGCACCGTCTCCAGTGGGATGGTGCGAAGGTCGGTGTCCCCACTCTTCGACTCATCTGCGTCGTCAACGCGCGCCATCCGCTTCGCCACCGCCGCTGAGACGTCAGGTGACTGCGCCACCAGGGCCGTCAGCACGCCTGGTTCCACGCTCACCCCGGTCTGACAGTCGGTGAGTGGAAGGGTCCCAAGGGTTTCTGGTGTAACCGTTTCTTCCGGATCAACTTGGCCGTCTCCCACCACTGGTTCGAGGGCGTAGAAACCCGACAGTTTTTTCGCCCCAACCCACGCGCGCGTGCCGATCTGGGCCGCCCAGGTCGCGGTGCCGATCGGACGACTCAGATACGCCGTCATTCCCGCGAAGGTGAAAAGATCCCCGGCGTTCATGTTGCCTTCAAAAGTCATGAGGGCACCAAAACCGACCGCTAGGGCCATGAACAATTGCGGAACAGATGAGCGCAAGACACCAAGCGCGGCCTGGTTCCCCGCGAAACTGATGCCTGCATCACGCACGCGAGTCGACTGTCCTTTGTAGCGAACGTTGTAGTAGTCCTCGCCCCCAATCCCACGAAGAACACGCAACCCGGAGACGGCGTCGGCGGAGATGGTAGTCAGTTTGCCCTGTTCTTCACGCTGGACGGCCTGCTTTGCCTGCAATGGCTTAACCAGCAGAGAAACACCAAGTACCGCCAACGGGAAGCCGACGACGACCATTAGCCCCAGCGGAACTGAAATAGACAAGAGAACCCAGGTGACGACCGCGAAGGAAACCAGAGCAGAGATCACTTCCGAAACGAAGACAACCATGGCTCCCAGTTCATCGGAGTCGCTCAGGATCGCAGTGACAATGTCACCGGCAGGCTGGTCGCGCTTCGCCGCACGTCCGGCCCGGGCAACTCGGTGAGCCACAGCGCGTGCGGTATCCATCGCTCCGCGCATCCAGTTGACGATTTCCACAATCTGGTTCAACCCGTCAGTGGCAGACATTAGCGCCGTGAGTCCCAGGAAGATCCCGACCCACTTCCACAGCTCGGCGCTTAGGCCGTGAGCGACTGCGGCATTGATCGCCATGCCCACTGCAAGAGAAAGCAACGCAGAACTGACCGCGTTGACCGAGAGCAGGATCGAGTGGAACACAATGGACCAGCGCGAATGCTTCAGAACGCCCTTCAGCAACGGCCAGGGCTTCGAAGCCAGCTCAATTGGTTCACCTCTGAGTGCCCGCAACGGAGCAGGCCACTTGCGTGGTGTAGGTCCCAGCGGAGGAAGTTCAGTGCCTAAGTCCGCGGCGCGGTCACGAAGAAAGTTTAGAGTTTCAGCCGTTTCCGCAGCGTGTGTTTTCGCAGCGGATGCTTCGCTCAAGTTTTCAGGCACGGAGGAAAAATCGCTCGGCCCAGGGGAGGGTGAAAAAGTCACAGGGGTGCCTCAAGATAAAAATAGAAATGCTGTGCGGTGGTCTCGCGTCGTTTCTGTTGGCGGCCGGGAAGTTATAGGGGCGGCGAACAAGCGCTCAGCGAGGAAGCGGCATGAGGTGCACCTGGCACCGTTCAAAGTGCATTAGACATGCACGAAAGGCTAGCACGCAGTCAAAGATGAGGGAAACTCATTCCCATCTCTACTTGCTCTGGCTCTGTTGTGTATTCCGTTGCGGCCCCGTGAACATAGGCGATACCCGGACCGCCGCTGGGCGCCCAACCGTGACGCGTTTCAAGCCTCTGTGGGCAATGAGTCACCATGCGACCCGCGCCGATTGTCTAACATGGGTTTAAGACCATTTAGATCGCGATTTCTGGACCGCCTATTTCCGTTCATAAACCGCAGTCACCGGCGAAGCAGCCCCATAAGGGCAGTAAGGATCCGAGTTGTCATCTCGAATGCTGGTGGTTGGCAGTGAGGCCAGCCCCGTTACAGATCAGGTTTACGAAGATATTCACGCTGTCCTGGCGTCCAAGGTTTCGGACGACAGCCTAATTCTGACCAACGCGGCTGCGGGCCTGTCTCCGCAAGAGGTCCTGGCTAACCCTACGGGTAGCCTCCGCACCGCGACCATCTCAATCCGCTCCGCTGAGGAAGCTTTTGTTCTGGTTAAAGCGATGCCGGCACCCCCCGCACCTTCATTCGACGCACTGGGGTGGAACCTGGACTTGGCCGCTAATGCAGACCTTGTCGTGGTGTATGCCCTCGACGGGGCGGGCATGAGCGCAGATCTGCTCAGCCAAGACATCGCGTCCTTCCTGGCGCGGGCAGCGACCCATCATGCCACGGTGGCGGGAGTGGTGGTGCAAGGCGCTAGGGGCTTGGACGTTGAGTCGGCCGTCCCGGTGATCCACTCGCCGGTGGATGAGGCAGGATTGGACACCCTCATGGACACCCAATCGGCGGCACTCACCCCGATCGGTTTCCAGGCTGACCTGTTGAAGAGGGCCGCATCTGACCGCAAGCGCATCGTTCTTCCGGAGTCCGAGGACCGCCGGATCCTCACCGCAACCGAAGAACTCCTTGTCCAAGGTGTTGCTGACGTCATCCTTTTGGGCGACAAAGACACGGTTCTAGCCAACGCCGAAAAGTGGGGTCTCAACATTGAGGGGGCGCGGATCGTTGCCACCTCCGATGCCGAACTAGCGCCAAAGTACGCGGCTGAACTTCAGCGCCTGCGTGCAGCAAAAGGCATGACCCTTGAGCAGGCGCAAGAACTGGTTGCGACCCCCACCTATTTCGCAACCATGATGGTTCAGATGGGTGACGCAGACGGCATGGTGTCCGGCGCGACACACACCACCGCCGACACTATCCGACCCGCGTTCCAGATCATCAAGACGGCTCCGGGTGCGGGCCTGGTGTCCTCGGCCTTCCTCATGCTTATGCCCGATGAAGTCCTAATGTTCGCGGACTGCGCGGTTGTGGTGTCCCCGAATGCGGAGCAGCTCTCGCAAATCGCGACCACCTCCGCACAAACTGCCCGCCAGTTTGGGATAGACCCGAAGGTTGCAATGCTCTCCTACTCAACGCTTGGGTCGGGCGCAGGTCCGTCCGTTGAAGTAGTTACGGAGGCAACCGAACTTGTAAAGAAGGCTGCACCCGACCTTCCCGTTGAGGGCCCAATCCAGTATGACGCTGCGGTTGACCCCACAGTTGGTTTGCAGAAAGCACCGGGTTCTTCGGTGGCGGGACAGGCCACTGTCCTAGTGTTCCCAGATCTGAATGCGGGGAACATTGCCTACAAGGCCGTTCAGCGGGGCGCCGGCGCCGTTGCTGTAGGACCGATTTTGCAGGGGCTCCGCAAACCCGTGAATGATCTTTCGCGTGGGGCGTTGGTAGAAGACATTGTTAACACAGTCGCGATCACCGCGGTTCAGGCAGGAGCAGATAGCTGATGGTTACAACAGTCCTCGTAATTAATTCTGGTTCTTCGTCGATCAAGTACCAACTGGTTGACCCGAGGATCGGGCATGTCCTCGCTTCTGGTTTGGTGGAGCGGATCGGCGAAGATATAGGCCACATCTACCACCACTTCTCTGTCAAGGAAATTGACATTCATGAACCAATCCCCGACCACGCCGCCGGATTGCGGATGGTGCTGGATTTGTTCGAGGAAGTTGGGCCTTCACTGGAAGACGCCAACATCGTTGCCGTCGGTCACCGCATTGTTCAGGGCGGCCAGTACTTTTCCGGCCCCGCAACCGTGGATGACCGGGTGCTTCGTTTGATCGATGAGCTTTCCGACCTCGCTCCCCTGCACAATCCACCGGGGTTGGTCGGGATTGAAGTTGCGCAGCAGTTGCTTCCGGACATCCCCCAGGTAGTGGTCTTCGATACGGCGTTCTTCCAGGATCTACCCCCGGAGAACGCGCTCTACGCACTGGACCGGGACGTCGCGGAACGCTATTCGATCCGCCGGTACGGCGCACATGGCACATCACACCAGTACGTTTCCAAGAGAGTGTCGGAACTGCTTGGAAGACGTGACCTGAAGCAGATTGTTTTGCACCTGGGTAACGGGGCTTCCGCCTCGGCGATTGTGGGAGACCACGCTATTGACACCTCAATGGGCCTGACTCCGCTAGAAGGGCTAGTGATGGGCACCCGCACAGGCGACATCGACCCCGCGGTGGTGTTCCACTTGCAACGTGTTGCAGGCATGACCTACGAGGAAGTTGACACACTGTTGAACCGCAAATCCGGACTTAAGGGTTTGGTGGGAGACAACGACATGCGTGCGGTGCGGGAGATCGCGATGTCGGGCGACCACGCAGCGCGCAAACGTGCCCGGGAGGCACTGGACATCTACGTCAATCGGATCGTCAAATACATTGGCGCGTACACGGCGGAGATGGGCGGTGTCGACGTCATCTCGTTTACTGCCGGCATCGGAGAAAACGACATCGAACTGCGACGCGAGGTCTGCGGGCGCCTCGAGAGCCTGGGCATCGTACTTGACCAGGAAGCCAACAATCAACGGCCCCGCCAGCCCATCACGATCTCAGCAAAGGGGTCCGTGGCCCGCGTGATGGTGGTGCCCACCAATGAGGAACTGGCTATCGCCACGCAGGCGATGACCGTCGTCTAAGGTTTGGCCTTCTAAACAGGCTCTGTCGTCGCCCGGTCTGCTGGGCTGCAACAGAGCCTGTTTAGCTATGCGCTGAAGGGGCAAAGCGGCGTTATGGCTCGCCCAGGTGTCTAAAACGAACATGACAGTGCATGCCGGGCTGCGTGCCAGGTTGGGTAAGGGGCGGGGCTCGCTACTGACGGGCTGGTCGGGAGCCGGGGTTAGGGTAGGGATTGATTGCGACCATTGCTCCGGGTTTTGCTGCCCAGGACCTCGCGCAATACAACTCAACTGCCAGCGCGTACCCCAGGTCATCAGCAGACGGCGCCTACCTGTTTCACAACACTGTTCCCTGTCCCGCGTGTGCTTCCAGGAGCTCTTGGTGCACCCATTTTTGGCCAACACGGATTCATAACATGGACATACGGGACCGGGAGGCACATATAGGATCGGGAGGCACACCTAGGACCGGGAAACGCCCCACGCACCTCAACCAGGTCAACAGTCGCAGAACCAAAGAGGTCAGCTGAGGCGCCATCCAAGCAACCGAACAAGGTGCCATCCAAACAATCGAACTTAGACTGGAGTAAGTCGGCCTTCGAACTGGGCGATCGGGCCAAAGTAAGCTGGGCCTGAAACACCGAACCACGGCGGTCAGGGCCGTTCACGCAGGGGGTATCTTGAGCACGATCAGCGAGCAGTCGCTCTACGAGCAGGGGTTTGCAAGAGTAAGCGCCGTGTCACTCCCGGTGAAACTTGCTGACGCGGACGCAAATGCCGACCAGATCATCAGCGCAACTCGGGTATGCGCCCAGGACGGCTCGGCACTGGTTGTGTTCCCTGAAATGTCGGTTACTGGCTACAGCATTGATGATCTGGTCGAGCAGGAGGAGCTTCTGAGCTCGGCCGCGGAGGCGATTGACAAGATTGCAGAGGCTACAGCTGACCTCGCCCCGCTTGTCGTAGTTGGTGCCCCGCTTGTCTGGGGCTCCTCTCTCTACAACTGCGCGGTTGTTATTCACCGCGGCCGGGTTGTGGGGGTGACGCCGAAGTCGTATTTGCCCTCTTACCGCGAGTTCTACGACAAACGCTACTACTCCACGCTTCCACCGGAAGGCCCGGCGGTTCAAGAGGTTCTTTGGGACCGCGGCCTTCGCCAACTCCCCGACTTCACCACAGAATTGGGGTTCACCTCAGAATCCGTGGGGGCTTATGACGCTACCCCTAAATCGGACTCCATACCTTTCGGCTCTTTCTTGGTCGAGGCGCTGGACGTACCGGGTTTCCGCCTCGCCGTTGAGGTGTGTGAGGACCTTTGGGTTCCGGTTCCCCCCTCCTCCATCGCAGCGTTGCGGGGCGCAACAGTGATCGCCAACCCGTCGGCTTCTCCCGTCACGGTTGGTCGCGCTCGGCGCCGGGAAGAACTGGTCAAAGCCCAGTCGGATGCCACACTCACCGCGTACGTTTACACGGCGGCCGGTTTCGGGGAATCCTCGAACGACCTGTCCTGGGACGGCCAATCCCTGATCGCGGAGGCCGGCACGTTGCTTGCGGAATCTGAACGATTCCAGATGGAACGCACCATCACCTCCGCAGACATTGACCTGCGAGCTTTGGAACGCCAACGGCTCCAGCAACACACTTTTGCTGACAACGCGAGACGTTTGGGACTGATCGAGGAGCCCTCTGCCCTCGTCTCCGTTCAGTTGGGGATTGTGGACGAGGAAAACCTGCATCTACGCCGCAACATCGCACCGTTCCCGTTCTTTGCAGGGGATCAAACGCAGGTCGACAATGACTGCTACGAGGCCTTCGCCATCCAAACCAGCGCCCTTGTTAGGCGGATGGTCTCGATGGGTTCACCGAAGCTGATCATCGGGGTTTCAGGGGGCCTCGATTCAACCCAGGCACTACTGGTTGCGGTGAAGGCGATGGATATTTTGGGAAGGCCTCGCACCGATATCCTCGGATACACGATGCCCGGATTCGGAACCAGTTCCACGACCCGCGACAACGCCGAAAAGCTCTGCAAAGCCCTGGGAGTCACATTCGAGGAACTCGACATTCGCCCTGCGGCCCGAGCCATGCTCGAAGCCATGGGGCATCCGGCCGGCAGCGGCGAACCCGTCTATGACGTCGTCTTTGAGAACGTCCAAGCGGGCCTCCGCACCGACTACCTGTTCAGGCTCGCGGGGCTGCATGGCGGCTTCGTTGTGGGAACTGGCGACATGTCGGAGCTGGCCTTGGGCTGGTGCACGTACGGCGTCGGCGACCAGATGAGCCACTACGGCGTCAATGCGGGCCTCCCGAAAACAATGATTCAGCACCTTGTCCGCTGGGTTGCCCAGCACCAGGACTTCGCAATTTCGGGGGACGAGGTTCCCGGCGACGTAACACTGCCTGAACTCCTCGACTCGATTCTGGGGACGGAGATCTCCCCCGAACTGGTACCCACAACGTCTGACGTTCCAGAACAGTCAACCCAGGCAATAATCGGCCCCTACGAATTGCAAGACTTCACCCTGTATCACCTACTCAAGAACGGCTCCACCCCCAAACGGATCGCATACCTGGCCGCCAACGCGTGGGGCGAGAAGTACTCTGATGAAGAAATTCTTCAATGGCTGGAAGTCTTCCACCGCCGTTTCTTCACCAACCAGTACAAGAGGACTGCAGTCCCGAACTCCCCGAAGATTATGAGTGCCGGGTCGCTGTCGCCGCGTGGCGACTGGCGAATGCCCTCGGACGCCCTTGCCGCACAGTGGCTGCAAGAAATCGAAGAACTCAAAGAGCAATACGGCAATCAGCACGGCCAAACTTCAGAAGCGGGAACATCAAAATGACCGGAGTGACTATCACCTTCGCTGTCCTCTTCGGCGTGGCAGCAGGAATCCTGGGGATTTATGCACTGCGCTCCGGGAAGGGCGAGGTGCCGTTTGGGGCGCCGAGCCCCCTGATCGGGCAGAAACTCCGCGAAAACAGGACCGTTTGGGAGACAACACACCGGCGGTCCGTTCCTTATCTTTGGACTGCCGCCGTCGTCTGTTTCATCCAAATGGTTTCCCTGTGGGTGATGGTTGCCTACCCATCGCTGATGACCGCGGGATACCTGGCTGCCGTTGTCATCACCGGCGTCATCTTGATTTTGCTCCTGCTTTTCCTGGGCGGAAGGCAGTCGCGCCTTTCATAAAGCTTGTTGGGCCTGGACGCTTCGCATCCAGGCCCAACAGTCGTAGGTTAATTTACTTTGCAGGTGACGTCATTGAATGAACGTCCAGGGCAACGTCGAGTTGTTCTGGGGTGACCTCGCCCCGTTCCACGAAGCCAAGGTCCTCGACAGCCTCACGAACCGTCATGTCTTTCTTGACGGAGTGCTTGGCGATCTTCGCAGCATTCTCATACCCGATCAGACGGTTTAGCGGGGTAACGATCGACGGCGAGGACTCCGCGTAACGCAAGCAGGCATCCACGTTGGCGGTGATTCCATCTACGCAGCGTTCTGCCAGGGTCTTTGACACGTTCCCAAGGATGTTGATCGACTCCAGCAGGTTGGCAGCCATCACGGGCAGCATTACCAGCAGGTCGAAGTTCCCCTGCGCTCCTGCGAACGTGATCGTGGCATCATTGCCGATTACCTGAGCCGCGACCATCACGGTTGCCTCGGGCAGCACCGGGTTCACCTTGCCAGGCATGATCGAGGAACCAGGCTGGAGGTCAGGCAGGTTGATTTCACCCAGACCAGTACGAGGGCCCGATCCCATCCAGCGCAGATCATTCGCAATCTTCACCAGGGATACGGCGACGGTCCTCAGCTGACCAGACAGTTCCACAAGGGAATCCTGCGCGGCCTGCGCCTCGAAGTGGTTGTCCGCCTCACGGAACGGGAACCCTGTGTTCTCCGCAATGATCTCGATTACCCGCTGGGAAAACCCTGCAGGCGTGTTGATGCCGGTACCGACAGCGGTGCCACCAAGAGGAAGTTCCGCCAGACGAGGCAGAGCGGACTCGACACGCGAAATCCCATACTTTATGGCCTGCGCGAAACCGGAGAACTCCTGCCCCAAAGTGATCGGGGTGGCGTCCATAAGGTGCGTGCGCCCCGACTTCACAACGTCCGCGAATTCTTTCGCTTTCGCATCCAGTGAGGCTTCTAAAGTCCTCAGCCCGGGGAGTAGAACTTCTTCGACTGCCTGGTAGGCAGCGATGTGGATCGAGGAGGGGAAAACATCGTTCGAGGACTGTGAAGCGTTCACGTGGTCGTTCGGGTGTACGTTCGAACCCTTAAACTTGGAAGCGAGGCTCGCGACCACCTCGTTCGTATTCATATTCGAGGAGGTGCCGGACCCCGTCTGGAAGATGTCGATTGGGAACTGATCGTCGTGTTCCCCATTGATAACTTCGTTGGCTGCCCGCTCAATCGCGGCGGCAGTTTCCTGATCAATGACGCCTAGTTCAGCGTTCGCCATGGCAGCGGCACGTTTGACTTGGCCTAGGGCAGCGATGTGGTGAGGGTTGAGGGTTTCCCCCGAGATCGGGAAGTTCTCTACCGCACGCTGCGTCTGCGCCGCGTAGAGTGCGTCAACAGGAACTTTGACCTCTCCCATTGTGTCGTGTTCGATCCGGTACTCGGTCATTTTCTCTCCTTTGCGAGGACATCTAACAGATTTGAGAGTAGCTGAGAGGGTCTACCTCGGCACGCGTTCCATCGTGATGTTTAGACGCGGACGAGGCAGGCTGCAGAGGCTACGTTGCGTGGTACGGACTCACAACAACCTCAACGCGTTGTAAGTCCTTTACTTCAGAATATCCCGTGGTCGCCATTGTTCGTTTCAAGGCTCCCACGAAGTTCAAGTACCCGTCGTCGCGGGCTGATGGGCCGTAGAGGATGCGGCGCAGGGATCCAACGGTTTCAACTTTGGCTCGGTGACCCCGAGGCATTTCTGGATGTGTCGCTTCGGAGCCCCAATGCCAGCCCCTACCGGGGGCTTCCGTGGAACGAGCAAGGGCTGCGCCAAGCATCACTGCATCGGCTCCGCAAGCGATCGCTTTGACCATGTCTCCGCTGCGTCCGACGCCGCCGTCAGCGATGACATGCACGTAGCGCCCGCCGGACTCGTCCAAGTAGTCTCTCCTAGCCGCAGCCGCGTCCGCGATGGCAGTTGCGATCGGGGCGTGAATCCCCAGTGAGCGGCGCGTCGAATGCGCGGCTCCCCCACCAAAACCGACGAGGACACCCGCGGCGCCCGTGCGCATGAGGTGAAGGGCAGCCGAATAGGTTGCGACACCTCCCACAACAACCGGAACATCCATCTCATAGATGAAACTCTTTAGATTAAGTGGTTCTTTACGGGAAGAGACGTGCTCGGCGGAAACCGTTGACCCGCGAATAACGAAGAGGTCGAGGCCACCTTCCACGGCCGCACGCCAGTGCCGCAGAACCCGTTGAGGGGAAAGCCTGCCCGCAACTACGACGCCGGCCGCACGCATTTCGCGGAGTCGCTCAATGATTAGTTCGTCTTTGATGGGTTCAGAGTAGATGCGTTGCAGGCGCGCAGTGGATTCATCAGCGGGGAGGGCCGCGATTTGTTCGAGGATGGATTCGGGGTCCTCGTACCTGGTCCAGATGCCATCCAGATCTAGAACGCCGAGTCCCCCCAATTTGCTGAACTCGATCGCCGTCTTTGGCGTCATGACTGAGTCCATGGGGGCGGCAAGGATCGGAATGTCGAGGTGGTAAGCGTCCAATTGCCACGAAACGTTTACGTCTTCTGGGTCGCGAGTCCGCCGAGCGGGTATCAAAGCGATATCGTCCAGGGAGTATGCACGCCTGGCGCGTTTGCCGCGCCCAATCTCAACTTCGTAACTCACAGGCCTAGTCTATTGCTTCTATCTCTGACCCGGGCCTTAAGTTCGTTTGTGCAGGTCAGTTAACCAAATGGTGTACCTGATCCACCGCCGTTAACCAGAAGACTATGTAAGAGAGTCACATTTTGTCGGAGCGGGGGGCAACAATGGGGGCATGCATGTACACGGAAGCTCAGATGTTCAAACCCAGTTACCACTAGAGGGGCTGGACCGATCCGGCTGGGTCACCTCGCCGTGGATGGGGTTCGACACCGAAACGACGGGGGTGTCCCCCGCGCGGGATCGCATCGTCACTGCAGCCACCGTGAAGAGACCCGATGGAATTGATTTCGATGAGAAGTCCCAAGAAGACGAATCACGCTCTTGGCTAGCAGATCCTGGGGTGGTAATACCCGCCCGGGCAACAGAAATCCATGGCATCACCACCGAAGTCGCACGCTCGAAAGGGCGCCCGGCACCGGAAGTAATTGAGGAGGTGAACCAGGCGTTGCTGGAGCAGCTTGAGTCGGGCGGCGCAGTAGTGGTCTTCAACGCCAGCTATGACTTGCCACTACTGGAGGCCGAATCTAGGCGCCACCGCATAGCAACATGGAGGGAGCGTCTGGGAAGAAAAACACCGCTCATCTTGGATCCGCTAGTGATTGACCGGGCAGTAAACAAGTACCGTGGCGGAAAGCGAACCCTGGTTGCCCTGGTAGAGGTCTTTGGACTGAGACTGGGGTCAGCTCACAACGCCACCGTCGACTCTCAGATGACACTGGACGTCTTGAGAGCCTTGCTCACCCAGAATCCTCTGCTGCAGTCAATGACTGCCACAGACCTAATGGCGTTCCAACGTGAACAACACGCGCTGTGGGCGGAGGGCTTCGAAAGCTACTTAGCGAAGCGGGGACGCACAGCCCACATCAGTCGGGAGTGGGTGTAGGCCCAAATCAGTCCGTGACCCTGTAGTTGGGAGCTTGCGCCGTGATGATCACATCGTGCGGATGTGATTCACGCAGCCCCGCCGCGGTGATCTGAATCAAGTGCCCGTTCGCCTGTAGCTCCTCGATTGTCGGCGCCCCTACGTAGAACATTGACTGGTGGAGGCCGCCCACCAGTTGATACACGATGTCTCCGACGGTTCCGGCGTAGGGGACCTGCCCCTCAATGCCTTCGGGCACCAACTTCTCATCAGACACGACGTCGGCTTGGAAGTAACGGTCCTTTGAGTAGGACTTGCGGCCGCGGGAACTCATAGCCGCAACCGCCCCCATTCCCCGATAAGACTTGTATTGTTTGCCGCCTTGGAACACCAAGTCGCCGGGAGCCTCGTCGCATCCTGCAAACAAAGAGCCCAGCATCACGGTTGACGCGCCGGCAACTATGGCCTTCGCGATGTCACCTGAGTGACGCAGTCCCCCATCAGCGATGATGGGAACTCCTGCAGGCGCACACGCTTTTGCTGCTTCGTCAATCGCGGTGATCTGCGGTACCCCAATACCGGCCACGACGCGAGTTGTACAGATGGACCCCGGGCCGACCCCCACTTTCACCGCGTCCGCCCCTGCGTCAACCAGAGCCTGCGCGCCATCTCTTGTCGCGATGTTCCCACCAATAATGTCGATGCCAGAGAATCCGGAATCTGACTTCAGGTGTGAGATCATTTCCCGCGCCAGTTTTGCTCCACCGTTAGCAGTGTCAACGACTAGGACGTCAACGCCCGCCTGAGCGAGAGCCTCAGCGCGCTTCATTGAGTCACCCCAGAAACCGACTGCGGCGCCCACCAACAAACGTCCTCCGTCGTCCTTGGAGGCGCTTGGGTACTGCTCGTCTTTCACAAAGTCCTTAACGGTTATGAGACCGGCAAGTCTTCCTTCTTGGTCAACCAGGGGAAGCTTTTCTACCCTGTGCTGCGCCAGGAGTTTCTTGGCTTCCTCACGCGCAATCCCAACCTCACCTGTGATGAGCGGCATCGGGGTCATTGCCTGCGCCACCGTGATGGTGGACCACTTTTCGACGGGTAGGAAGCGGAGATCCCGGTTGGTGATAATACCGACCAATTTCTCATTCTCATCAAGCACGGGAAGACCCGAAACCTTGTATTTTCCACAAAGCGCATCCAACTGATCAATCGTGGCATCCGGGCGCACTGTCACCGGGTCTGCAATCATCCCCGATTCTGAGCGCTTAACCTGACGGACCTGGTCCGCTTGCTCCGCAATCGACAGGTTGCGGTGAATGATCCCGATGCCGCCTTGACGAGCCATCGCAATGGCCATGCGTGCCTCAGTCACAGTGTCCATGGCTGCGGAAAGAAGAGGAATCTGTAAGCGAAGGTTCCGCGTGAGATTGGTGTTTGTGTTCACCGCCGAGGGCACGACATCCGTTAACTCTGGCGTTAACAGCACGTCGTCGTAGGTCAGTCCAATACCAAGAAACTTGTCATCCCTGTATGCCAACATGAGCCGAGTCTAGCCACCCAAAGCAGTGGACCATCTGCAGGTATCAGCAGAAGACCCAGAAGGTGTACTTTTTCACTGAAGTGACCTGCACTTCGGACCAATAACCCAACATCAGGTGCTTTGAGCAAGGGGTCCCGGGAATAAACCACGCGCGCAGAGACTCCCGGAAAACTATCGGAAGTTGCCAAAAGTTGCCAGAAATCAGAAGATCCTGTTCGCATATAGCTTCACCGCGAACGAATTAATTGCTTGATTACACCCCACATAAAGCCGTATTCTTAAAAAGTTGAAGGCCAACGTTGTAACTTCGACCCCCCGGCTCGACACAAGAGAGGCACCATGTCAACTATTGCAAGGCTTCCCGGACCGTTGATGGAACAGTGGGACTGGCAATACGAAGGCGCGTGTCGTGATCTTGACTCAAGCATGTTCTTCTATCCGGAGGGAGAACGCGGGAACGCCCGGCGCCGACGCGCAAGCACCGCTAAAGCCGTTTGCGCCACTTGCCCGGTAATAGAAGAATGCCGTTCCCATGCACTTGCCTCCCGTGAACCCTACGGGATCTTGGGTGGCATGACTGAGGAGGAGCGTCGCTCCTACCTTCAGGCGGCAGCCGCCTCTTAGTCACCACTGACTGGGACCGCGCGTTCCTACGCCAGGTGGTTCCTCGCACCGGGCACTCCCGGTTCGCTTCTCCAAACTTTTTGTACCTCACCACCGCCCGGAAACAGGGCACACCGTATGGGTATTCGGCGATTGCAAGCCGGCAAACGGGCAAGCAGAGGGGCCCCAGCACAGTGCCGGAGCCCCTCTTCTTTACGCTAAGTTGCGTTCTTGACTAGTCGCTCAAACGATCTTCGCCAGGAGGTCACGTGCGCTGAGGATCAGGTATTCCTCCCCCTCGTGCTTAATTTCTGTT
Source organism: uncultured Actinomyces sp. (assembly GCA_964345585.1). Lineage (GTDB taxonomy): Bacteria > Actinomycetota > Actinomycetes > Actinomycetales > Actinomycetaceae > Scrofimicrobium. The sequence continues at coordinate 25,076 of CAYFRT010000007.1, read as the reverse complement.
CCCCCGTAGAGGCTGTAGACCACGACATCACCAACAGCGACGTCCATGGGCACGCGGTTACCTTTGTCATCGACCCGGCCCGGTCCCACAGCCATAACTGTTCCCTGCTGCTGCTTTTCCTGCGCAGTATCGGGGATCAGCAGGCCAGATGCAGTAGTTTGCTCGGCGTCCAGCGCTTGGATCACGACGCGATCCTCAAGCGGTTGAATGGAGATCGACACAGTCGCCCTCCCTTTCTCAAATATTAAATGAACTGTCCCGGTGCCCTGCCGTCGCGGGGGTCAAGGCTCCAATTGCCAATTGAGGTCTCCCTCAATCTGAGTGTTAGTTTATGCCCTCATCTGGCACTCGCACAACCTGAGTGCCAGAGGTGTGGCATGATCCCCAACTCCCTATCTGGCGGCGTTCTCTCACCACTCAGCGGAGGACGAGGGGGACGGCGGCATAACCACCCGCAGGGGGCACCGACCTTACCCTTTCCAGTCCCGTGTCAGGACGAATCAGTTGCGTTGCACTTAACAGCGCCCTGGTGAATTGGCGAAGTTCAACGGTTGCTAGTTCTCGGCCAGGACAGACGTGCTTTCCGATTCCATAGACGAGATTTAGGGGGCCGTTTCGTGCCGGATCGAACTCATCGTCTTTCCCGAACACTTCCGGATCGGTGTTCGCAGCAGTCCAGTCCAGTCTCAGTCGTTCGCCCTCATTAGCCGCGTTCCATCCAGCGTTGTTTCTTTAGTTGTTATTCGGCGATTAGCGAGGAACGGGTCGTCCAACCGAAGAATCTCATCAATAGCCGCGTTGAATTCCTCGTCCGAGACTCCTGCACGCAGGTGATCCTGAAGTTCCTTATGGTCCGCGAGGTAGGCGGTTACCACGCCTATAGAAAGAGCCATCGATCCCAGGTCTCCCCCGGTCCAGTTCCGCAGGATGGACGTGATCTCCTCGTCCGTTAAGGGCCTCCCCAAGGAATCGTCCTGGATCAGTTCACTTGTCACATCGTTGCGTGGGTGTTCGCGGCGCTGTCTAATCAGGAACTGGACGATGTCCGTGTACCAGTTCGACACTGTCGAACATAGGTGCCAGTGCGGACACCTTCTCATCCGTAAGGTATCTGTCAATAAGCGCGCGATACCTGCTGTGTTCTTCCCCGTCCAATCCGTTGGGAATCTGAAGAAAACGGGATACGGCGCTCGAGTACGTTTTCATCCTCCAACGCGACTTCCGTGACCAACGAATGCGAGTTCAGCACCCAGGAGCCGTCTTCCTGTTGCACCATCGGGCAGCGATCTGCGCCAAACGTTTTTATCCCCTCCACGGCGCGACCAACTGCATCCTGCGCCCTCGTTGACCCCAGCTTACGGGCGACGTTGAAGCGTTGGGAGTCGCCCTCTCCTCCACAACTTGGCCCCTCTTCCAAGTCGGTGAGCGAATGTTCTAGTCTAAGACGGACCATCGGCGAAACGAGGACCCATGACCCTGGAATTCGCGAGCTCAGAAAGGTCATCCATCGGCATCGAGTGGGAGATGCAGTTGGTTGACAAAGATTCAAACGATTTGCGCCAAGTCGCTGACGCCGTAATCGAAACGGCGTGGAAGTATGAAGAGCTTCGGCCCCTTGTTCATCGCGAGATGCTCCTAAACACCGTTGAGATCACGTCGAAGGCGAGAAAAAGCGTCGCCGAATGCCTCGCCGATCTGCGATACTCTGCCCGGAAATTGCGACCTATCACCGATGACCTCCGCATCGATCTGGCAACCGCGGGAACTCACCCGTTCGCACGCCCCGCCTACCAGCGGGTCACTGACTCGCGCCGCTACCAGGACCTGGTAGAACGCACCCAATACTGGGGGCGTCAAATGCTGCTTTACGGCGTCCACATTCACGTGGGTGTGGAAAACCGCGACAAGGTGCTACCCATCATTAACGCCATCGTGACCAGAGCGGGACAGTTGCAAGCCCTGGCAGCCTCCTCCCCATTTTGGATCGGCGAGGACACCGGGTACGCATCGAACCGAGCAATGGTCTTTCAACAACTACCCACCGCCGGCATGCCACCAAAATTCAAGGAATGGCACGAACTGGAACGCTACTACGAGGGCATGACCAAGACCGGCGTCATCGATTCGTTCGACGAACTGCGCTGGGACGTCCGCCCCTCACCTGACCTGGGCACTGTCGAAGTGCGCATCTTCGACGCGTGCACCAACATCACCGAGGTTGAGGCTTTGGCTTCGCTGACCCACTCATTGGTTGAGTACTACTCGACCATGTATGACGCTGGGGAGAAACTCCCAGAACTCCCAGAGTGGTTTGCAGCGGAGAACAAGTGGCGGTCCTCGCGCTACGGCATGGATGCCACCCTGATTTTGGATGAGGAGGGGAACGAGGAACCCGTAAGGGAAACCGTTACCCAGATGGTCGAAATGCTGAAACCAACGGCGCAAAGACTCGGCTGCGCCGACGGGCTAGCGAAAGTACTGGAGATTCTCCGCTTCGGGGCCTCGTATCAGCGCCAACGCGCAGTCGCGAAAGCGGAGCCGAAGTATGCGCTGGACACGGTTGTTGAGCTAATGCGCGCCGAAATGCAGGCAGACAGTCCACTGTCACCGGTCGCATTCTTGGAGTCACGCCAGGACGGCATGGCCCATACCGGGGCGGGGCGGCGAATCTAAGACCCGCCGCCGCACCCCCCCGTACAAAACTTTCTCAGGCCGCCAAAATGGTGGAATCCGCAGCCGACTTTGCGCGTTTGGAAGAAGTAGCCCAGATGGCAACTCCGTAAGCCGCCACCGTCCAAATCGCCAGACCCACAATCGCATAAGGAGCGGGTGCGAACCCGGGAATCGCCACCCAGTTCAGCAACTTGGCTGCCAACCCCGTCGGCAAAATTCCGGCCAACGTCGCCAGTGGAGTGGTCCAGGCAGCGGTCGCAGCCGCAAGCGCACCCACCCCAAACATTGCCAAGGAGACCACTCTGCCTATCAGTCCGAGTGAACCCGCAAGCGCCTGTTGCACCCCGGAGAACACGACTCCAATGAAGAGTCCCATGGCACCTAGTGCGAACACCATGCCAATGGAAACCCCGGCCCAGGCACCCATCGCAAATCCGATGATCGCCCCCATTCCCGCCGTCCACGCAGCCGGCTTCCACCAAGTGGAGAACGCCAGGCGCCACGCAGGTTGGATAGACCGTGACAACTTCGGAGAAAACACCGGGAAAATCCATGACATCAGGAAGGAGAACAGCCAAAGAAGCAGCGCCATCGCCGCGGCGGCTGAAGCAGACAGTCCCGCAGCCACTGCTGGAGGTTCGATGGGCTGGTAAACCCCCATGGCCATGTCTCTGGCTTGCGCGTCCGTGAAACTCGGAATCATGTCGACAGCCATGCCCAGGCCGTCAGCGAGCTCTCGAGTGCCGCCGCTGAGTTCTCCCACGCCCTCATGCAGTTCCGAGGTGCCAGTCGCCAACTCATGCATTCCGGCGGACATCAGTCCCATGCCCTCCTCGGCCTCACCCACACCAGAGTGAAGCTCTCCGACCCCATCGGCGAGCTGTCCAACCCCATCAGCGGCGGCCCAAGCCCCGTCGACGAGGGCGCCCGATTCCGTGGCAGCCGTGTGGAGGCCTGACGCCAGTTGCCCTGTGCCGTCTGCCAACTGGGTTGCTCCGCCGGCAAGCCCTGCTACTCCGGTCGAAATGTCGGATGCCCCGTCGGATAGTTCGTGGGCGTAACCCGCTAGGTCATGCGCGCCCTCGGCAAGGGCAGTGGCCCCCTCATCCAGCTGCGTGATTCCGCCGCTGAGTTCGTTGATCATGTCTTGCAGCCCCGACACGCCACCTATCACTGTCCCGAAGCCTGCGTCGATGTCGGGCATGACCGTGTCGATCCCCTCAACTATCTGGTCCATGAGGTTTTGCGCCAAGTTCGGGTCCATCATTTCGAGGATCTGTTCCTCTGTGAAAGCAGAACACATAAGCAGGGTCGGATCTTCTGTGCAAGCTTGGCCAATGGAGTTGCCGATTAAGGCCACCTCATCCAGGAGCGCGAGGAGGTCTTGATTGCTACCCAGGCCCTCCAGGCCTCCTTTGATCTCGGTTTCGATAGTCTCCAGTCCGGTAACCAGGTCGTCTATAACCGGGGTGACTTCGTCGAGGATTCCGCCTATTTCACCAGCGAACTGATTCATGCCTTCGGCGTATTGATCCGCGCCAGCAGCGTAAAGATCCATCCCGTCCGCGTAATCGGACATCCCATCTGCAAAGGTTTTCGTACCGGCAGACAATTGTCCGGCGCCTGAGGCTAGTTCAGAGGTGCCACCAGCCAACTGTGAGGCTCCGGCAGCGGACTGTCCCACCCCATCGACTAGTTGCCCGGTGCCTGCGGCTAGCTGTCCTACGCCGTCGGCGGCTTCGTTTGCGCCGTCGGCCAGAAGCCCCACCCCATCCACCAGTTCACCGAAACCAGCGGCGGCTTCACTCAATCCGTCGTCCAACTGTGCGGTACCGTCGGCAAGTTGTCCGGTGCCGGCTTCCAGTTCTTCCGTCCCGTCTGCCAAGAGTGCTGCTCCGTCAGCAGCCTCCCCTAGCTGAGCCCCCATTTCACCCAGGCCACCAACCAGCGCGACGATGAACTCCTCACTTATCTGGCCACCCAGAGCCACGGCCGCGGCGCGCGTTACGAGTTCGGCGGCCATTCCTTCATCTAGCTCGGCGCCCGGTCTCGCTTCTATCTCGATTTGGGCTTGGACTACGTCCCCACCGGAGGCGAGGGAAGTGACAGCTGCAGAAAAGTCCTCCGGGATCGTCACGATTACGCGGTAGGTTCCTTCAGCCATTCCGGCAGCCGCGAGTGAGGGGGTTGACATTTCCCATTCGAAGACGCTGTCTTGCAAAACCATTTCCGCAGCCAATTGGCGTCCCATTGGGACCCATTGGCCTTCTAATTCAACGCCCTCGTCCAAATTGACGATCGCGCCTTTGACCGCTTGCGGCGAGGGAGTTTCGACGGCAGCAAACGCAACCCCAGCCAACCCAAAGGCTAGGATCGCCGCAAATGCCGCCGCCCATACTCTCCAGTACTTTTTCACGAGGTTGCTCCTCCAGTTAACACGCCGTCACCGATGTTCAAGGTCTGCCAGTTGGATCCGGCGGGAAACAGAGGTGCGACCGAGGCAAGTATGATCGAGGTCCCTTCCGGGACCTGCCTAAGTGGTTGCAGGTCATCCACCATGGGACCTGCATAAATGGTGAGCATTTCGGCGCCCTCCGACACCGCGTCGCCCACTTGCTGTTCAAGTTCGCTATTCGTTTGGACAAGTAGACAGGCGACACGAGAGCGCACTCTCCCACCCTGTTGCGGAAGCAGCCTGCCCAGGACTTTGACCGTGCCGGAATCGTTCTTCCGACGCGCCGCTAGAACTTCAACCAGGTCCACAAGTTCCGCTGGATCGGTCCCGCGAACGAATAGGTTGTCGCCCTCGGGCAGAAGGAACTTAACGGGCTCTGTTTCTGTCCCGGGTTTCCCGCTCTCCAACTCCAGGCCGTAAACTGCGGCTGACGTGGGAACGCCGGGCCAGCTCTTCAAAGAGCGTTCGCGAAGCACTCCTTCACCTTCGATGTCGAACTTGGGGAGGATACGGTCCAGCCATTTCGGCATCCACCACGCCTTGTCCCCCAACAACACCATGACTGCGGGAACCAGCCCCATGCGGACGATGAACGCATCAATCGCCACGCCAACAGCCAAGCCTAAGGCGATCGGTTTCAAGTTCATGTCGCCGTCGGGAACGAAGGCGGCGAAAACGGAAACCATGATGATGGCGGCAGCAGTAACCACTTTCGCTGACCCCAGGAAGCCTGTGTAAACGGACCTGCGAGCGCGGCCGGTCCTCGCGTAATCCTCGAGCATCCTCGAAACCAAAAAGACCTGGTAGTCCATCGAGAGCCCAAACAGGATTCCCATGGTGACCAGCGGCATGAAGTTAATGATTGGGCCCAGCGCCGCGACTCCAAGAGCGTTTGCGAACAGGCCTCGTTCAAACACCAGCACCACCACGCCAAATGCCGAGGCGACGGACAGCAGGTAGCCAATGACCGCCACGATGGGAACCGCGATGGAGCGGAAGACAATCGTAAGTAGTACCAGCGACAAGCCAACAACAACCAACGCGAACGGCAACAGAGCATCCTCCAGTTTTTCCGACACGTCCACCCCGACTGCCGTCATGCCGGTAACTGCGATGTCGACGTCGTACTTCTCTTGCAGTTCATCATGCATGGCGCGCAAGTCATGAACCAGTTGAGCTGTCTCTGTAGAACGACCATCAGTTTCTGGAATTACCTGTACAATTCCGGTGTCCGCAGTCATGTTCGGGGTTGACATTGCAACGGATGCGACGCCGGGAACAGCCTGGATCTCCGTTGCCAGGTTATCCATGAGCCCAAGGGGGTCCGTGGAGGTAAGAATAGGTGCCGTCACAATCAAGGGCCCGTTGAATCCGGGACCAAACTCTTCTGCAATGAGCTCATGGGTAATGCGCGCTTCGTTGTCTTCGGGGAGAACCCCGGCATCAGGCAGTGCGAGCTTCAAACTGAGTGCCGGTAAAGACAACGCCCCCAGTCCGATAACGATCACAACAATTGTGAGGACAGGAACGGCGGTCACGGTTTTGATCCACGCGTTGAAGAACCGATTTGGTTTTTCAACTGGGTCGGCTCCGGGTTGTTCCTCCACAATTGGAGCGCCGTCGTCGGCAACGACAACGATTGTCTCTGAAGCCGATTCCTTCTGGCGTTCCTCCAGCGCTTTTCGTTCTTTGCGGCTGAGGATCTTCATCCCCGCGAACGATAGAACCGCCGGGAGAAGCGTGCAGGCGGCCAGCACAGCAAGCCCAACCCCCATGGCGCCAACAACACCCATAACCGTCAGGAACGGAATCCCCGCTACCGCAAGCCCCAATAGTGCAATCATCACGGTTGCACCCGCGAACACCACTGCGGACCCGGATGTTCCAAGAGACCTGCCGATGGATTCGGTAACGGACAAACCTGTTTTCAGGTTGTCGCGGTGTCTAGAAACGATGAACAGTGAATAGTCAATGCCCACTGCCAAACCAAGCATCACGGACAAAAGCGGGGTCGTTGCGTTGATTGCTGCGAAGGCAGTCCCAATGAAAACAATGCCGGTGGACACACCCACACCGGCGAACGCAACCATGAGTGGAAGTCCCGCGCCGATAAGTGTTCCAAGAGTAATGATCAGGACAATCAACGCGACGACGACACCGATGGCTTCCGTGACAGTAATGGTCGGGAACTCCTGGGCGAACAGCATCCCTCCCATCGAGGAGGAATAACCTTCCGGTAGGTTCTCATTCAGTTCCGCCGCGACTGCGCGCAACTCACCCTTGGTTGCGTTGTCAACAACTCCGGCCTCATTCAAGACCTGCACGGTGATGAGCGCGGAACTACCGTCCTCGGACACCTCAGCTGCCATCAGAGGGTCGGCGATCGGCGTGACAATCTCAACCCCGTCCACGTCGTAGAACTTGTCAATGGTTTCATTCACAACGCTCTTAACCGGGTCCGCTGTGATGTCGGAGCCCTCCGGGCCCATGACTATTATTTGTGCGGGGCTTCCACTCACCTGCGGAAAAGTGGCGTAAAGCCGCTCCAAGGCGTCGCCGGATTCGGTCCCAGGAATAGTGACAGTGTTGTCCAACCCTTTGTTGAAGAACAGCCCGCCCAACCCCAGGGCAACCAGCGCCACCACCCATATCAGCACCACTAGGCTGCGGGCGCGAACCGTCCAGCGCCCCAAAGCATAAAGAAGTGACGACATGTATCCCCCAGTCACTAGCTGTCCGATACACTAGTGTATCGGATACACGACTGTATCGGATACGTCAATGCACGGAGATTTCACCAGGTCATCGAAAGGCGCAAGATGACGGAATTGATTACTCGCCGACGCGAAAACACGCGCCAGCGACTGCTGGATGCAGCCTTCAAAGTGTTTGTGGAGGAAGGCTTCACGGGCGCCTCAATCGAGACCATCGCAGAAGCGGCCGGTTTCACCCGTGGGGCTTTCTACTCAAACTTCGAAACCAAAGAAGACCTGTTTATCGAGTTGCTTCAGAAGGGGTTCCAGCGACGCTTGGAACGTGCGGTTGGGGCGTTTGCAGACGTAGAAGACCAACTCTTTGAGGCAGATTCAGTGAGCCCTGAGGGCATCGGTAAACTCATCGCGTCCACGCTTTCCGAAGGCGCTGACGAACGTGACTGGCAAATCCTCTACACGGAGTTTGAACTCTTCGCCCTCCGCAATCCCGACGTTGATCCCGCAATTCGGGAACTGAATGCGACGTACACCGCCGAAGTGGTCAAGGCAATCACCCCCCTCTTACAGTCCATTGGGGTGCACTTTGTCGGAGAACCCGAAACGATCATTCAAACTGTCATGACCGCATATATGAGCGTTGCGCGTGGAACCTACTTGAATCCCGAACTGGACGCAGAAACAGCACTGGCACAGCAAATGGAATGGTTCGCCGCGATGCTGGAGAGGCTGGTTGAACGCGACAACAACGCTGGGGAAGCGTCCGCCTGACGCCGCGAACGCTCTTATGTCAGGTAGGACTGGCTAAGGGACATGTTCGACTTCGGGCCGAAGTTGATCGGCGAAGGCGGAAGTCCCGCTGCAACAATCTGGGCACCAAGTGCGGCTATTTGCGCACCGTTGTCGGTACACAAGGCCATCGGCGGGATTCGAACCTGGATGCCCTGAGCAGTGGCACGTTCAGCAAGGAGTTCACGTAGTCGCGAGTTTGCCGCGAACCCGCCCCCGACAACAATCGCCGGACAATCGTGGTCTTGCGCTGCTCGAACGGCTTTAGCGGTCAATGAGTCGTTGATCGACTCTGAGAAGCCTGCGGCTACCTCGGCGAAATTCGCGTCCTCATTGGCATCGAGATACCGGGCAACGGCGGTCTTGAGCCCGGAGAAGGAGAAGTCATACTTGTAGCGTTCTTTGTCCTTGCCCGCCCCTAGGCCCCTGGGGAAGCGCACGGCGTCCTTGTCAGCGGCTGTCTGCGCCAGTCGGTCAATGTGAGGGCCGCCAGGATACGGCAACCCAAGCAGGCGACCGATTTTGTCGAAGGACTCCCCCGCTGCGTCGTCCAACGTGCCGCCAAGTTCAACAACCGACGTTGCGATGTTCTCCACCAGCAACAAGTTGGAGTGGCCTCCCGAAGCGACCAGTCCAATGAATCTTTCAGGTAGTGGGCCGTGCGCCAGCCCGTCAACAGCCAAATGACCCAGCACGTGGTTGACGCCGTATAGAGGAACCCCGAGGCCCAGCGCCAGTCCCTTCGCCGCAGTGATCCCAACCGTCAATGATCCAACTAAGCCTGGCCCGGCAGCGCAGGCGATAGCGTCAACCTGGTCCAGCGTGACCTCCGCCCGCGCCAAAGCGGCGTCCAAGGTAGGAAGGAAACTCTGGAGGTGAGCGCGTGAAGCAATCTCGGGGATGACGCCCCCAAATCGTGCGTGTTCCTCGATCGACGTGGCTGTCACGTCTCCTAAGAGAGTTGTTCCTTTGACTAATGCCACGCCAGTTTCGTCGCACGTAGATTCGATTCCGAGGATTAAGGGCGAGGCAGCATCTCCGCCTTGAAGCCCCTCGTTGGTAACAACGGCAACTGTCTTCACGTCCAAAAGTTCAGGCACGCGCACAATCTTACGCCCTCGTCAACGTCGCATCCGAGACAGGCCCACCGGTTGCCAATCCGCACCGCGTAGTAGAGTGGAAAAGTTCTTGTCCCCTTCTGGGCGACATTCCTATTTGACAGAAGAGGTGACCACCGGAGCCCTACCTCGGTGCACGGCATGGGCCTCTTGCCTGTTACGCCGCCTGTGATTGCCGCAGAAGCACCCATCCAACCCCGAACAGAATCTGGAATAGTCGGGGTGGGCATGCCGGACACACTCGTGCGAAAACAACCTCGCGAAGCAGAAGAAACTCAAAGCAACGACCCAGAAACTCGTGTTTACGGACCGTTCAAAATAAAAACCAAGGATCCCCAAGCCCCACCCCGAGGGCAACGGAATATCCCTCATAGGCCAAGCTATCGACCCCTGGTCACACACCCAGCACTGATTCCAGGCCTCAACGTGGAACAAACAGGTCGAAAGTTCTCCACAAACTGGGCGGTGTTTGGTGTTGCCGGCGCAGCCGTCATTGCCGTGATCGTCTGGTCCGCGCTTCGACCGCAATCAGTTATCGCTTTCGGCGAGGCCGCCCTGTCTTGGACCATCGAGAACTTTGGTTGGTTCTTCTCCCTGCTTGCCGTAGCCATATTCGTGTTCATGCTGGTGGTTGGGCTGGGTAAAACTGGTGGCATCCGGCTGGGGCGCGACGATGAAAAACCCGAGTACTCAACCCTCACCTGGATCGCCATGATGTTCGCTGCGGGGATGGGGATCGGGCTGCTTTTCTATGGCCCGTATGAGCCCCTGGCTTATTTCATAGACCCGCCCCCCGGGTCGGGTGTGGTTGCCGGAACCGCGGACGCCAGTTTGGTTTCCCTTGCGCAGGTTTATCTTCATTGGGGGCCAATCGCGTGGTCGTTCTACGCACTGGTTGGTGGGGCAATCGCCTACGGCACGTTTAGGAGGGGCGAGGTTGCCCTCATCTCCTCTATTTTCCGTAACGTCTTCAACGACAAGACCAGCGGGTTTTTTGGCGCGGTCATTGACACCTTCGCAATCATGGTGACGCTGTTTGGAACCGCAATCTCTTTGGGAATTGGCGCACTTCAAATAGGATTTGGCCTCGAAATCGTTGCCGGCATCGGCCCCATCGGCAACGGTGCACTTATCGTGCTTATCACCGGGCTGACCATCGTCTTCATTACCTCCGCGGTCTCCGGGGTTAAACGCGGGATTCGGATCCTCTCTAACACCAACATGATCATCTCGGCTGCTTTGGTCCTGTTTGTCTTCATCGCCGGACCAACCGCCTACTTGCTGAACCTCATTCCGGCCTCAATCCTCGAGTTCTTCCACGACCTCCTCACCATGCTCATCCGCAACCCGAACCAGGGTGCGGAGGCCTCTGAGTTTTTGTCCGCGTGGACAACGTATTACTGGGCCTGGTGGATCTCATGGTCGCCCTTTGTCGGCCTGTTTATCGCCAAGATCTCGCGAGGGAGAACCCTGCGTGAATTTGTCATCGCCGTCATCGTTGCTCCCTCCCTGGTTTGCATTGCGTGGTTCTCAGTGTTCGGTGGGACCTCCATGTGGATGGAGAGCCAAGGCCTGGGAATCAGTGATGTGGGAGCAAGCGAAGGGATCCTGTTTGCGGTTCTCGACAACCTGCCCTGGCCTCTACTCACCACCCTTTTCGCGATGGTCGCGGTCGTGGTTTTCTTTGTCACGTCGGCAGATTCCGCTTCCCTGGTAATGGGTTCCATGAGCCAACGAGGGCGTCCCGTGCCCACGAAATGGGCAACCATCGTGTGGGGTTCCCTGTTGGGTCTGGCCGCAATGCTTCTGCTCCTGGCCGGCGGCCAAGAGGGACTCAGCGGCCTCCAATCGATGATGGTGGTTTCCGCACTTCCGTTTGCCTTCGTCGTTATCGGCATCATGTTCGCGTGGGCGATCGACTTACGCACCGACCCCTACATGCTCCGGCTCCGCTACGCAGATCATGCGATCGCCGACGGCGTGAGACGAGGAATCGAAGCGCACGGGGACGACTTCGTTTTCAGTACCGCTTTCACCACCCGCGACAAGGGTGCGGGAGCGTGGCTGGACAGTGGGGACCCCGAGCTAATGGAGTGGTACAGCGACGGGGTTGAACGAGGAAGAGCCGCACAAATCCAAGCCGACGCTGCGAAAGAACAATCTGGCGAGCCAGACTCCGAAGATGGGACCCCAAAAGAGACCCCTCCGCCAGCAACGCCCTGACGTCACCTGGCGACCGCCGTCACGTGACGGCGGTGCTACTCCACGGTCACTGACTTCGCCAGGTTCCTCGGCTGGTCCACGTCCAACCCCTTCGCAGTGGCAACCTCACATGCGAACACCTGCAACGGAATGATTTGCAGAAGCGGGAGGTACAGCGTGGGAGCATCCGGGACGCGGAAGACGACATCTGCGATTTCGTTCACGGCGGTGTCACCATCCTCAGCCACCGCAAACGTTCTGGCTCCGCGCGCACTCACCTGCTGAATCGCGGAAACAGCTTTTTGGTGTAGCTCAGGCCTGCGCGGAGAGGGAACAATCACGACCACGGGCTGCCCCTGGTCCACCAGGGCGATTGGGCCGTGTTTGAGTTCTCCTGCTGCAAACCCCTCGGCGTGAATGTACGCAATCTCTTTGAGTTTGAGCGCGCCCTCCATCGCCACCGGGTATCCAACGTGTCGGCCCAAGAAGATAACGGAAGAGACATCGTTCGCCATCGCGTCAGCGACCTGGCGCACAGAGTCTGAGCGGTCCAAGACCGTCTGCATCTTCGCGGGAATCTCTTGCAGTTTGGCGAGGTAGTCCTGGATCTCATCCAGGTACTTGTTTCCCCGAACCTGGGCCAGGTACAGGCCAAGAAGGTAAGTGGCCGCAATCTGCGAGGTGAAGGCTTTGGTCGAGGCCACCGCGATCTCTGGACCCGCATGGGTCAGGAGCACCGCATCCGATTCACGGGCGATCGTGGAACCTGGCGTGTTCACAATCGCGATCACTTTGGCGCCTTGTTCCCGCGCGTGCCGAATGGCCATGATCGTGTCCATTGTTTCTCCCGACTGGGAGATAGCGATAACCAGCGTCTTCTCGTTGACGATGGGGTCGCGGTAGCGGAACTCGTGCGCCAACTCCACTTCAACGGGGATCCGGCACCAGTGTTCAATGGCGTATCGGGCTACCTGGCCGGCATAGGCGGCCGTTCCACAAGCGATAATGACTGCCTTGTCCACCGAGCGAAGAAGGGACTCTGGAATCCGAAGTTCATCCAGAGTTAACTCACCACTGGCGTTCAGTCGGTCAGCAAGCGTGTCACGCACCGCCCTGGGCTGTTCGTGGATTTCCTTCTCCATGTACGTGGGCCAGCCGTCCTTACCGGACCGCTCACGAAGGGAATCAACTTTGTAATCTTTCGGGGTCAGTGGCCGACCGTCCTGATCCACCACCACAATCCCGTCAGGGGTGACAGCGACAACTTCGTCTTGCCCAACTTCAACGGCGTCCGTGGTGAACTCAGCAAAGGCAAGAGCGTCCGAGGCCAAATAGTTACATCCCTCTCCCCTACCAAGCACCAGGGGTGAAGATCTGCGTGCTGCAACAACGGCGTGCGGTACGTCCGCGTGAACGACAAGGAACGTGTAACCCCCAACCACGCGCCTGGTCACAGCCAGCATCGCGGCCATAAGCCGGCGAACATACTGAGCTTCTTCATCCGTCAGACCGGGCAGGGAACCTTCCCAGGGCTTCAGCCCATCGCGGTGAAACTCCTGGTCAATCATGTGGACGACGACTTCGGTGTCTGTTTCCGAGTGGAACTGGTATCCGTCCTCCCGCAGCTCAGCGCGGAGTGGCGCAGCATTTTCAATAATGCCGTTGTGTACGAGGGCAATCCGGCCATCATTCGACACCTGCGGGTGCGCGTTTGCAACGGTTGGCTCCCCGTGGGTGGACCAGCGGGTATGACCTATCGCTGAGCTGGCCTTTGGGATGTCCATCTGGCTCAACTGATTTTCAAGAACGGATAGTTTCCCAACTGCTTTAACGACGGTCGGCTTCGTCAAGTCAGGAGAGACGAGGGCGATTCCTGCCGAGTCATACCCCCTGTACTCCAAACGCTTCAAACCTGAGATCACGACTTCACGTGCGCGATCAGATGCTTTAGGGCCCACATATCCAGAGATTCCACACATGCATTCAGCGAAACACGCCTGGAAAGCATACGCAAGCTCGAAACCCGAGGATTTTTGAGGTTCTCTCCACTTTATCTCCGGCTCGATGTGTCTTTGCCTGGGGCTTGGCGCCTCACGGTTCGAGCCGCGGCGAGGCTAGGCGACACGACTTGAGCAGGCCAGCACCAAGTTAGGCAAGCCCCGGCTGGACAATCCTGGGCCAGGCCAGCCCCGGCTGGACAATGCTTGGCCCAGACCAGGCCGGGTTGGGGACGTAAACCCGGGCGACGCGAGCCCGTCTTTGTCATAACCATGCTTGTCTTCAATCCACTGGGAGTATCGAGGAAGACCGTGAAACTTCAGTGACAGCTGCCGCTGGACCGCTCAATATGACTCAACCGCGAGTGCGGACCCCTAGATCATCAGCAGGGGGCACCCACTTTGTTTCACAACACTGTTCCCTGTCCCTAATGTGCTTCCCGGAGCTCTTGGTGGCACCATTTTTGGCCATTACCTATTCATAACCTGCACATTAAAGGCACGGAAGCGCATCCGGGACACGGAAGCACATTCGGGACACAAAATCGCCCCACCGACTCCAACCAGGCTGAGATCCAACGGACAGACGCCGCATTGCCCGTTCTAGACACGCTCGCGAATCATTCCGCCATCATGCGCTCGTCACGTCCTGCCCGAGTGTCTACAACGGACAGTCCGCTCGAGGATCACACGCAAACAGCCCGCTGTCCACGCGCCGAAGAAATGACGCCCTACCTGGCAAAACCAGCCGGGGCGATTCAAGGTGGGGCGAAGCAGTACCGGGCGGGGTGAGTGCGCAAGACGGCCCGAGTCCCCTCATCCAACAACAGACGAGTGAGGCCCAGGCCGTCCTTCACATATTCAATTTGGGGTGCGCCCATGACGGATGCCCCCGCTAGGGTTTACTTTCCGTCAAACACTGCCTTGCTCAGTTGACGGTTGAGGGTGGCGATCACATCGAGTGGGATCTCCTTCGGGCAAACCGCGGAACATTCACCAATGTTGGTGCAGCCACCGAACCCTTCCTCATCCATCTGATTCAGCATGTTGACAACACGCGACAGGTTCTCCGGATGGCCCTGCGGAAGCAGACCCAGGTGCGTGACCTTCGCCGAAGTGAACAGCATCGCTGAAGCGTTCGGGCATGCAGCAACACAGGCGGCACAGCCGATGCAGGCCGCCGCCTCAAAGGCGCGGTCAGCGTTTGGCTTGGGTACCAGGGTCGTGGCCGCCTCGGGGGCAGCCCCCGTGTTCACTGAAATGTAGCCACCGGCTTGGATGATGCGGTCAAACGCTGAACGGTTGACGACAAGATCCTTGATGATCGGGAACGCGCTTGCGCGCCACGGCTCAATCGTGATTGTGTCGCCATCGTTGAACGTACGCATGTGCAACTGGCAGGTGGTGGTTTGCTCCGGGCCGTGTGCGATGCCGTTGATGACAACGCCACACTGACCACAGATGCCTTCACGGCAGTCGGAGTCAAAAGCGATGGGTTCCTCACCGCGAGCGAACAGTTCCTCATTCAAGATGTCGAGCATCTCTAGGAACGAGGAGTCCTCGGAAACTCCGCGGACCTCATACTCGTGGATCGCGCCCTTGTCCTCAGGGCCGTTCTGGCGCCAGATTCGAAGTTTTAGGTTCACTTGTAGCTCCGCTGCTTGAGTTCGATGTTCTTGTAGACCAGTTTCTCTTGGTGCAGTAGAGGCGGCTGATCATCGCCCATGAACTCCCACGCCGAAACGTATAGGTAGTCCTGGTCGTTGCGCAGTGCCTCACCTTCAGGAGTCTGGGATTCTTCGCGGAAGTGCCCACCACAGGACTCTTCGCGGTTGAGCGCGTCAATGCACATCAGTTCGCCCAGTTCGAGGAAGTCAGCAACCCTACCTGCCTTCTCCAACGACTGGTTGAGTTCACCGACCTTCTTCCCTGGAACACGCAGATTCTGCCAGAACTCCTTGCGAAGTTCGCGAATCATTCCGATTGCCTTGACGAGTCCATCGTGGGTGCGGGACATGCCGCAGTATTCCCACATGATGTGCCCCAATTCCTTGTGGAAGGAGTCAGCGCTTCGGTTGCCGTTGATTGACATCAGCTTGTCAATGCGGGCTTGCGCGGCATCACGTGCCTCAACTACAGAAGGTGAATTCTCATCCAACTTCGGCAGCGAGAACGCGCCAGCCAGGTAGTTGCACATCGTGTCCGGCAAGACGAAGTATCCATCCGCCAGTCCCTGCATGAGTGCGGAGGCACCCAAGCGGTTCGCACCGTGGTCGGAGAAGTTCGCTTCGCCGCCAACATACAAGCCAGGCAGGTTGGATTCCAGGTCGTAGTCAACCCAAAGGCCGCCCATTGTGTAGTGAACCGCGGGGTAGATACGCATTGGCACTTCGTAGGGATCTTCACCCGTGATGCGCTCATACATGTCGAACAGGTTGCCGTACTTTGCGGACACGGCAGACTTACCCAACCGGTTGATAGCGTCTGCGAAGTCTAGATAAACACCGCGGCGCTCACCGCCTACCTCGGGCCCCACCCCTCGGCCAGCATCACACATGTTCTTTGCTTGACGTGACGCGATGTCGCGAGGCACCAGGTTTCCGAACGCCGGGTAGATCCGCTCCAAGTAGTAGTCGCGGTCTTCCTCGGGAATATCCCTTGGATCCTTCGCCGCGTCGGCAGCTTCCTTCGGAACCCAGATGCGACCGTCGTTACGAAGAGACTCTGACATCAGCGTGAGCTTGGACTGCTGATCACCATGCTGCGGGATGCAGGTCGGGTGGATCTGCGTGTAGCAGGGGTTACCGAAGTAAGCGCCCTTGCGGTACGCACGCCAGATCGCCGTTGCGTTACAACCCATCGCGTTCGTGGACAGGAAGAAGACGTTGCCGTAACCGCCGGAGGCGAGGACTACCGCGTCCGCTACGTAGGTCTCCAACTCGCCAGTGACCATGTTGCGGGCGACGATGCCGCGAGCCCTGCCCTCGTCCACAATCAGTTCGACCATTTCGTGGCGTGAGTGCTCCGTGACCGTGCCTGCCGCAACCTGGCGTTCCAGGGCCTGGTATGCACCAATCAGAAGCTGCTGACCTGTTTGGCCGCGAGCGTAGAACGTGCGTTCAACCTGCACACCACCAAATGAACGGGTGTCTAGGTAGCCGCCGTACTCACGGGCGAACGGAACACCTTGAGCGACGCACTGGTCGATGATGTTCCCGGAGACTTCCGCCAAACGGTAAACGTTGGTTTCGCGTGCGCGGTAGTCGCCGCCCTTCACCGTGTCGTAGAACAGACGGTAAACGGAGTCGTTGTCGTTCTTGTAATCCTTCGCAGAGTTAATGCCACCCTGCGCAGCGATCGAGTGTGCCCGTCGCGCCGAGTCCTGATAGAAGAAGACATCGACGTTGTAGCCCTGCTCTCCAAGCGAAGCCGCTGCAGCGCCACCCGCCAGGCCGGAGCCCACAACGATGATGCGCAGCTTGCGTCGGTTGGAAGGGTTAACCAGGCTCACTTCGTTCTTGCGTGTCTCCCACACATCGGCGAGGGGGACATCACGAGGAGCTTTGGTGTCCTCAATGTCATTGCCTACGCGGAATAGACCCATTACCAGGTCGTCCTCGTCTTTTACTTTTTTCTTAGCCATTTGTTATTCCCAACCCCTCTAGCCGATGACCCCGACCAGGATGAACAGCGGAGGCAACATAAACATCACGAAAATGAGTGCCGCGATGATGCCTGAGAGCACCAGCATGAAGGTGCGTGTGTTCTTCCTAACCCAGCCCATTGTCTGGAAGGCGGACCAGAAACCGTGTCCAACGTGAGCTGTAACCACTGCGACAAACAGGAGGTAAACCAGGAACACCCAGACATTTTGGAAGGAATCAACCATGCGGAAATACGGTGTTGTCTCCGCGGTGAAACCCGTTCGAATAGTTGCTGTCGTGAAGTGCAGGATGTGCAAAACAATGCCCGCGATCAGCGCGACGCCTGTGATCCGCATGGTGCGGGCAGCGTACGCGTCGACGGCACTCTTCTTTACGACGTAGGCGGTCTTGCGGGCTAGCACCGACCGGCGCCAGACGTGCAGCGCGGCGAAAATGTGAATCATTATCAAAATGAACATCACCGCGCGGAAGACCCAGATGAATCCGCCATGAGGGAAGATGGGAACGAAGGCGTCACTCTTAAGCCATTCGGCATACCCGTTGTATGCTTCTGGGCCGATGAACATCTTCAGGTTCCCGTATGAATGGAACAGAAGGAAAAGAACGAAGAAGAGTCCGGAGATGGCCATGAGCTGTTTTACGAAAACAGTCGTGGTCCATGCACGCCGCCTCTTCGTTGCGGTAAGTGTTGTGGCCATGCAGAGAACCTTAATCCTGGCTGATCGCTCCACTGTGGGACTTTGAGCGCAGAGGCTGTTCCTAGTCCGGTTTCTCAGCCCCACAAATTCTCGATTTTCCGCGCTATTTCAATGTAATCGGGAGATACGTTCAGCGGCTGGAGAAGCCGCGTTTTGGGGTGTCGTTTTGCGTCCCGTTTAGAGAAAAGGCTCCGTTTAGGAAACGTTAGAGTTAGGGAAACATTCCCCAGGACTTCAAACCTCCTGCGAAGGAGGCTGGGGAGGTGGTGTAGGAAGCGTTAGCATCATGCTTACTGCGTCCTCGGGCGGCGTGCGGTAGTAGCCCGGCACCAACCGTAGTGCCTCAAACCCGGCGTCCCGGTACAGCATCTGAGCCCCGAGATTTGAGGCGCGAACCTCCAAGAAGATGGCCGTCATTCCGCGCTTGGTTGCCCGCGTAAGAAGGTCGGTGAGCAGCTTCCGGGCCCGCCCCTCCCTGCGTCGGTGAGAAGCGACAGCCAAGGTCATTAGGTCCCCGCTCTCCTCCCCTTTTATGCCGCCGTAGGCAATCAAAGCGCCATCCTCGTCGAACATGCCTCGATAGTCGGCCCAAGGAGACCCAAGTTCCTCAGACACCGCCTGGTAAGACCACGCCTCCGGCCCGAATATTTCTTCTTCTAGTTCGAGGACTGAACGCGCATCCCCCGGATCCAGACTACGAATCACTTGGCGCCCTTGACGTTCACGTCGGGGCGTCGCAGGTAGAGGGGTTCCAACGGGAACTCGGTCCTACAGTCGCGCTCCAAACGCGAATCAGCGATTCTGACAAACACTGCCGGGTCAATGGTGGCTTCCGTGACCGAGACCCCTGCGGCAAGCGCGGCCTCGTGTGCCTCCTCCAAGGGTCCCACGTTCGGCCCAGCGACTGCCACAACGTCGTTAGCACCAAGCGAGCGGTAGATGCCCCAGTACACCTCGCCCCGTTTCGCGTCCGAGGTAACCAGGACACCCGCCCCCACTTCTTCTTCGAGTGAGTCGAGGGCACCGCGCGCCAAAGCCTCCTGCGAGGGAATGCCGAGCACCGGCACGTCCAGCGCGCGACCCAGGGCAGTGGCAAAAGCAAGCCCGGCCCTCAACCCCGTGTATGGGCCTGGGCCTGTCCCAACACAAATGCGATCAACAGCGACCCCGCCTTCATCGGGTCTCGCGTCAAGTGCGTGTTGCAGCAGCACCCCGAGAGACTCGGCGTGACGGCGAGGGTGCGGTTCAACGGCATGCCCCGTGACAACGCCGTCTTCTACCACGGTGAGCACCGCCTGGTCTGAAGTGTCGATACACAGCGTCCTCACACCAAATCCGCCTCTTTCAGTTTTCGAGCCCATCGCGCACCAACCGGCACAAACCGCACGGTGCGCTGTTCCGTCGTCTCGTAAGTACTGGGCTCTTGGGTGAAAGTAATTTCAATCTCGAGGCGGTCGTCGCTTAGCTCCTCGGCCCGTCCGCGCCCCCATTCCACTACCGTGACCGATTCATCCAAGCCCGCATCTAGGTCAATGGTTTCCAGGTCCAGGTCGTCTTCAAGCCGGTATGCGTCGACGTGAACGAGGTCAGGCCCTCCCACAGTTGAGTCGTGCACCCGCGCAATTATGTAGGTGGGAGACGTGACCTTCCCCTCCACTTGCATGCCGCTGCCCAGCCCCTGAACGAATGTTGTCTTACCAGCACCCAGGGGTCCGACGAGGAGGATCACATCGCCGCCCTCGACGACCCGGGAAAGTTGACGGCCTAGGTCACGCATGGCTTCAGCGTCGGTCGCGATGTGCT
>CAYFRT010000007.1:0-4865 GCA_964345585.1 uncultured Actinomyces sp. | reverse complement strand
CGGGAAAGTTGACGGCCTAGGTCACGCATGGCTTCAGCGTCGGTCGCGATGTGCTCGTCCCTCGTGCTGTTCACGGCGTCAGTCACGGGCGACTTCCTCCGTCGAAGAGCTCAGGAAGGTGCGTTCCAGGTGGAGGGGAATCCGGCTAATAACCTCGTAGTTGATGGTGCCGGCCTTTTCTGCCCACTGGTCAACACTGGGTTCCCCGCGAGCCGGGTCACCAAAGAAAGTGACGACCGAGCCGGCCGGGGCCAGTGGTTCTTCACCGTTGCCGAGGTCAATGATTGTTTGATCCATGCAGATCCTCCCCAGGATCTGCGCAGGAACAAGGCCCTCAGCTGTCTGCACTGCGACAATCCCGCAGTTAGAGAGGGCGCGACTGATTCCGTCTTGGTAGCCCACCGGCAAGATCCCCACCCAGTGATGATCGGGAGCGACCCAGGTGCCGCCGTAGGAGACAGTGTCCCCGGGTGCCAGGCGCTTTGTGAGTGTGATGCGGGTACGTAGAGCGCCAACGGGAGTGAGCCCCAGTTCGGAGGACGAGGCAACACTCGGATCCGGAGACAGACCGTAAAGCCCAATGCCCACCCGCACCATGTCGTAATGCGCTTCCGGATGCCAGATGGTTCCGGCTGTGGCAGAAAGGTGCCTAATCTGCGGGTGGAGCCCTGCGGATTGCACAACTTCGTAGGCTTGCTCGAACTTGTCAACCTGGTTCGCAGTGAATGCTTCCCCGGCCTCTCCCGGATCATCCGCCATGGCCAGGTGGGACCAGAGGCCAACCAACTCCACGGTGCCCTGATCCTCCGCGACTTTGACGGCTCGCGCCAAGGCGGGTAGCTCTTCGGGAGTTGCTCCCCCGCGAGACATCCCAGTGTCGACCTTTAAGTGGATTCTTGCTGGGATGGCGTCCGCGTTGGTTTCTTCCCGGGGGCTTTCCCGCAGCGCTTTGACAGTAGCGGCAACCTGGCCCAGCTGTTCCTTGTTAGAGACAGAGACGTCCAACTGATGCTGGAGGGCTGTGCTCCAGTCCCCTTCGGGAGTGTTTAGCCAAGTGAGGATGTGGGTTTCTTCCGGGTCGGCGCCGTGCTCGGTGAGCGCGCGCCGAAGTGCGACCGCTTCGGGGACTCTGGCGGTGGCGAACCACCTAATCCCCTCGTCCCAAAGGCGCTCTGCGACCGCGGTACGCCCCATTCCGTACGCGTTGGCTTTGACAACCGCCAAAAAGGTGGCGTCGCCCGCGTACTGCTGCATGCGACGCGCGTTAGCAGCCACCGCGTCAAGGTCGACGCACACGGCTGCGGGATAAGACAGACTACTTGGACGAATCACCCGCCCATTATTGCACTACCGTGCCGAAGGGATGTCAGAGCTGCCAGAGTGCAACAACCGCCCGATAATGTTGGGGATGTGCGCGGCAATCTGCGTTGCGCGGATTGGCTGGCCGACACCTGCGGCTTGTTCGGCCGCTTTTGCGTGAATCCAAACACCGGCTCCCACCACATCGGTCAGGATGGCGCCCGCACGATAGTTGGCCGCAACAATCCCGCCAATGACGCCTGCCAGAACGTCGCCGGAGCCCGCGGTTGCCGCCCAGCCACAGTGGGACTCAAACGCCGAATGCAGGCCTTTCGGATCGGCCACCCACGTGGTGCTGCTTTTTAGGACAACAACCGCGCCGACCGTCTTGGCCAAGTACGTCGCCATCTTTGCTCCCACGGGCACTGTTTCTGCACGAGGACGCCCCTTCTGGAGCTGGTTCCACAATCGTCGCGCCTCGCCTAGGTGCGGAGTCAGGATCAGTGGTGTCCCTGTCGAAGACCAGCGTGGGGCGTGCTCGAGGGCGCCCGCATCAACCACCACTGGCGCAACGGTTTCACTTTGTGTCAAGGACGCGGCGATGAGATCTTCCGCAAGCGGCAGACGGCCTTCGTCCCACCCGGACCCGATCACTGCGCACTCAAAGCGGCCGGTGTTCAGGACTACCTCGGGAAACTTGTCCAAGACCATGCGCTCACTTTGGCGCGCTCCGCTGAACCGGACCATCCCGGGACCTGAGCCAAGAGCGCCTTCCACTCCCAACACGGCCGCGCCGGGGTACGTGTCCGAGCCCGTCGCCAACTGCACAACCCCGCGGGTGTATTTGTCGTCTTGGGGGCCGGGCACGCGGAGAACCTTCGCAACCTCCGCTGCAGTCATTCTTGGCGGTGTGACGGACACGGCTCCTCCTCGTTGTTGCCCAACCCCGCGCTGATTTGGACGAGGGGTCTTCACAAATCCTACGGCGGAGTGTCCCACGCAACGCCGAATGCTCTGCGAGAAAGCTGAAAGCTGGGGATAATCAGCACGTGTTTCAAGTAGACGCAGTGTCTGATGACAGCGGGCCATTTATCCACTTCACGCCCCAGCAGTGGTCGAGTCTGGCGAAGCAAACCCCGCTCCCGCTCACCCCTGAGGACATCGAGCGCATCGCCTCCTTGGGGGATCCCATCGGGCTGGAGGAAGTGGATGCGATCTACCGGCCCCTTTCGGCGCTGTTACAGCTCTACGTGGATGGGGTTCGGCGAACTGCTGCGGGGCGCCGAACGCTGCTGCGCGAGCCCCACCGGCCCCCAACACCTTTCGTGATCGGCATTGCGGGATCGGTCGCTGTCGGTAAGTCCACGGTTTCTCGGCTGCTCCGTCTGCTCCTTTCACGCTGGTCTAGGACCCCTCAAGTCGAGCTGATAACCACGGATGGTTTCCTGTACCCGAACGCGGAGTTGCGTAAACGCGGGCTCCTGGAGAGGAAAGGCTTCCCCGAATCGTATGACAGAGCGAGACTCCTTGAGTTCATCACCCAGGTCAAGGCGGGTGTTCCGAAGGTGGCGGCACCGGTTTATTCCCACGTCACTTACGACGTTATTCCGGGCGAGGAAATCATTGTTAACCACCCTGACATTTTGATCATGGAGGGGCTGAATGTGTTGCAGCCTCCCCGAATTGGGCCGGGCATCCCGGGGGTGGCTCTGAGTGACTACTTCGATTTCAAGCTGTACGTGGATGCGGACGAGGACTCCATTGAACGCTGGTATGTCGACCGCTTCCTGAAGCTCAGGGAGACTGCGTTCACGGATCCGCGTTCCTACTTCCGAAACTATGCGAATCTGAGCGATGAGGCGGCGGAAGCCACCGCGCGCACCATCTGGCGCACCATCAACAAGCCGAATCTGGTGGAGAACATTCAGCCCACTCGGCCACGCGCCACCCTGGTCTTACGGAAAGGTGCGGACCACCGAATCGAGAAGGTTTACCTGCGGAAGATCTGAGCCGCCCCTGGTCTTGAGCCTGGAGGGTAGCTTTGGGTTCCCGCCCCACGTGGCAGCCCTAGATGGACAGGTGTTTCCTCACCGCAACTGCAACGGTTTCGGCCAGCCCGTCCGCTTCTCTTTGGGTGGGGGCTTCGACCATTACTCTGACCAGAGGTTCTGTGCCCGAAGGCCGCAGGAGGACGCGCCCACCGTCACCCAGGAGATCCTCCACATAGCGAACCGCCTCCACGACCCCAGCGTGGTCCAGGCCGGACCGGTCCACACCCGGCACATTCACCAGGGTTTGGGGCAGTCGAGAGATTCCGTCCACTTGCTCGGCGAGGGGTTTTCCCGTTTCCTTCACTGCTTTCGCGATGAGGAGCGAGGTGAGTACGCCGTCACCCGTCGTCGCATAGTCCGCAGCGATGATGTGACCGCTCTGTTCGCCGCCCAGGCTGTAACCGCCTTCGCGCATTGCTTCTAGGACGTAGCGGTCTCCCACCGCGCTCTGGACAACGTTGATGCCTGAGGCCTTCATGGCGTTCAGCAACCCCAGGTTTGACATGACCGTCACGACCAGCGTGTCCTTGGCCAGCATGCCGCGCTCCCTGAGCTGGACCGCCAGAAGACCCATGATTTTGTCGCCGTCGACGAGGTTGCCCTTTGCATCCACAGCCAGGCAACGATCAGCGTCCCCGTCGTAGGCAACACCGAAGTCGGCGCCCGAGGCAACGGTTACCGCTTGAAGCTGCTCCGGGTGTGTGGAACCACAATTGTCGTTGATGTTCTCCCCGTCCGGGAAGGCGTTGATGACGACGACGTCAGCTCCAGCCCGCTGAAGTGCTTCAGGCCCCAGCACAGACGCAGCCCCATTCGCGCAGTCCACCGCGATGCGCAGGCCACGTAGATCCACCTGCGCGGATTTGAGGAGGTGGTCAACGTAGGACTTTTCTGCAAGGTCATCGTCGTACCAGATCTCACCTACGTCCGACCCCGTGGGGCGATCCCATTCCTGGCCGAGGAGCGCCGTAATTTCATCCTCAACCTCATCATCTAGTTTGTAGCCACCATGAGCGAAAAACTTGATGCCGTTGTCGGGCATGGGATTGTGGGAAGCAGAGATCATCACTCCCAGGTCGAGATCGGGCTCCGAAGCCAGAAGGTGAGCCACAGCTGGAGTGGGGACCACACCGATTCGGATGACGTCCATACCCGCGGCGGCCAAGCCCCCACAGATAGCGTGATCCAGGAATTCGCCAGAGATACGAGGGTCTCGCCCCACAACGGCTCTCGGTTTCTTCCCGTTCGTTTTGCGGCCGCCCCCGATGCGGCGCGCCGCCGCCTCCCCGAGTTCGAGTGCCATCTTCGCAGTGAGCACGCCGTTTGCGAGCCCGCGAACACCGTCAGTTCCGAAGATTCTTTCCATCCTGGCAATCCCAACCTTCTTGTCTGAGTATCAACTGCCATTCAGAGTACTCTGCGAGCAAGTTCGTTTTGTGAAAGACGGGCAGTGGGGCGTGGCACTCGTCGAAGTGAGCAAGCGCCTCCTTCTAAACCCGCCACCCCACTTCCGGC
>CAYFRT010000006.1:26933-64352 GCA_964345585.1 uncultured Actinomyces sp. | reverse complement strand
GTGCATCAAGCACCGCGGGCTCACTCGCAACCAGTCTTGGTTGTTGCCTACAGCCTTAGGCCAAGCGGTACATCCACCCGTGCCGGTCCGGAAGCGTTCCGCGTTGGATACCCGTCATCTCATCAAGGAGGCTAAGCGCGGTCTCAGTTCCATCCAGTGTGATGTCGAAGTCGTTGCCCGCAAGACGCCCAATCGGAGTGATGACCGCAGCTGTGCCGCAAGCGAACATTTCGGTGACCTCGCCGGAGTTGATGTCGCGTAGCAAACCATCCAACGGGATGTCGACCTGCTCCACTTCAACGCCCCGGTCCTTCAGCAACTGGATGATTGCTCCGCGTGTGCCGCCTTCTAGGATCGTCCCGGTGAGCCGAGGGGTTTGGACCCGCCCATCTTTTCGGACCACGAACACGTTCATCCCGCCGAGTTCTTCAATATGGGTCGAGGTTTCCGCATCCAGGTACAGCACCTGTTCAAACCCTCGCTCGGCAGCCAGTTCCTGTGGAAGGAGAGAAACCGCGTAGTTACCGCCGGTCTTCGCTCCCCCAGTTCCTCCCGGCGCGGCGCGGTGGAAGTCCGTTGTCACCCAAATTGAGACGGGAGCGACCCCGTCTTCAAAGTAGGGGCCCACCGGCGAGGAGATCATGACGTACATGTATTGCAGGGCGGTGTGAACTCCCAGGAATTCCTCGTCCGCGAACATAAAAGGGCGAAGGTACAGGCTGGTGTTTTCCCCGCCTGGGACCCACCGTTTGTCGGCCCGCACCGTTGTCACCAGAGAGGCAATGAAGTCGTCAATGTCCATTTCCGGCATTGCCATGCGCCGCGCTGACCTGTTGAAGCGGGCGGCGTTGAAGCCGGGGCGGAAAGTCCAGATGCTTCCGTCAGCCCAGCGGAAGGCCTTCATGCCCTCGAAAATCTCTTGCGCGTAGTGAAGCACCGCGGCTGCTGGCGACAATGTCAGAGGGGCGAACTGGGTGACGCGTTTGTTGGTCCAACCGCTCTGTGGGTCCCAGTTGGCAACCGCCATGTAGTCCCCGAAAGCCCTGCCAAAGTCGAGTTTTTCCATTGCTGCAGCGTGTGCCTCAGGGGAGGCCACGTTCTCGCTCGGGTAGAAAGTAAAGCGGCCTGCTAGCGCGTCGGCGTCAGGCAGGTCTCGCGTAGCGACTTCTTTGCATTGATCCGCCGCATCGGTTGCATCGCTGACCATTGCTTTTCCTCCAAATTCGTGTGGGCAGGCCCGTGGCCCACCAAGTCTTTCTGGACTACTTCTGGTCCAGGTTTTTCAGAACGGCGTCCCCAATTTCGGTGGTCGTGCGAGCCCCGGTGTTGTCGGGGTCCGCGGCTCTTTGTTTCATTTCTAGGTCGATGGCGTCCTCAATGCGCTTCGCAGGCTCCTGGAATCCCAAAGATTCGAGTAGCAGTTGTGCAGAGCCGATAGCCGCGATTGGGTCAGCTAGACCCTTCCCCGCAATGTCGGGGGCTGAACCGTGGATCGGTTCGAACATTGAGGGGAAGTTCCCGTCGGGGTTGATGTTTGCCGAGGCGGCAAGACCGATGCCGCCAGTGATCGCGCCCGCCTCGTCCGTAATAATGTCGCCAAACAGGTTGTCGGTGACAATCACGTCAAATGATTGGGGCCTTGTGAGCAGGTGAACCGTTGCTGCATCAATGTGCAAATACTCGGTTGTCACCTCCGGGTATGACACTCCCACATCATTGAAGATCCGCGTCCATAGCGACCCCGCATAGCCCAGCACGTTGTTCTTGTGCAAAAGGGTGAGATGTTTCCGTGGCCGCGTCTGTGCCAAGTTGTACGCGTAGCGCACCACCCTGCGGATTGCGTAGGCGGTGTTGACGGAAACTTCCGTGGCCACCTCTTCGTCGGTTCCAACCCGCAGTACTCCACCTGCGCCGGCATAAGGACCTTCAGTCCCCTCCCGGACTACGACGAAGTCAATCCCTTCGGGATTTTTGAGGGGCGAGGCCACCCCCGGGTAATGCTTCGACGGACGCAGATTCACGTACTGGTCGAAGGCAAACCGGATCCGGAGTAGTAGCCCACGCTCCAAAATTCCTGATTGAATGCGAGGATCCCCCACGGCCCCCAAAAGGATGGCGTCGTTGTCGGCCAGGGCCTCCAGGTCGTCCTCGTCCAAGACGTGTCCGGAATCCAGGTAGCGTTCCGCCCCCAGACTGAACGGGACTTCCTCGAAGCTAACTTTGGCATCATCCAACACCTTGCGCATTACACGCAGGGCTTCCCTGGTGACTTCCGGGCCGATACCATCCCCAGCGATCACGGCAATCTTCAGATCTGCCACGGGTCCTCGTTTCAGTAGGTAAGGAACAGGTGGCTGGCGCGCCACCTCGGACACGCCAGCCACCTACACAAATCAGCGAGCCGCCGAACCGTCCACGTAGTCCGACTCTGCCTGAGTCCACCCGAAGTTCTTGCGCAACTTCTTTCCGGTTTCCTCGATGGGGTGAGCTTCGCCCTCGGCACGCAACGACTTGAACTCAATCGCCCCGTTGTCCTGGTCATCGATGAAACGCTTCGCGAACGTTCCATCCTGGATGTCCTTGAGGACCCCGCGCATGGACTCCTTGACCTGTTCGTCAATCACTCGTGGACCTGAAACGTAGTCGCCGTATTCGGCGGTGTCGGAAATCGACCAACGCTGCTTGGTGATGCCGCCTTCGTGGATCAGGTCAACGATGAGTTTCAGTTCGTGTAGCACCTCAAAGTAGGCGATCTCCGGCTGGTAGCCGGCTTCCGTCAGCACCTCGAAACCATTCTGAATCAGAGAGGACACGCCACCGCAAAGGACGGCCTGCTCGCCGAACAGGTCGGTCTCAGTCTCTTCCGTGAAAGTGGTCTTGATTAGTCCGGCGCGAGCGCAACCAATCGCCTTTGCGTACGACAGCGCCAACGGCCAGGCTTCACCACTGGCATCCTGCTCCACCGCAACGATCGCGGGGATCCCCACGCCCTCAAGGTAGGTCTGACGAACCTTGTGACCGGGGCCCTTCGGGGCAACCATGCAAATGTCGTGGGTGCGGTCTGGGTCAATGTAGCCGTAACGAATGTTGAAGCCGTGAGCGAAGAACAACGCTGCGTCTGGCTTCAAGTTCGGCGCAATCTGCTCCTTGTAAACGTGACGCTGGTACTGGTCCGGGACCAGAATCATGACGACGTCGCCCTGTTTCACAGCCTCTGAGACTTCCGCTACCTCAAGGCCCGCGTCTTCCGCCTTCTTCCAAGAACTGGAGCCGGGGCGCAGACCAACCACAACGTCAACGCCTGAATCCTTCAGGTTCTGGGCGTGTGCGTGGCCCTGGGACCCGTACCCGATGATGGCTACCTTCTTCGACTGGATGATCGAAAGATCTGCGTCGTTGTCATAGAACATCTCTGCCACGATTACTTCTCCTTGAATTGGTCAGTTAGGGAACGAGGGCTACGGCCGATTGCAACCGCGCCCGATTGAACGACTTCACGAACCCCGTAGGGCTCCAATGAGGCAAGCAGTGCCTCAAGTTTTCCGCGCGAACCAACGGACTCGACAACGACGTTGTCAGAACCCACGTGGATAACGTGAGCGCGGAATAGGTCAACGATTTCGAGGACCGAGGTTCGGGTGGCGTCATCCGCCCGAACCTTGAGAAGCAACAGCCGGCGCTCAACCAAGTCGTTGGGAGGCAGTTCAACAACTTTAAGAACGTTCACCAACTTGTTCAGTTGCTTGGTCACCTGCTCCAACGGCCTCAGGTCAGCATCGACGATGATCGTCATGCGTGAGATGTTCTCATTTTCCGTTTCACCCACAGCCAACGACTTGATGTTGAAGTCGCGGCGGGCAAAAAGGCCTGAGACCCGGGTCAAAACACCGGGCTTGTTCTCAACAAGAACGCTCAGGGTATGCAAGTTTTCAGTCATGCTCACTCATCTCCATCCCAGGTTGGCGCCAAGCCTTGGGCGTAGCGGATGTCATCATTGGAAACCCCGGCTGCCACCATCGGCCACACCATCGCATCCTTGGACACCCTAAAGTCGATAAACACTGGACGGTCGTTTACGGACATCGCCCATTCAATGGCTTCGTCCACTTCTTCCTCGGTCTTCACAACACGGCCGGGAATCGAGTAGGCCTCGGCCAACTTCAAGAAGTTCGGCACCTGGTCTTTCTCCCCGTCAACAAGGTCGGTGTGTGAGTACCTTTCGTTGTAAAAGAGGTTCTGCCATTGCCGCACCATCCCCAACACTTCATTGTTGATCAGCGCGATCTTGATCGGGATTTTGTTGATGAAACAAGTCGCCAGTTCCTGGTTTGTCATCTGGAACGAGCCATCCCCATCAATCACCCACACGGGCGACCCGGGATTTGCCACCTGCGTGCCCATCCCAGCTGGGATCCCGAAGCCCATGGTCCCTAGGCCCGAGGAGGAGATGAAATGGCGCGGCTTTTCAAAATCAATGAACTGCGCCGCCCACATCTGGTGTTGACCAACGCCGGTGGCGAAGAAAGTGTCAGGGCCGGACAGCTCTCCGAGCCGTTTGATCACATACTGTGGCGCCAACTTGCCGTCTTCCGGCTCCGCCCAACCAAGCGGGTAGGAGTTACGCAAGCGGTTTAGGTAACGCCACCAGCCTGCCAACTCTTCGGCGCGGTCCCCTTCCAGGGTGTCTTCAAGCTGCTCATTTAGGAGCTCCAGAACCGGCTTCAAGTCCCCCACGATCGGGATGTCTGCGAACCTGTTCTTGGAGATCTCTGCAGCGTCGATGTCAACGTGGATCACTTTGGCACGAGGGGCGAAGGTATCAAGCCGTCCGGTGACCCTGTCATCGAAGCGCGCTCCCAACGTGATGAGAAGATCTGCCCGCTGAAGCGCCCCAACCGCGGCAACAGTGCCGTGCATGCCGGGCATTCCCAGGTTGTGCGGGTCTGAATCAGGGAAAGCGCCGCGAGCAGTCAGCGTTGTAACCACCGGGGCGTCCGTGAGTTCGACGATCTTCGCCAGTTCTTTAGACGCACCACCGCGCACCACACCGCCACCAACGTAGAGGACGGGGGCCTGCGCTTCCGCTATCGCCTTTGCGGCGATCCCGATCTGCTTCTTCGAGGGCTTCGCGGGAACCCGGTATCCGGGGATGTCGAACTTCGGGGGCCAACTGAAGTCGATTTCGTCCTGCTGCGCACTCTTGGTGATGTCCACCAACACCGGGCCGGGACGTCCGCTGCCAGCAATCGCGAAGGCCTCCGCGATCCGTGCGGGGATTTCTCCCGCGTGCGTCACTAGGAACGAGTGCTTCGTGACCGGCATTGAAGCCCCAACCACGTCTGCCTCTTGGAAGGCATCCGTACCGATCAGGCTGGCTCCAACCTGCCCCGTGATGATCACGATGGGCACCGAGTCCAGGTTTGCATCTGCAAGCGCCGTCATCGTGTTGAGTGCCGCGGGACCCGAGGTCACAATCGCACACCCAACCTTGCCAGTCGAGATTGCGTAGCCTTCGGCCGCATGGCCGGCACCTTGTTCATGGCGAACCAGGATGTGTCTAATCTTTGAGTCCATTAGGGGGTCGTAGGTCGGCAAGATAGCGCCGCCTGGCATACCGAAAACGTCGGTAACCCCAAGTTCTTCGAGGGATCTGACGATGGCTTCAGCGCCCGTCATTCTTATTGTGTCTGTCACTGCCCGAATCTCCGTCCGTGAGCGTTTGTCTGCATTAAAAAACCCCTCGCTACAAATGCGTGGGGGTTATGGCGTGCGGCCCATCTGTCAGACAGCAGGAACCGCACGCCCAGGTACGACGACCGAGAGTGCGATCCAAATGAAATCCTGCATTCTTAACACGTCCCCCATGCTACGAGTAGTTCTCGCAGACCGCTTTGCGTCTCACACTTTGAGTCTCATGGGGCGTCACCACCCCGATGGGTCCGTGCTGTTGTACACGTTTTGGCTTCAATAGCGCCATATTCCCGGGGGCGTGAACTGC
Source organism: uncultured Actinomyces sp. (assembly GCA_964345585.1). Classification (GTDB taxonomy): domain Bacteria; phylum Actinomycetota; class Actinomycetes; order Actinomycetales; family Actinomycetaceae; genus Scrofimicrobium. The sequence goes on along the minus strand of CAYFRT010000006.1, from coordinate 58,354 downwards.
GCTGGAGTATTCTGGATGGTGCCTCTCATCGACCATGAGGGCTGCACTTTCTCTACTGCAAGGCTGGTATTTGTGACTGCCGTTTTCGAACTGCTTGCGTCGAATCCGATTCTTCTTGTTTTCATACTCATCGGCATCGGGATGGCTTTTGGCCACATCAAGATCAAGGGCGTTGGGTTGGGCGCCGCCGCAGTCCTTTTCGCGGCGATCATTGTTGCCGCGTGGAGTAACGAGCTGGGAGTGGTCCTCGAAATCCCCGCGGTCGTTGGAACACTCGGACTGGTTCTATTTGCATTTTCTATCGGTGTGAACTCGGGTCAGAGCTTCTTCCACAACCTGAAGACAGCCGTGGGCCCTATGATCACCGTCATTGTGCTATTCGTGCTGGTAGCCGCGTTTGGGTACCTTTTCGGTGTTTACGCTCTAGGCATGGACGTCGCGTCAGTGGCAGGAACGTTTGCCGGCGCGCTAACGAACACGCCTGCACTGCACGCCGCAGGTGAAGCCTCTGGGGAACCTGGCACTGCGACAATCGCGTACTCAATCGCTTACGTATACGGCGTCATCGGAATGCTGGGCGCGGCTCTTGCGGCACTGGCCTACCGCCGAAAAGACACCGACGCTCCCTCGCCCCTCAGTAACCGCACAATCCGCGTGGAACGCGAAGACCACCCGTTTATTGGCGACTTGTACGAGAAAATGGGCGGCAACGTCGCCTTTTCCCGCCTTCGGCGTGGGGAGACCGGCCCGATAACGCGTCCCTCGATGTCAGACACGTTGGACCCAGGTGACCTCGTGACGGTTGTCGGCCCCAATGAGTTGGTGGCCAAGATGTCAAAGGAACTGGGCCACGGATCCTCACACTCCCTGATGCGTGACCGTTCTTACCTGGATTTCCGCCGCATCACAGTCTCAGATCCGAAGCTTGCCGGTCACACCCTGGGAAGCCTTCACCTGCCGCAGAAGTTCTCTGCGACTGTCTCCCGTGTGCGCCGCGGCGACATTGATTTGGTTGGTGAGCCGGACCTAGTCCTGCAACTTGGGGACCGTGTCCGCGTTGTCGGTCCCACCTCGAAGATGGCTGAAATAACCAAGTTCTTTGGTGACTCCGCGCGCGGGCTTTCAGACATTAACCCGATTGGGATGGGACTGGGCATGGCTCTTGGCATCCTCATCGGCATGATTCAGATCCCCATCGGCGGCGGGAAAACTTTTGCGATTGGCGCCGCGGCAGGCACCCTAATCATCGGACTGATCTGGGGACGTATTGGTCGTATCGGCCCCATCGTCACTACGGTTCCCTTCACTGCGGCTCAAGTCCTCTTCGAACTGGGGCTACTGATCTTCCTTGCCCAGGCGGGCACAGTTGCAGGAACTCAGATCATGGAAGCATTTGCTTCGGGCATGTGGGTGAAGATCTTCATCCTTGGTTTCCTTATCACCACCCTCATGGCGGCCGGCCTCTACGTGGTGATGAGGTTTGTCTTCAAGATGGGTGGAACCAGGCTGTCTGGTGTTCTGGCTGGCGCACAGACGCAACCTGCGGTGCTGGCATTCGCGAACACTCGTACCGGAGACGACCCGCGCGTGGCGTTGGGATACGCGTTGGTGTACCCCGCAGCCATGATCGGGAAGATACTGGTTGCAACGGCCCTGGGCGGAATGTAGCACCTGCGCCCAGCATTTGCGGAGCTGAAAAGGGCGGCCAGAGCCGAAGCTCGAGCCGCCCTTTTCAGCTCCCTGACTGACGTTCGTCAGCTACCCAGGCTGGGTGGCAGCGGGGAGATAACCCCGGTGTCTTCCTGCACTGGAAGAGGGACCGTTTCCCCCTTCAACAGCACCCGCTTGGTGGCGTGAGCAACTGCGGGGGCAACCCGGTCGTCGAAGACGCCGGGAATGATGTAGCTGGCGCTCCGCTCATCATCCGTGATCACGCCGGCAATGGCTTCCGCGCTAACCCTCAGAGCCTCGAGTGTTATTTCAGTCGCGTGGGCGTCGAGGGCCCCCCGGAAAAGTCCAGGGAACGCCAAAACGTTGTTGATCTGGTTGGGGTAGTCAGAACGTCCGGTCGCTACGATGGCGGCGTGCTTGTAGGCCTCATTCGGGTCCACTTCAGGGGTTGGGTTCGCCAACGCGAAAACAATCGCGCCCTCGTTCATCTGCGCGATGTCGTCTCCGGTCAGGATGCCTCCACGAGACACCCCAATGAACACGTCCGCGCCTTTGAGTCCATCCTTCAGGCTTCCGCGTACCTTCCGTGGATTTGTCACGGCTGCAAGTTCACGCCGCGACTCATGAGCGCCGTCAAGATCCTCCAAAACAAGCGCTCCGTTTCGGCCGTAGCCGACAACGTCTGTGGCACCCGCGTTCAGAAGCAACCTGATAATCGCTGAGCCGGCGGCCCCCACCCCGGAAACGACAATCCGAATATCCCCGATATTCTTGCCAACAACCTTCAAAGCGTTCAGCAGAGCCGCCAAGACCACGATGGCGGTTCCGTGCTGGTCATCGTGGAACACCGGAATATCTAGTTCTTTGCGGAGACGCTGCTCAATTTCGAAGCACCTTGGCGCTGCGATGTCCTCCAGGTTGATCCCCCCATAGGCGGGAGCGATCGCCTTAACGATGCGAATTATCTCCTCGGTATCCTTCGTGTCGAGGACAACCGGCCAGGCATCCACCCCGCCAAAGTGCTTGAAGAGGATCGCTTTACCTTCCATGACTGGCAACGCGGCCGCCGGACCGATGTCCCCCATCCCCAGAACAGCGGTCCCATCGGTCACGACAGCAACCGTGTTTGCCCTCATGGTCAGCAGGCGTGCTTTGGACGGCGTGTCCGCAATCGCCTGGCAAACACGGGCAACCCCAGGAGTGTAGATGCGTGAAAGGTCATCACGGTTCCTCAACGGAACCCTGGAGTTCACCTGGATCTTCCCGCCTATATGGTCCAAGAAGGTCTGGTCGGCAATAGTCCTGAGCTCCACGCCTTCCATCTCTTTAAGTAGGTTTTTCATCCGGCGGCGGTGCTTCGAGTTCTTGAGATCCAGGGTCATGTCGAGGACAATCTTGCCGCTCTCCGACTCTGCGACGTCCAAGCCTTTGATTCCCGCACCGGCGGCTGCCACCGCTTGGACTATGTCCGCAATTCGGAGCTGTTCCTCATCTGCGGTCAAGCGGAAGGAGGCGGTGTATGACGGGGACGTCGTTTGCAATGATTTACCTTTATCTATCGTTCTTACCAATGGTTTTGTTGGTGGTGCGGCTGCCGGCCCGGCCTTTGATCTGTGTGGGACTACCTCTAAGAGAGTTGCGGGTGTGAGCCATGCCCTGCCCGCTATGAGTCTTACACAAGATCAAAGTGCCAGCACCCCTCAGGAACTCAACACTCTTAGAGCCCCAACATTTCGGAAATGAGTTCGCGGACCCTGGCCGCATCTGCTTGGCCACGAGTCTCACGCATCACCGAACCGACCAGGGCGCCAATGGCCTGAACCTTGCCACCCTTAATCTTCTCAACTACATCGGGGTTGCCGTCAAGAGCGTTCTGAATGGCAGCCGTCAACGCCGAATCATCCGACACGACCGTGAGGCCGCGGGCCTCCACCACTTCGGCCGGATCACCCTCACCCGCAAGAACACCTTCTAGCGCCTGCCGCGCCAGCTTGTCCGTCAATGCTCCGTCATCAACCAACTTCTGCAGTTGCGCAACCTGTTTCGGGGTCACGTTCAATTCTTCGAAGGACACCCCGTCCACGGAGGCGACGCGGGAGAGCTCACCCATCCACCACTTTCGCGCGGCTGAGGGATCGATCCCTTCTTGAACCGTAGCGTCAATGACATCCACCGCGCCCGCGCTTACCACGTCACGCATTTCCAGGTCCGTGAATCCCCATGCCTTGTGCAAACGCTTGCGCTTGGCTGCGGGAAGTTCAGGGAGGGTGCCGCGTAGCTCTTCAATCCATTCATGCGACGGCCGGAGTGGTGGCAGGTCAGGATCGGAAAAGTAGCGATAATCGTCTGCGTCCGATTTTGGTCGGCCAGAGGAGGTTGAACCGTCATCCTCGTGAAAGTGACGGGTTTCCTGAAGTACTTTGCCCCCAGAATCAAGAACGCTTGCTTGCCGGGCTACCTCGTACTTCACCGCCCGTTCGATACTGCGGAAAGAGTTGACGTTCTTCGTTTCGGAGCGAGTACCGAAGGGGTCCTCGGACGTCGGACGAAGAGAAAGGTTGATGTCAGCGCGAACATTCCCGCGTTCCATCCGTGCCTCAGAGATCCCGAGGGCCCGGGCAATATCCCGAAGGGTCTGCACGTACGCCGCGGCCACTTCAGCGACCCGGTCGCCTGCTCCGGTTAGGGGCTTTGAAACAATCTCGATCAAAGGGACGGAAGAGCGGTTGTAGTCCACCAGCGAATAGTCGGCGCCATGGATACGTCCGTCTGCCCCACCGATGTGGGTGTTCTTCCCCGCGTCCTCCTCGATGTGTGCTCGCTCAATTTCAACGCGGAACACTTCCCCGTCAGCCAACTCCACATCCACGTAACCGTCATGGGCGATCGGCCTGTCGGACTGAGAGATTTGGTAGGCCTTCGGCAGGTCCGGGTAGAAGTAGTTTTTGCGAGCGAAGTAAGAATCCTCTTCAATCTCACAGTTCAACGCCAAGCCAAGACGGACAGCCGATTCGACAGCCGCCTTGTTAAGGACTGGAAGGGATCCTGGCAAACCAACCGAGGTTGGGGTTACATCAGTGTTCGGCTCACTTCCGAACGCAACTGGCGCTGCGTCAAAGATCTTTGAGTTGGTGCCCAACTCCACGTGCACTTCGATCCCCAGCACCGGGTCGTATTTCTTCGTGGCCTGTTCGTACGTCATGTTTTTTGACTGCGACATCTTCCTAGCCTTCCACCTGCGTAGTAGTGAGCTCTTCGGGTAGCGTCTCGACCTGGTCTTCAACCAGTTCTTCTATCAACGCTCCTACGCCGTACATGACCCCGTCCGCACCGGCGGGCGCGATGATATGCACCGCCGTGGGTAATGAAGCACCGTCCGTTCCATTGGGGACAGACATTGCTGGCACCCCGGCAAGGTTCGCGGGGATTGCCGCGACGTCATTCAAGTACATCGCCATTGGATCGCTGATTCGCTCTCCGATCAAGAAAGCAGTTGAAGGGGTCGTGGGGCTGATGAGGACGTCAACATCCTTGAAGGCGTGGTTCAAGTCTTCCCTTATCAGGGTTCGAACCTTTTGCGCCGAGCCATAGTAGGCGTCGACGTATCCCGCGGACAGGACGTGGGTACCCAAAATGATGCGGCGTTTCACTTCTGGTCCAAAACCTGCTTCGCGTGTAGCGGACATGACGTCAGCCGCCGTGGGGTTCTCCACTCCTTCTGGTTCAACGCGGAGACCAAACCGCATCCCGTCGAACCGAGCAAGGTTAGAGGAAGCTTCCGCCGGCATGATCAGCTGGTAGGCGGAAAGAGCATAGTCAAAGGAGGGGCATGAGACCGTCTTGACGTCTGCGCCCGCTTGCTTCAAACGTTCCACCGTGTTGTCAAATGCTTCCAGGACCTCCGCCTGATAGCCGTCGCCGCTTAGCTGTTCAACAACTCCGACCCGCAACCCGCGGCCGCTTTCCGCCAGCCGCTTGGTGATCGCTTCTTCCAGGCCGCTGTTCCAGTTCGGGATCGAGGTGGAGTCCATCGGATCCGTTCCCTCAATGAGTTCCTGAAGCGCAGCGGCGTCACGAACAGTGCGAGCTGCCGGGCCGATCTGGTCGAGGGACGAGGCAAGAGCGACCAGCCCATAGCGCGAAACTGCGCCGTAGGTGGGTTTCACCCCCACGGTCCCCGTGAAGGATGCAGGTTGGCGAATCGATCCGCCCGTATCTGAGCCAAGAGCGAACGGCACCATGTATGAGGCCACCGCGGCCGCGGACCCACCCCCTGAACCGCCGGGGACCCGCGTTAGGTCCCAAGGGTTGTGGGTGGTACCAAAAGCAGAGTGTTCAGTCGAAGACCCCATGGCGAACTCATCCAAGTTGGTTTTGCCAACAATGGGGAGCTTTGCCTCTTTGATCTTCGCGATCACGGTCGCGTCGTACGGAGGCTTCCAGCGGTCCATGATCGCGGAGGCACACGTGGTGTCTAAGCCCCGGGTGACGATGTTGTCTTTGACCGCGATCGGAACACCAGCCAGCGCATGCAACTGGGCCCCTTCGGCCCGGAGGCGGTCAACTTCCTGCGCGGTTTTTCGTGCTCCTTCAGCATCCACCGTGATGAAGGCGTTCACCTTGTCGTCGTACTTTTCGATGCGTTCAAGGCACTCATTGACCAGCTCCAGCGACGTTACTTCTCCCGCCGCAAGGGCGTCCGCCATTTCAAGAGCGGAACGATAGATCCAACCCTTCATCAGTCTTCCTCCAAGATTTGTGGAACTTTGAACATGCCGTCTTCGGAGTCAGGGGCTGCGGCCAGCATTTCTTCCCGGTCCAAGACCTCACCAACAACGTCTTCTCTCATGACGTTTTCCAGCGGCATGGGGTAACGCGTGACGGGGGTGTCTGCTGTCACAACCTCCTTCACGCGGGAAGCGGAGTCGGCGATGAGCGCGAGCTCCACGGCGAGGCGTTGAACTTCCTCTTCTGATAGGGCAATACGTGCGAGATCCGCTAAACGAGTGACCTCTTCGGCTGAAATTGTCGACATGGTGCGATTCTAACCGTCCTGTTCGATAGTCTTGGACAACGACCATCAACAGGGGAGCCGTCAGGGGGCATGAGAGTTGGATCGCGGTAGGTTGCGCTCGCTCATCAAATATGGGCTTATTGGAACCGCTATTGTGCATGTGGGTGCAGTAGGGGTTGTGTACGCGATTGACGCCGTACGTAAAAAGAGGGTGCCCGGTGGACGAAAAGGCTTCCCGTCTATGCCCCCTTCTGACACCAAAGTCGGGGACACTGAGGTTAGGCTCTACACCGAAGGCACAAGTCTTTACAAGGACAAACTCAAAGCCATCGATGAGGCTAAAGAGTCAATCTATTTCGAGACGTATGTGTGGCGCTCCGACAAGATCGGCAAGGAGTTCAAGGACGCGCTGATTCGCGCGGCGGAACGCGGCGTAGAGGTGTTTATTTTCTACGACGGCTTCGGCTCTTTGAAGTCCAGCCCCATGTTCAAGAGGTTCCCGAAACATCAGAACCTCCATGTTCACAAACTTCGTGAGATTCGTCGCGGATTCTTGGTGGCGGACTTGCGTAGGACCGGACGGACACACCGCAAATTGCTGGTGGTGGATGACCATACTGGTTTCGTTGGCGGATTCAACATCGGTGTGGATTTCGGCACGGAATGGCGCGACAGTCACATTCGCATGGTGGGGCCTGCGACAGGACTTTTGGTGGATGGGTTCCGCTCCTTCTGGAACGCGTACCGAGGCAAGCATCAGCCGGAACTTCCAGACTGGGAAGAGCTGCCCTGGCGGGGAGACATCACAGCCGCCTTTAACCTGCCCTCTGACCTGCTCTTCCCCGTACGAGGGCAGTATCTGGAAACCTTCCGGCGCGCGCAAAAGAGCCTGAAAATTACTACCGCCTACTTCATTCCAGATCGTGAGATTTTGAGGGAACTGATCCGGGCAGCCCAGCGCGGCGTGAACGTTCAAGTATTGATCCCCGAATACTCCAACCACATCTTGGCCGATTGGGTAGGGCGCCCCTTCTACGGGTCCCTATTAGACGCAGGCGTTGAGATCTGGCTGTACCAACACGCGATGGTTCACGCTAAAACCGTGACTGCTGATGGGTACCGCTCAATCGTCGGCACGGCAAACATAGACCGGCTATCGATGGCGGGTAACTATGAGATCACGATGCAGATTGATTCGGCCGATTTCGCCAAACGAATGGAAGAAGTCTTTGCCAACGATCTGACAACGGCGCGGAGACTGAAACTTGAAGAGTGGAAGTCCCGTTCTCTTGGGACCCGCATTCTGGAAAAAATCGTCCAGCCCTTCTCCGTCATCGTCTAACGCAACCTCACCTACTGACGTCGCGCGCGGGCGGTGCGGCACATAGGCTGTCGGCACTCCATACTCACTCGGCGCGCAACAGTCAGAATCACTCGTCCCCGGCGTCCCCAAGAATAGCTTCCACCCCTTTGTCTAAGAGCTCTTGGAAACGGCCCGCCGGGATCGTGGGGACCCCAAGCTGCTCCGCCTTGTCTGCTTTGGAACCCGCTCCCGGCCCGACAACCACCAGCGAGGTGCGTTTGGAAACGGACGAGGAAGCCTTGCCGCCGCGTAGCAGAATCTCATTCTTCGCCTCGTCCCTGCTGTAACCCGGCATGGACCCGGAGACGACAATCGTCGCCCCCGCCAGGTTCTTCGGCGCGTCCTCAACCAATACGTCAACCATCTGAGCACCTGCGGCGCGCCACTGGTCCACGATCTCTCGCCGCCATTCCTCGCCAAACCAATCCTTGATTGATTCGGCAATAACAAGGCCCACTCCGTCAGTGGCCGCCAGGTCTTCGACGGACGCCTGCGCAATCGAGTCGATGGAGCCGAACCTCGCTGCCAAGGCGCGGGCGGCAGTAGGTCCAACGTGGCGGATGGAGAGTGCAACCAGGAATCGCCATAGCGGTTCTTCTTTGGCGGACTGAAGCTCCCCAAGCATTGTTTCCAAGCTTTTGCGAGGTCTGCTTTCAATCTTCTCCAGGCCGGTGCTTGTCCGCCGGTATGGTTGCGTCCAGAAATACGGCACGTGCTGGTAATCGCCGGTGCGTACGCCCTTTACCCTTATGGGGCGCCACACTTTGACGTCCTTGACCGACTCCGCCGTCAAATCGAAAACGTCCTTCGCGTTTCGTAGAACGGGTTCGGCAGGTTCGGGGAGCAGGCTCTCGGCTTCACGGAAGGCATCACCGTGTCCGGTGTCTTCGGGTAACTCCAGGGTCACTTGTGTTCCGTCGCCGAGGGTGACGGTGTGCCCTTCAACAAGCGCCGAAACAACCAGGTCGCGTCCCATCTCCGGTTGTGTCAGAGCGGCTGCCGCTTCTGCGCCTAAGCCTTCGATGTCCAGAGCGCCCCTCGACCCGAGGTGGATCAACCGTTCAGTGATCTGGGCGGGACAGGAAGCAGCATTGGGGCAACGAAGATCAATGTCTGACTCTTTGGCCGGAGCGAGCTTTGTGCCACAGGAAGGGCAGTGCGTGGGCATGACGAACTCATATTCGGTGCCATCCCGGTCTGCGACAACCGGTCCGACCACTTCGGGGATGACGTCTCCGGCCTTCCGCACAACAATCATGTCGCCGATTCGAATGCCTTTTCTCTTGACTTCCTTAGCGTTGTGAAGGGTCGCATGACGCAGGTTAGAACCCGCAACCAGAACCCTTTCGAACACCGCATACGGCGTGACGCGTCCGGTTCTCCCAACCTGAACCCGAATGTCCAGAAGCCGAGTAAATGCTTCCTCTGGAGGGTATTTGTACGCAACAGCCCAACGTGGGGTGCGGGAGGTCGCGCCAAGATCTCCTTGCAACGCAAGGCTGTCTACCTTCACTACGACCCCGTCGATTTCATGCTCAAAACCTGCACGAAGAGACCCAAAGTATTCAATCGTTTCGATGATCTCTTCGAAGTGGGTCACCAACCGGGTGCTGTCTGAGACAGGTATCCCCCACTTAGCGAACTGGCGGTACCAACCAAACTGGGATGTCGGTTCAGGGGCACCAGCATCTCCCCATCGCACCTCGCCCAAACCGTGAGCAACAAAAGACAGGGGACGCTTAGCAGTTGCTTGAGTGTCCTTCTGACGAAGTGATCCGGCCGCCGCATTCCGTGGGTTGACGAACGGACGTTCACCGGCCGCAACCCTTTCCTCATTGACCTTTTTGAAGTTGTCGATTCTGAAGTAGACCTCGCCCCGCACATCAACCAGTTCGGGAACCGCGTCGCCCTTCAGCCGTCGAGGAATGGAACTAATCGTCATCACGTTTCCGGTTACGTCTTCCCCGACAAAGCCGTCGCCGCGCGTCGAAGCCTGCGCCAAGTACCCGTCACGGTATTGCAGGTTTACCGCTAGGCCATCCACCTTAACCTCAGCTGTCATGGGGACTTCGCGGTCAGGAAACCTCGACAAAACGCGCTGGTACCAAGACTCGACTTCTTCGAACGAAAAGACATCGTCAAGGCTCGTCATCTGAGTCAGGTGAGCGACTGGGGCGAACGCATCCGAGGGCTCGCCTCCAACGGTGGCGGTAGGAGAATCGGCGGAGGCAAGGACAGGATAGGCGGCCTCCAAGTCCTGCAGTTCCCGATAGTAGGCGTCGTATTCTGCGTCCGAGATCTCCGGTTCGTCACGCATGTAGTAGGCGCTCCGGGCTTCCTCAACCAGGTCAACCAGGATTCGCCAGCGATTGGCTGCCTGCTCAAACTCCACGTGTGCGTCATCATCTAACGAGTCCGCGTTACGTTCGGAATCAGTGTCGGTGGTAGCCATCCCACTTCCTTCCTTGCCTGGGCATTTGGTTGATCTCTGCATGGCATTGTCCCATCCATGCTCCTCAAAGACACTAAATGCCGCAAAATAGCTGCCAAATGAGGGGCACGGCGGCGACCCCCAAATTGAACAGAGTCGTGGCTTAACCCCAATCCACAGGTGACGCTCAACTGGGTTGGCGGGGAGCACGAGCTGGAAGATTGTAGCGGGATGGATAACAAGTTGCTGGCGGCTCAAGCGTTGGGCAGCGGCGCACATCTTGCCTGTGTCGCTGGTCCCGATCGGGGTGCCGTGCTGCCGCTTCGTGATGGGCAGGGGGTGGAGAGGGACGAGGGGTTGACCGACCCCCACACCTCCAGAACCCATAGCCGCATCGAACGCGTGGATGGGAGGTGGTATTTGAACGAGGCGGAGGCGATGAACCGCCCCCTCTTCTCAAGAAGCTACCGCAGGCTCAGGAGTCGGCGATCGTTTTACGTTGGAAGCAATAAGTTCGTTCTGAGGAGCCGTCCGGTAACACCGACGTGGGAGGTGCCATCAACACCTGGAACCTCCGGGAGTTCGCGGATGATGCTGGCAATGCGTTTTATGCTGCCTCTTTTCCTGCTCTTTACGCTTCTACGTTTTGTCTCTTCCTTTTGGGTTCTGCTGATCCTTGTGCCGGTTGCCGCCATCGGGCTTATCATCTGGGCGGTCCTACGCAGGAAACGACAGGCACAGTTTGACTGCGCATCGCTTGCCTTAGCCACCGCAAGCATGGTCAGAGCTGGAGCCGGCGAAGAACAGGCTTCCAACACCTCACCTGGCCCCAACGAAGTCTCAGTCCTCCTGGCGCCTAGCTCGGTACCAAAAGCGAAGACAACCGTTGAGATCCCCACCCACGGCAGTTGCGCGACGGTTGGCCCCTCCGCATTCGAATACGCGTTGTGGATAGCGGGCCAGGTCAGAGCCCAGGGGAAGTTGGTCCGGGTCGCCAGACTGGAGATGAGGGAAAAGGCATCCAACCCGGACTACACGGGGGCAACCGTATTTTGGTCTCACTCTTCCGAGCCAGGTGACGTACCCATCGCTACAGTTCTTCCCGCCCGCGCCACGGGTGCAGGGTTGTGGCGAATCGAGATGCAGGCATTGCTAGAGCAGTCCCGCAACACAGAGATTCCGACTCTGTGTCACCTCGATGACCTACTAGATACTTCTCAAGGAGCAACCTTTAGCCGTTGGGCAAGCCGCGATGCCGGCGCGGCATGGAGCGTTCCTGTAGGGGTGGACGCTCACGGGCCCGTGGTCGTGGATCTTGTTGAAGACGGGCCACACGCGCTGGTCGTAGGCGGTACGGGGTCGGGAAAGTCTGAGTTCCTCTCTACCTTGGTCCTTGCGTTTGCTCTCCGAAACTCTCCTGAGAATTTGAGATTTGTCTTTATCGACTACAAGGGGGGCGCGGGCCTGGAGCACTTGACCTCACTTCCGCACGTGGAACACTCGTTGACGGACCTTGACGGAGCACAAACGCCGTGGCTGCTGCGGGCGTTACGCGCCCTCCTTAACTCTCGGAAGACGGAAAGCCGGCTGCATGGTTTCCGAAGTCTTGACGATTGGGCTGCTCAATACGCACTGGATCCGGACTTGCCGTCACCTCCCCCGCGCGTGGTGATAGTGGCAGACGAGGTGCGCACGTTGGCCGACCAGCACCCAAGCTTGCTGGAAGAACTGGTGTCAGTTTGCCGACAAGGACGTTCATTAGGAGTGCATCTAATTGCAGCAACCCAAAGACCCGGGGGCGCTATTTCCTCCGAGATGAGATCTGTCATTGACCTGCGGGTTGCTCTGCGTTGTGCCGAGGTGACGGATTCGATGGACGCCATCGGCTCAGCTGCGGCCGCTCACCTGCCGCGAGTGCCCGGGAGAGCAATTGTCGATGGCAGGCAAGTGCAACTGGCACACTGCGAAGACCCAGGAGAAGTCGTGGCGAGCATCAGGGCATCCCACGGCGCCCCCTCCGCCCTTGTCCCAGAGGTCCCTGCTCCCCTGCCCACCAGCGTCACGCGGGAAGAGTTGAACCACGCCCCTGCCGGAACTTTGGGGTTCTTCGAGGACCCCGCCACCTGCGTCACAGCCCGCCTAGTTTGGGACGGCTCGCCACTGATGATCGCCGGCCCCCCACCTTCAGCGAAGACATTGGCGGACGCGGCCCTGAATGCGGCAGCCGGGGCGGCCGCACAGGGGCGCCTTGTCTGGGCAGGACCTCCCCCGCACCACCAACCGTTGGAAGGATTCTTGGCTCTTGGGGACCATCCGAGTGCCGGGGACCTCGCCTATCTTCTTACTCGCATACCGAAACACGTCGACGCTGACAGGCCCGCAACCCTCGTCATTCCGGAATTATCAGAGACGCTGAACCTAATCGGTCTAGCAGCCGGACCGGAAGCGCCAGCCCAAATCATGCGGGACCTGCTGGATGCGGGACACCGTGGGTTGCTCACGCTGATCGTGACGGACACCAAGCTACGTTTTGATGCACGCCAATTCGACAATCTCTTGGTCCATGTCCCCTCAATGAGGGTCACGCAGTACCCGGAAATCGCGCGGCTTCTTCCACACAGAGAAGAATCCCCGATGGGTTCTCTTGACCACTGGATCTCGGCCGACCCCGGGCGCTTTGTCGCCATCGGCTTTGGCAAAGACCCCTCACCGGCACTACTCCCACTCGGGAAAGTTGACCGGGGAGCAAACACCGAAGTCTCCTTACAGGCCGAAACTCCGGTCAACCAGGGCAGAAGAATCCCCTCTAGCATCTGCCCGGGGACTCTTGAAGATCAGATTCTCCAGACAGGCGTCTTGATGGATTCGCCCGCTAACCTCCCCGCTTTGTTTGGTGGTTGCTATGCCAGCGCGGGTGACGGTACGGGTTCCGCGCAGGATTTTCATCCTGTATCAGTCCAGGTCATAGCGGACCCGCACATAAACCTGTCCATTTTGGAAGACGACCTACGCAAATGTTGCGGTGCAGGTGAGCAAGCAGGGGTAGAACGATTACCTCTTGCGCAGTGGCACAGGATCGACCCCGACCCGAGGGTGCTGAAGGTGGTCATCCAACCCAGTCGGGAGGTCGTGCGTGCCCTAGCGACCCATGTTCCAGACGCCGCGATCTGGTTAAACGCCTCTCTCCCATTTCCGGAAGAAACCGGCGTTGTAGTGACGCGCGGCACAGCAACGCGACTCAAATTGGGTCCCCGCTACACAGACGTGACAGTTCGCACATGAAAAAAAGAGGTTTTGGACTCGATACCCTTGCTCAGATTCACTGCCTGGACCAAACTTAAATCGATTGAGATGGCGATAGCGTCACTGCGCTACCGCACTGTGATCCCATCACATAAGGAGTCCCTAAATGGATTGGCGTAGCCGAGCCGCTTGTTTGAATGTCGACCCGGAATTGTTCTTCCCGATCGGCAACACAGGCCCGGCCCTTGCACAGGCAGCAGAGGCGAAAGCCGTCTGCTACTCATGTGAGGTCCAAGAGACGTGCCTGCGCTGGGCTATGGCAAACAACCAGGACTCAGGAGTGTGGGGCGGCAAGAGCGAAGAAGAGCGTCGTTCACTAAAGAGGCGTGCGGCACGCGCCCGTCGCGCATCGTAAAACGCGTAAAACGGCAAAAGCGTAAAACGCAAAGGGCCGCGCAGGCCCTAGCAGGAATTCTCGCAGAACTTTCACAAGCTCGTTTCGCGGGCTCCTCTACTGGGGCTCTTCTTCAACAGGTAGATGCGCGTTAGATTCGTTTCTGATCCTCTGCGGCCTGAAACGGAGTGTGACGGTGGTGCCACCTTCCTGGCCCCGTTCCCAGTCGATTGAACCTCTCAGTTCGCCGCGCACAACGGTACGCACAATTTGTGTCCCCAAACCGTGACCGATGTCTGACTCAAGGACGCCTTTCCCGTTGTCTTTGACCGTGACAACCAGCATGCCGTCCTCCCGGGACGCATCCACGTGGATCACGCCCCCTTCCGGCCCAGACCCATGCTCAACGGCATTTGACACCAACTCGGTGAGAACCGTCGCCAAGGCTGATGCCTGTTCCGCCCCGATTTCCCCGAATGTGCCCGCGACGTGCAACTCCACTCGGGAGTCAGCAGACGCTACCCGCGCCGCCATCTGGAGGATTCTTTCGGCAATCTCATCGAATTGCACAATCTCATGAACGTCCTGCGACAGCACCTCGTGCACCGTCGCAATCGACTCGACGCGCCGCCCCGCTTCCCTCAAGGCATCCTTCACCGCGTCCGAATCTGAGCGTCTCTCTTGAATCCGAAGCAGAGCGGAAACGGTTTGCAGGTTGTTCTTCACCCGGTGGTGGATCTCTCGGATGGTGGCGTCCTTCGTCATCAACTCCTGTTCGCGCTTGCGAGAATCAGTGACATCTCTGGTAAGCAGAAGCGCTCCGACCCGTTCCCCCTCCTGCCGAAGGGGAATGGCCCGAACCGCAACGGTCGCCCCATTTGCCTCCAGGTCTACGCTCCACGGCGCTTTCCCCATGACGACCACGGCCATGGTTTCCTCGATGCGCGTCTCGTCACGTATCGCTTCCACCACGTCCTCAATTAGCACGCTTCCTCGCAAGTCTTTGCGAATCCCGAGCCTGCGCATACACGAGTTAGCGTTGGGACTTAGCTCCAGGACTGTCCCTTCGTGGTCGATGAGTATTGTCCCGTCAACTGCTCGGGGAACACTGTGCCCAGAAAATGTGGGGGCGTGAGGGTCCGGGTAGGACCCTTCGGCAATCATCTGGCACATGACGTCTGAGACCCGCATGGTCCATCCTTGGGACCCGCTCTGGCGCGCAGCCGAAGAAACATTCGCCTCGCGGCTTATAGCGGCAATACATTTTCCATCGCGAACCACCGGGATGTACGCAACCGTTGTCGAATACAGACCTGCCCAGTGAACATCAGGGGGAGCCAGGACCTGCTTGGTTTCCATTGCCTCGGCCAATTGAGCCGCCCTAGCGGCCGGAGCGTAAAGCCCCACAATGTCGTCGACGTGCATGGTTGATGCTGTCGCTGAGCGGCAAATCGCGACCGCGACAAACCGCCCGTCCTGGGTTGGCAGCCAAAGCACCAGGTCTGCCGCGGCCAGGTCGGAGATTACCTGCCAGTCCATTACCAACATCTGTAACCAACTCGCGTCCCCCGATGAAACGGGGATGACGCCCTGGTTCTCCGCAAGTGATCCAATCGTGTGCATCTCCTCAGCGTACGCGGGACTGATGCCCAGATGAGCCGGACTCACGGTAGCGACGTCGACGTATCGCTATCTGCATCAAAGAAGAAGATCCGATCCCCTCGCGGCCGACGTACAGGTAAACTCGGCGGCTGAGGGGATGTCCAGTGCAATAGCCAAGTGGCAACGTGGACTGCGCGCAAGCCAGCGCAACACCTAAGCCTCAGCTGGAAAGAAAGAGAGCAGAAAATGGAATTCAAGGAAACCTTCCAATACCCGGCAAGCATCGACCGCGTGTGGGAGATGCTTTCTGATCCCGAATACGCCGCTGACCGCGCCAAAGAACTGCGCATAACGGCCCCCTCGGTTGACTCGGACGCCCACGAAAACAAGGTAATTAGGACCACTACCGGCGGGATTCCGCAAGACGAAATCCCTGCCGCAGTCAAGAAGTTCATCAGCCCTTCCGCGAAAGCCACACTCAAGGAAGTCTGGGAACGTCACGGCAATGAACGAATCTCCGGACGCATTGAGGTTTCCGCCCAAGGCGTCCCCGCACACCTAAATGCCCACATGGAGCTTGCGGGCAAGTCCGACGTCACCGACGTCACGATGAGGGGCGAACTGAGAGTCAATATTCCTCTGCTTGGGCGACGCCTGGAGAAGGAAGCAATCGGAGCCGCACCCCTTCTGGCGAAAGCTGAAGTCGAGAACGCACAGAAGTGGCTTGCAGCCCACAATTAGTCTCCAGGGCAGGAATGACCCCCGGTCATCCCTGCCCTGACCAACGGCAAAACCCCTCGTGAAGAGAAAGATCTACGACCATGACCGACGCAGTCAAGAGCAATAATCCGGCTACCGTTGAACGGATCGGAACTCGCCAATACAAGGCTCGAAACAGCAAGGGTGCAGAACTGCTGATTGGGTATGAGGAAGGCCAGTTCAGCCCCGGCGATCTCATCAAGCTGGCGATCCTAGGATGCAACGCGCTGTCATCTGATGCGCGGTTTGCTCGCGCGCTTGGCGACGACTACAAGCTGACCGGCAGCGTCGACACCATGTATTCCAAAGCGGAAGACCGATTCACAGAGTTCATGGTGGAACTGGAGCCGGCCATAAACTTCATGGACCCTGACGACCGCGAGCGCCTTCTGGAAAGGGCCGCCGGCGCAATCCGCCGGTACTGCACCATCAGCCACACTGTCGCTCAGTCCGCTCCCACGTCGATCACCATCGACGGGGACAAGCAGTAGGCGAAGCCGAATGATTGACCGCCAGTATGAAGACCTGTTGGCAGACGTCCTCAACAATGGCGTGCCAAAGGGCGACCGCACCGGGACCGGAACAATTTCCAGTTTTGGCCATCAGTTGCGCTATGACCTGTCGAAGGGGTTCCCCGTTGTAACCACCAAGAGAGTCCACCTCAAATCAGTGGTTGGGGAACTCCTTTGGTTCCTGTCGGGTGACTCCAATGTGCGCTGGTTGCAAGAAAACGGGATCCGAATCTGGAACGAATGGGCTGACGAAGACGGTGAACTTGGTCCCGTCTACGGCGTCCAATGGCGGTCGTGGCCCGGACCAGACGGTGAGGGCATCGACCAAATGACGGAACTGGTGGAGACCATCAAGTCCGATCCGGATTCGCGCCGAATGATCGTCTCTGCCTGGAACGTTGGAGAACTTCCAAACATGGCGCTGATGCCCTGTCACGCCTTTTTCCAGGTGTACGTGGCAGAGGGGAAGCTCAGCCTCCAGCTTTATCAAAGGAGCGCGGATCTCTTTCTTGGCGTGCCGTTCAACATCACTTCTTATGCTCTGCTGACGCACATGTTGGCACAACAAACTGGGCTGGAAGTTGGGGACTTCATCTGGACTGGCGGCGACTGCCACATCTACACGAACCACCGGAAGCAGGTGGAAGAACAGCTCTCCCGTGACCCGTACCAGTTCCCCACTTTGGAATTGGTTCCAGCCAAGTCACTCTTCGACTACGACTTTGACTCTGTGAACGTCATCAACTATCAGCACCACCCCGCTATCCGCGGGAAAGTTGCGGTCTAGGAACTGCCGTGGCTACTTCAAGGAAGACCACAAGGGCCTCGATCTGGGCGCAGGACAAAAACGGGGTCTTGGGGGACGGAAAGAAAATGCTCTGGCGGGTGCCAAGCGATTTCAAGTTCTTCAAGGCTTCCACGTTGGGATGCCCCATCATCATGGGACGGACTTCTTATGAGGCAATCGGGTCGGCTCTTCCGGGGCGTCTCAACATCGTTTTGACTCGCAACCCGAGCCTGCATCTACCCGATGCGGAGGTCGCGTCGACGCTTGAAGAAGCGCTGTCAATCGCAGAGCGAGAAGCCTCAGCAGCCTCCGCGGAGACCATTTGGATT
Organism: uncultured Actinomyces sp.; assembly: GCA_964345585.1. Classification (GTDB taxonomy): domain Bacteria; phylum Actinomycetota; class Actinomycetes; order Actinomycetales; family Actinomycetaceae; genus Scrofimicrobium. Next base: position 40,249 of record CAYFRT010000006.1, on the reverse strand, counting down.
GCCGGGGGTGGCCAAATCTACGACCTGGCGATGGATATCGTCGATGAGCTGGTCATCTCCCAGTTGGATTTCGAAGTTCACGACGACGGCAACGAGACAATTCGAGCGCCCCGCATCGACCCAGAGATCTGGAAGTTAGACACGGACCGTTCCGACCCTACTTGGCGACCAAAATCTGGGGACGCCGCCTGGCGACTCAAGGTGTACCGGCGAAGGTAGCGTCCCAGCGTGGTCGTCTTCACCCCTCACCCAACTTATTCCCGCAGAGACTTGCGGAATTTCACCATCTCCTCGTAAACGGGCAAAATCCCGGTCTCCGCTGCCTCCGCAACATTCGGCGCCTGCATGTCCTTCCCAGAGAGAATCGGGACCAGAGGGTTCCCCTCACGATCTTGAGTGGGCCATTCGATACCCAACGCGGGGTCGAAAGGTGCGACCCCGAACTCCCTTTCGGGGTGATACGTAGTCGAACACAAGTATGCAACCGTGGAATCGTCTTCCAAGGAGATGAAGGCGTGCCCCAATCCCTCCGACAGATAAACCGCTCTGGGATCGCGAGAGTCGAGCTCAACCATCTCCCATTTCCCAAACGTTGGAGAACCTAAACGAATGTCAACGACTACGTCGATTACCGCACCCCGCACGCAGGTCACGAACTTGGCTTGAGATTCAGGAAGAACTGCGAAGTGGATGCCGCGCACTACCCCCGCTTTCGACACGGAAATGTTCATCTGTTGAAGGTGGAAGGGGTGGCCTACAACTTCGGCGAACTCGTCAGCGCGAAACGCCTCCCGGAAAGAGCCGCGTTCGTCCCCGTAAACCTTCGGGACTACGGCCCACGAACCTTCGATTCCTAGTTCATTCCATTCCATGACTTCACCTTCACAGTCGTTTAATGTTTGGCCGATCTAACCAGGCCGCGCCAGCCTTCGTATGCTCGAATAGTTCTAACCTACCGCGGACCCGCCAATGTGCTCCACCACGCCACTGTAGGCTGTGAACGTCGCGGCCGCGTATAGTTCCGCCCCGACAAACCGGGTTGACCGACAGTCTCTGTGGAGGTTTCGATGAAGTGGCTGGTGACGGGTGCTGCAGGCATGCTGGCCCAAGATGTTATAGCCGAAGCGGAAGCGAGAGGGCACCAGGTCATCGCCGCAACCCGCGCCGATGCTGACTTGCTGGACGCACCCGCGATTGAAGCGCTGGTCAAAGCCGAACGCCCGGACGTTGTCGTCAACTGTGCCGCCTGGACCGGAGTGGATGCCGCTGAGGACCATGAGGCAGAGGCTTTTGCAGCCAACGCAACGGGGGTCCAAAACTTGGCTCGGGCTGCCCGGGACATCGACGCAAAACTTGTTCATGTTTCCACTGACTACGTGTTCGATGGTAAGCAGGAAACGCCGTACGCCGCCGAAGAACCTCTGAACCCGTTGGGTGCCTATGGGAGGACGAAAGCCGCCGGAGAATGGGCCGCACAGTCCAACTGCCCCAACACTTATATTGTCCGCACAGCGTGGCTTTATGGAGCGGGCGGTCGATGCTTCCCCAAAACTTTAGCGCGGGTGCTCAAAGAGACTGGGTCTGCCAAAGTGGTGAACGACCAACACGGCCAGCCAACCTGGACGGCAGATGTCGCAAGGATCATCGCGGACCTGGTGAACACGGCCCCTCCAGGCATCTACCACGCGACCAGCGGGGGTGTGACAACCTGGTGGGGATTCACTTGCGAGATCGCTTCCTCAATTGGAGTTTCACCGGAAGTGGTGGAGCCAATCGGCTCGGATGCTTTTCCAAGCCCCGCACCCCGCCCCACCTGGTCTGCGCTCAGTCACGACACACTGGTAAAGTCCGGGGTCGCTCCGATTGGCCGCTGGGACGAACGATGGCATGAAGCAGCCAAGGCCGTCTTAGAAACCCCGTGACCGGGAACATGAACTTACCCTGTTAGCCTGGAACACGACGGGAGAAACCCATGAGAATCGCAGTTAAAAGAGACCAAACCATAGTCACCGCTGATGGCCGCATAGGCGGTCACGATGCGGGCGCGACGCTGGTCCGGAGGTTCCTGCGCATCTTCCCCGACGTGCAGATAATCGGTGACGAACCACGCCAGTGCAAAGGCTTCGACGTGGTGCCCTTAGAATTCTTGGATCCCGAGGAAACCCTCATCATCAACATGGATGTCCTCGACTCCCCCACCGTGTGGAACACCGTTTACACCGCGTCCGGCGGGGTTCCTCCAAAGATTATGAACTTCGTTTGGTGGCCGCTTGAGACGACAGCGAATCGTGTGCAGTCCTCAACCATCGCTCTGTCTTGCGGACTGTTTCCCACCTTCGCGAACTCGGAACGCACGGCCCTCGAAGTGCGAGAGCTGGTTAACGGCCTGACTGTTGAGTCAATCGCAATGTACTCGAAGCTGGACTGGGTGAACCTGGGATTCCGTTTAGACCACGTGCAAGAACGCAAACAGACCGATATTCCAATCGTCCTCTACCCCGCGATCTACATTACGCCAGTGAAGCGCCCAGACCTCTTCATGGAGATCGTTGAGCGCGTACACCAACGCACCCCAATCGCTGTTGAGATGAGGTTGGAGGAATCCAGCCTAGACAGCAAGAAGGCAAAGAAAATCGCACGCCTTGACTGGGTGTGGGTGGGGCCGCTGACACCAACTCGGTCCTCGTACTGGGAGGCTCTCTCACACACCACCGCGTTCCTGGCCACGGCGTCTCAGGAGTCCTACGGCCTGTCCTATGTCGAAGCGTTGGGGGCCGGGGTCATCGGAGTCCTCCCAGATGAGGACTGGGCGCGGGCACTGGTCCCGGACGACTATCCGTACTTCTACGGCGACAAGTCGACTGCGGAGGCACTGCTTTACCGCGCCGTCACTGAGCCCGAGGCGTGCATGCGGGAACTGGACCAGTTAGTGGATGGTTCCTTTGTTGAGTGGATCCAAGACAATCACTCCGATGACACCTTCGACCAGGAACTTCAAGACAGCATCCGTACCTGGTTTGGGGATGAGGCGGACGAGGAAGAGCAGACAAATTGACTGACGCGGCGCGGACCGTTCGCAATGTGGGTTCAGTGACTTCGAAGCCCAAGCCCTGGTGGGCGGACGCGGTCTTCTATCAGGTTTACCCGCGGTCATTTCAGGATTCCACGGGCTCTGGGACAGGGGACCTTCGTGGCATCACAAGCCGCCTGCACTACCTGGAGGACCTGGGAATAGACGCCCTCTGGCTGAGCCCCTTCTATCCTTCTCCGCAGGTCGATGCCGGCTACGACGTATCTGATTACTGCGATGTTGACCCACTTTTCGGTTCCTTGGAAGATTTCAAGGACTTGCTAAAAGAGGCGCACGGCCGCGGGATGAAGGTCATTGTTGACGTCGTCCCTAACCACTCCTCTGACCAACACCCACTGTTTCAGGCTGCGCTGGGGGCGCCTGCGGGCAGCCCTGAACGGCAGATGTACCACTTTGTCCAAGGGCGTGGCGCCACAGGTGACGAGCCGCCCAATAACTGGCAGTCCGTGTTCGGCGGTCCCTCCTGGACCAGGGTCAGCGAACAAGACGGCGCCCCCGGTCAGTGGTATTACCACTTGTTTGCCGCAGAGCAACCTGACTTCAACTGGGAAAATCCAGCCGTGGCCGAGTTCTTTGAAGGAGTCTTCCGTTTCTGGCTGGACTTGGGGGTTGATGGCTTCCGAATAGACGTCTCCGACGCACTCTTCAAGGACACGACTTGGCCAGATACCGACAGTGGTTCACCGGTGATATTCAAAGACAAGTCTGACCCTATCCACGACGTTTACCGGTGGCTTCGTGAACTATTTGACCAATATGACGGGGACCGCATGGCAGTCATTGAGACTGGTGCGGAAGACCACGTAGTCGCCCAGTTCCTCCGCCCTGATGAAATGCATCAGGCATTCAACTTTCGCTTCCTCAAAACGGGGTGGAACGGGCCTGCCCTCGCACGCGCAATCAAAGAGTCGATGGAGGCGTTCTCCGACGTGGGGGCACCCGCAACGTGGGTGACGGACAACCATGACACGACGCGCTCCGTTACCAGGTACTCCTCGTCCAATTCGTTGTCGGGAGCGTACGTTCCCACAGGCGACGCAAACCCCGAAAGTGCGGCCAACCCTCTGGGTGAGAAGCGGGCGCGAGCGATGGCGCTACTGTTCCTTGCTCTCCCTGGGAGCGCATACATCTATCAGGGGCAGGAACTGGGGCTGCCCGAGGTCACGGATCTCCCGGAAGAGGTTCTAACCGATCCCGCTTTCTTCCGAAGCGGCGGCCAGGTACGAGGAAGAGATGGATGCCGCGTACCACTTCCCTGGAGCGGGCAAGTCCCCCCGTTTGGTTTCAGCACAAAAGGCGTCACCGCGTGGCTGCCGCAACCTTCCACGTGGGAAAAGTTGACGGCACAAAGTCAACAGCGCGATGAAGGATCCATGCTGTCGTGGTATCAACGCCTCCTCCAACTTCGGCGGGATGAGCCATCCCTAGGCTCTGGCCGGCTCCAGTGGGTCAGCGATCCTGACGATCCAGAAGCAGAGCAAATCCACCTGCGGCTCCTATCGGAGGGACGCCCGCTTGAACTGGTCGTGAACCTCGGATCGAAACCGGTCCCACTCCCGGATGGAATCATCGTTGCCGCGAGCGGAGAAACCCCAGCAGGTGTACTCCCTCCGGACACCTCGGCGCTCCTCGCCATCGATTAGAGCATGTCTCCTGGGGCCGACCGACGTTCCGCGCAGTGACCCAGGCACCGCTATCTGCTAGCCACTAACCGCTAGCCACCAATGTTCTCCGGAGCTACCTGTACTAGCATTTGTTAACAGCTCGGATGTGACAAATGTCTTTTCGAGCCGCCTACATAGGAGGTATCCCGTGTCTGAACCGTATCTGCCGACCCTGATCACTGCGAACCCTGAAGACGGGTTCCAACTGGCGCTCAAGCTTGCCCGCTTGGGTGTGAAGTTCACTCAGCCAAGTGCTGAAGTTCGCGACCGGCTGCGGGCTGACTACGCGGAAAACGCCGATTCTTTGACGTTGGCGTCCCAGGTAGTTGCAATCAACTTCCAAACCGTAGCCGCAGCCAACAACTACTGGCGCGACTGATTGCCTACCCCGGCACCATGAACGCTGTCGGGGATGACAACGTAAACCGCCCAGAGTTGGTGGGCCCCGAGTTTCTCCGCAACGGTGGGTAGGACCACGGAGTCCTCGGGGCTCACCAACGAATGGCGCGGCGATTCGAAGTCAAGAATCTCTTTCTACTTCCAAAGACAATGGTGTCATGAATACGAATCTCGCCCAGGCCTTTGCCGCCGCACCCAGGCACCTGTTTCTTCGCGAATCCGAGCGTGAGTACGCAGCTGTAGATGCCCCTCTCCCCATCGGATACGGGGTGACGAACTCTCAACCAACGACGGTTGTGAACATGCTGGAGCTGCTCGATGTGTCCCCGGGACAGAAAGTCCTGGACGTGGGTGCCGGGTCGGGGTGGACTGCCGCTCTCCTCGCCGAACTTGTGGGCTCAGACGGCCAAGTGGTTGGGGTGGAGCGTATTCCCGAGCTGGTTGAACGGGCAAACGAAGCCCTTCAGCCCTGGCCAAACGCGAAGGTAGAGGAAGCAATTCCTGGGACATTTGGAATCCCTGAGGAGGGGCCCTTCGACCGAATCCTAGTATCCGCTATGGCGGGCACGCTCCCGACAGAACTAGTGGATCAACTGGCACCGGGTGGGGTGATGGTGGTCCCCGTACGCTCTGTTATGACCCGGGTTCAGCGCACCGCAGATGATCAGCTCCAGGTTACAAGGCACGGCATGTACTCGTTTGTTCCCCTGCTTGGCTAGAAGGACAGGCCGGTCAGAGAGGCTCTGTCACATCGGCAACTTGGGCTCCAAGGACCTCGATGGCTTCCTCTGCTGGGACCGTCACAGAAAGGCCGTGGCCTCCTGCTCCAAACACCACTGCGCCACGCATCCGCTCATCTGCAATCACAGGCCACGGATGGAGCGAACCAAACGGGGTGATAGTGCCACGCTCAAAGCCCGTAACTGCAAACGCCTGCTCCGCATTGGGCAACGACATCCGGTTCACGCCCAACAGTGCCCGAAGTTTAGGCCAACTGATTTGCCGATCACCGGGCACCAGGACAAACAGATACTGACCTTCTCGCTTGCGGACCACAAGGGTTTTTATCATCGCGGAGTCAGGAACCCCACGCATCTGCGCCGCCTCCCGAATGGACGAAGCCCTTCCATAGCGCCGGATCGGCGCTGAGATGCCCGCATCGGTCAAAGCCCCACGAACACGCAGCGGACCTGCCTGCTTTGGGGTGAGTATCGCCGCGACCTGAAGATAAGAAGCGAGTCCGGGGGTGAGGTCAACACCGACCAATTCCTCGGTGGAAAACCATCCCGCGTTCGGCGCATCATCGCCCGCCGCCAATTCCCCGCCGATGACGACGGCCCTAAACGGGTGGATCTCGAAGCCACTCCCCTGGGTTGGAACACCCGGCATCGTTGTCACCGGCAGAGCTTCCTCGGCACGAACCCGGTAACCGGTTTCCTCGTAGGCTTCGCGGACGGCCGCCTGCGCAGCGGTCTCCCCCTCCTCCACGGAGCCGCCTGGAAGTGACCAGCGCCCCCGGTACGGGGCATCCCCTCGTTCAACCAGAAGGATCTTTCCACCCTCGTTTTTCACCACGACCGAGGCCGCCTGTTGTTTTCCCATGCCCCCAGCCTAGGGCGGCCGAGGGATTCTGCCCTGCCCTCGTACAAACCCCGGTTCTACACTTGACGCATGGGACACGAGGACCCCTCGAACAAGACAGTGACAGACCCGAGCGCGGCCGCCCGCGCGGTGGAAAGTCTTGACGCGCTCGACGAAGTGATCACTCGGTGTTACGCCTGCCCCCGACTTGTCGCATGGCGGGAACAGGTGGCGGACGAAAAGCGTGCCGCCTTTCGCGACCAAACGTATTGGGGGCACGCGGTTCCAGGTTTTGGGCCAGAAGACGCCGAGGTTCTCATAGTTGGGCTTGCCCCTGCCGCACACGGCGCCAACCGCACAGGGCGAATGTTCACCGGTGATCGGAGTGGCGATTTTCTTTACGAGGGGCTCCACACCGTCGGACTTGCCAACCAACCCCACGCGAGCAGCATCGATGATGGTCTAGAACTCTACCGAGTCCGTGTCACTTCCCCCGTGCATTGCGCCCCGCCAGCGAACAAACCTACTGCCGAGGAACGCCGCACCTGCTCTCCATACCTCGGCCGGGAACTGGAACTGCTTGCCGGGACGCTACACACCGTTGTGGTGCTTGGCGGGTTCGGATGGCAGGCGCTTCTGGCAAGTCTGGATCAACTCGGATGGCAGATTCCGACCCCTCGGCCCCGATTCGCACACGGCGCCAACGTCACGCTTTCCCACCCAGATGGCCGCACACTTCGCCTGTTGGGCTGTTACCACGTGAGTCAGCAAAACACTTTCACGGGGCGTCTGACGCAACCCATGTTGCAAGCGGTCCTGCGTGAAGCAGTCTCACCAAACGGGGATTAGTTCGCCGGCTGCTCTCCGTTCACCATCTTTGTGAGGGCGAGCGCGTTGGCGGGCGCGTAAGCTGCCGCAGTGTTGTCGAAGTAGACGAAGCAGTCGCGCCCTTCAGCACGCCATGTGGTTATCTTTGATGCCCACTCTTCCAGCGCTTTGTTGGAGTAGTTGCTGTAGTACATCCGTGGGGAACCATGCAGGCGCACATAAACGAAATCGGTTGTCACCTGGTCGAACGAGGGGTAGCGGCCAGCCGAATCAGACTGCACCATCGCCACCCCGTACCGGTTCAAGATAGTGGCAACTTGGGGATCAGCGAAGGTCTGGTTCCGCGGCTCCAACGCGTAGCGCAGAGGCATCGCGGGGTCGACGCCCGCCGATGGCGCTCTGCCCGCCTCAGCAGGCAACAGCGCGGGAGTCTGTGTGTCTTCGGGGGAAGCGTCCGAGGACCCCTGATTGCTCTTCACCCCGATCTCCTTCGCTATCTGCGCCGCTTCCCCATGGGTTTTGGGGAGTTCAGAAAGGAAGGTTTCTAGGGTCTCCTCGTCGAATTTGAGGGACGGTGGCAACTGCCACAAAACCGGCCCCATGGAGGCGCCCAGTACTGGAACACAAGTTTGAAGGAACTGCGCAACGTCGCCACTAACGTTGTTCAGTTTCCGCATATGGGTGACCATGCGCCACCCCTTGACTGAGAAAAGGAATGTTTCAGGCACCATCGCCTCCCACTTTGCGTAAGTGGACTGCCGCTGCAAGCGGTAGAAGGAACTGTTGATTTCCACGGTCGGCATCTGTGTTGCCAGGTAGCCCAACCATTTACCGGAGGGAACGTCTTTGGGATAGAACTTGCCTCGAAAGTTGGAGTAAGACCAACCAGATAGTCCTACGCGAACGGTTCCTGGAGCCACTTGTGCTGTCATGATCGAAGAATAGCCCGGCCCAAGCACACGTGTCCGCCTAGGGTTTCTCACGCTGTGAGATCAAAAATCCGAGGTTTCAGTTCCGGGTGTTATGTTCCATCACGTGAATAAAAACCCGGACACCGCAGTTTTGACGGCCCTCCGCGCACCCAGCGACACGGCCCAGACTACGTCTATGGGACGAATGTTCGGCGGCTTCTCAAGGTAGAGACGCCAGGGCTGGCCTCCCGTATGTGCCCGGACTGCCTCCTTGAGAAGTCGATCAGAAACTCAACCGTTATCCGGCGCGTTCATTTCCGCGCGCTCACCACAGAGTTACCGAACTTCGACACTTCCAAGGGTAAAAATGGATCCTCACCCTTTATCCCCTCACACGCTTTCGTTCGAGGTGTTGCCGCCAAGGCGGCCCGAACAAGCCCCCCGGTTCTGGTCAAACTTGGACCAGCTCCTAACCGCCAGACCCGATTTCATTTCCGTGACCTACGGGGCGGGCGGAACCGACAAGGTTGTCGCTCAAGAAGTTGTATCCGAATTGGCGCGGAACACCCCTGTCCAACCCATCGCTCACCTAACCTGTGTGGCAACCTGCAGGGCGGATGTCCGCTCAGTCATTGAACGTTACCTTGACCTGGGTGTCCGCACTTTTATGGCTCTGCGTGGCGACACCCCTAAAGGCATGGAGAACTGGGAGCCGTCAATCGGGGATCCTACCAGTGCAACAGAACTGGTCACTTTGATGCGACAGATTGAAACCGAACGGATCACAAGACACCCCGGCGCCGCACTTCGAGCAGCCGTACACCCACTGACCATCGCGGTCGCTACTTTCCCTGCCGGCAATCCAGCAGCCGGTTCTACCCCCGAAGACGAGGCAGAACGACTGCTCACCAAGCAGATTGCTGGGGCCTCGTTCGCCGTTACCCAGTTGTTTTGGAACCCGGACTACTACCACTCATTCGTTGAGAGGGCGCGGCGCATCGGGGTCACTATTCCGATCGTCGCGGGCATCCTTCCGCCCACCGACCCCAAACGGGTGCGGCGCATGGAACAACTAACCGGTGTTGAAGCCCCCGATTGGCTTCTGAAACCGTTGGAATCTGCGAGTACGCCCGAGGGCGCGGCTGACATCGGCATCGGCTTCGGCCGCGACATCGCCAGATCCGTCCTGGAGGCAGGTTCTCCGGGCATCCACGTTTACTCCTTTAACCAAGCGGCACCAGCCCTGGCGCTGATCCGCGACCTCAACCTGTCCAACCCCCATGTCCCAGCACGTCAAACCAACCTGAAAGGTTCAAAGTGACCACTCCATTTCCTACCGCTTCCGTTATCGGCTACCCCCGAATCGGTCCCAACCGTGAACTCAAGAAGGTCACTGAGAGCTACTGGAAGGGCAACACCTCACGTGAGGACCTGCTTGCCGAAGTCCTTCAGATCCGCGACCGGGCTTACGCGCGCCTGGCGGCTCTGGGCTTAGATTCCAAGGGATATGCGATCCCCGAATCCTTCTCCCTATACGACCAGGTCTTGGACACCGCCGTGGCCCTGGGAGTGAAAGCGGCCCGCTACGAAGACCTTGAAGGGCTGGATCTTTACTTTGCGCAGGCTCGCGGAACGGACGAGGTTGGCGCGCTTGAGATGACCAAGTGGTTCGACACGAACTACCACTATTTGGTTCCGGAGCTCACCCCTGAAACGACTTTCAAGTTTGCTGACCAATCCAAGGTCACCGAGTGGATTCGGGCCCGCGACGAGGGGTTCACCGTCCGTCCAACCCTGGTTGGTCCCGTCACTTTCCTGGCGCTTTCTAAGCCCGAGGAGGGAAGCCCCGAAGGGTGGAGTCCCCTCGAACTTCTTGAACCCCTCGCCGAGGCCTACGCTGAGATTCTCAACAGTTTCCAGGAAGCGGGCGTGGAGTGGATTCAGTTTGACGAACCCGCTTTGACCTCGGATAACCTCGACGCTTCGCGGGACGAACTGGTGGCTGTTGCCGAGCAGGTTTGGAACTGGCTTGGCGAAGTCCCCGACCGGCCCCAGATCTTGGTGACGCTCCCCTACGGCGACGGCACTGAGGCCGCTGCGGCCCTTGCGAAAACGCCCGTCGAAGCAGTCCACCTCGACCTGAAGCGAACCCCGGTACCGGATGCGGAACTTGTGCAAGCACTGTCTGGGAAGACTTTGGCGGCAGGCGTTGTCGAAGGGCGCAACATTTGGCGCGCTGACCTGCGACGGGCGGCGAATACCCTGGAGCAACTCCGCCTTGCCGGGGCGAAGGACCTTGCCGTCACCACCGCAACTTCGCTGCAACATGTCCCGTTGGATACTGCATCGGAGACTTGGGATGACCCGGCACTAAACGAGGCGTTGCACCTGTGGCTCGCGTTTGCCGACCAGAAGGTGGAAGAGGTCGTTGCCCTCGGGAAAGGTCTGACCGACAGTTGGGACCTAATCGAAGACTCTCTGGTGGCATCGGACGAAGCGATCGCCCTGCGTGCTTCCTTCCCCGGAGTGGTGCGGGAAGACGTGCGGGGACGCACCGCCGCCATCACTGAAGACGACACGGAAAGGGCAGACAGTAAAACCCGCCGTGAACTCCAGGACGAAGCACTCAACCTGCCCGCGATACCGACCACAACTATTGGTTCTTTCCCGCAGACCACAGAGATTCGGAAGGCCCGTGCGGCTCACGTACGAGGCGACCTTACCGACGAGGAATACCGGGAGGCCATGAAAGCTGAGATCGCTTCGGTGATCAAGTTGCAGGAAGACCTCGGACTGGACGTGCTCGTTCATGGCGAAGCGGAACGCAACGACATGGTGCAGTACTTCGCAGAACAACTGGACGGGTTCTCTGCCACGAAGAACGGCTGGGTGCAGTCTTACGGAACGCGTTGCACGCGCCCATCAGTCCTTTGGGGAGATGTGGCGCGAACTGAACCGATGACGGTGGAGTGGATTGGCTACGCGGATTCCCTCACCGACAAACCAGTGAAGGGCATGCTGACTGGCCCCACCACGATGATCGCGTGGTCCTTCCCGCGTGAAGACCTGCCGTTTAGAGACGTGGCCGCACAGATCGGACTGGCTCTTAGGGACGAGGTAAGCGATCTGGAGGCGGCCGGCATCAAGATCATCCAGGTAGATGAGCCTGCCCTGCGTGAACTGCTCCCGCTGGATAAGTCCAAGCACCAGGAGTACTTGGATTCGGCGGTTCGGGCGTTCCGCCTTAACACTTCGGGGGTCGAGGATTCAACTCAGATTCACACACACCTGTGCTATTCAGAGTTCGGGCAAATCCTGGATGCGATCTTGGCGTTGAACGCCGATGTCACCTCGATCGAGGCGGCCCGGTCGCGGATGGAACTGTTGGGAGACGTGGACACCACGGAACTTGAGCGGGAACTGGGCCCAGGCGTTTGGGACATCCACTCGCCGCGCGTCCCCAGCGTCGAAGAACTGGTGGAGTTGCTGCACGCCGCCACGGCTTCTGTGTCACCTGAGTTGATCTGGGCGAACCCGGACTGTGGTCTAAAGACCCGTGGGTACGAGGAAACCGAGGCGTCGCTGCGCAACCTGGTTGCTGCGGCGCAGACGGTGCGCGAGGAACTGAAGCAGGATTCGGCCTCATAAGCGAGATTCTGGGAGGCCCAGCTTCGTGCGCCAAGTTATTGGCACCGAATGCAGGCTTCGTTAGGGGACGAATCAGGGTTTGCCCTGATTCGTTTCCTAATAGCGCGCAACACGCGAACGATCAGTGCAAACAAAGTCCTGGCGCTGATATGGTTGCACGGCCTGCGCCGTCACGGACATCGGCTGCGTACGCTCCAATGAAAATCGTTGCTTCCAAATCGAAGCCGTAGGAGGAAACGTGGCTCAAAGTCGCTCCCGTGGCAAGAAAATAACGTCTGTCCTGTGGCTGATTGTATGGACCGTGATCGCCGTCGCCCTAGTCAAGTTCGCGTTCTTCCCTTCCGCCGCTGAGTCCACTGGTGGCGATGATGGCCTTGATCCGCACGCTGAGTACACCGAGTTGCTCATCACCCCAACAACCCAGACCGTGATCAACTCGCTTAAGTTGCAGGGCACTATTCGTCAGGCTGAGCCCGTATCCGCGAAGTCACCACTGGACGGCGAAGTCATCTGGTTTTTTCACGGAACTGGGGATCAAGTGGAAGCAGGCGAGCGGATCCTGCAGGTTAGGAAACAGGTGGTCGGGGACGATGTGATCACCACGGATGAAGAAGGCAACCAGATCATCGAGCCTGGGCAAAGTTGGTGGGAATACGAGGACGTGGTGACAACCGTCTCGGGAACAGTCACCATCGATGTTCTCATGTCCCAGCCCGTCGGGATAGGCGAGACCGTTGCCTCTGTGCAGCCTCCCACGTACCTTGTTCACGCGACCTTGGAACCCGAGCAGATGTATCGTCTCCAAGAACTCCCCTCTTCAGTCACCGCCACAATCAAGGATGGGCCGGCGCCATTTGATTGCACGAACGCGGCAGTGGTGACTCCACAGAACACAACTGACTCTGAATCGGCGGGGGCCGACACCATGCAGTTACAGTGCACCGTGCCGGGCAACGTCACCGTCTTTCCCGGCCTTCAAGTTCAGCTGGAGGTGATTTCAGGCGAGGTCGAAGACGCGTTGACGCTTCCGTTGTCAGCCGTTGAAGGACGCTTCAGTAGTGGGTTTGTGTACGTGCCTGGCCCTGACGGCGAACCGATAAAGACCGAAGTGACGCTCGGCATTTCAGACGAGTACGTGGTCCAGATCAAGAGCGGGATCTCAGCGGACGAACAAGTGTTGGAGTTTGTTCCAGG
>CAYFRT010000006.1:0-26833 GCA_964345585.1 uncultured Actinomyces sp. | reverse complement strand
GGCAAGAAGTTCTGGTTACGAGCCTCAAAGGCGGCCCGCATGCTCGACAGAGTGGGGTTGGGGAACCGCACGGAGTCGCATCCCTCGGAAATGTCGGGCGGAGAACAGCAGAGAATCGCAATCGCACGCGCCCTGATCCGTGAACCCAAGATTATCCTCGCGGACGAACCCACCGGCGCCCTTGACCCCGAAACAGGCCAGGAAGTCATGACGCTCCTTGAGTCGGTTGCAGCAGAAAACAATGCCGCGCTCCTGGTGATCACTCACGATCTGAACGTCGCCACCAGGGCCGACACCGTTTACTCCCTGTCAGAAGGCGTGCTACACCCGGTGGAGAACGTTCGGGAACGACTCAGCGTAGACATCCCAGAGGTGCCAATCCCAGCAGAAGAACTGGAGGGGCACCATGAGATGGTTTGATTCCCTGGTCGGCTCTCTGGTGGAGGCCTGGTCGGAAGTAAAGGCGCAGAAAACCCGAGTCATTCTCTCCCTGGTCGGCGTTGTTGTTGCCGTAACTGCAATGACAACGGTGATCGCGCTGGGCGACATCCTGGTCCAATCTCAGCGGGAAGTGGATGAGGTCTACAGCGGCCGCACCGCTACTCTCACCCTGACCGCTTGGAACTCAGAGTCATCCGACCCATGGGCTGTGGGGATCCTCGGGGGTTACGCTCCTGCGGATGTGGCTTTGGGACCAGAATATGGCGGCGATGCAACGGACCCGACTGAAAACAATGAGGCTCAACTGGGCCTTCTTTTCGAAGAAAAAGTACCTCAAAGTGAGTTGAGCGCTGCGATGGTAACCGTTGCGGAACGCTACCAAATTCCCTATTGGAGCCGTGTCTTCTGGGGCGAGTTGAGCCTGCCATTCATGAGCGAACTGTATTCCAACGGAACGTTCCAAGGCCGTCCCATAATCGAACCGCAATGGGGCCTGCAGGCACCCACTGTGCAGGCGGTTGACCCTTCGTACGCGATTTTGTACCGCATTGTCCCAACCCAGGGCAGGTGGCTGGATGCGCAAGACTGGCAACAACGGGTTACCCCCGTAGTCATCAACGATGCACTGTGGAAGATGCTGGGTGAGCCACCAATAGAAGGAGTGCCCGTCACTTTTTCGTTGAGCGAGGACCCTCTTCAGGAGGCACGGGTTGTCGGCGTTGTTCCGGACCGAGGTACCTGGGACGGCCCCCAGATGTACATGACGTTCGACTCCTACATGTTTGTCCACCCCGCCACCTCAGGGCCCGTAAACCCCGAGATGCGGGTGTGGGTGGCTCCTGACCAGCTGGAGCAAGGACGGCAGGATTTACCTCGGGCATTGGAGGCGTACCTCGGCGAAGGTTGGACCACGGATATCTACGGTGGAGAATCCATGGAGGGACAGCTGGCAGAGATCGCGACCCTTCAGTACGCGGTTATCGGCATCGGTGCCCTTGTGATCTTCCTGGGCGCGCTGGGGCTCCTCAACGTCGCAGTCGTAACAGTCAAACAACGAGTTAGAGAAATAGGAATTCGTCGAGCTCTTGGGGCGTCTTCGGGCCGCATTTTCTTCTCCGTGTTCATGGAGTCTGTAGTTGCAACGTTCGTTGCAGGCGTCGTGGGAGTGATCGCCGCGGTTGTCATTGTCTACTTCCTTCCCCTGGACCAGATGGGGTTCATGGTGCAGGACCACCCGGCGTTCCCGGCAGGAGCAGCCGCAATTGGGGTGCTAGTTGCCACGAGCGTGGGAGCCCTCAGCGGACTCATTCCTGCAGTGACTGCTACGCGCATCCGGCCAATCGAAGCGATCCGCGCCTGAGCGCCGGCAATCCCCGTGGTTCTGTGACCGGATGGTGAAGAGGTCCAATCTCAACCGACCGACTTAAGACCGGCCAGACGCACAGCAGCGGCCCAGCCTGTCCGCTTTGGGCCTACCAAACCGCACTGGCAGCACCATAGCGGCGTGGCAGTTCATTCGGCGGCTAAAAGGGGCAGGACGCTCACGAAGCAAGGGAAGGAGCCGCACGGGTGACTGCCCTAACGGCACGCCATCCAAACTATTACGTTCTGGATGGTTGCCTGGGCAGCCTCTTCAAGGACAACAAAAACCCTGGTAACTCAACAGTCACCAGGGTCTTAAGTGGAGATGGCGGGAATCGAACCCGCGTCCGACAGTCAACCCCGAGGTCTTCTCCGGGTGCAGTCTGCTCTTTTATTTCTCGGCCCTCAGCATCACGCAGACAAGCTACTGATGGGCTCAGTCAACTAAGTGTCGGATCCCGCCCGTTGAACATGGCGAAACCCCAGTGGCTTCCTAAACGACGCCAGGAAACTAGGGTGAAAGCTAACCCTAGGCTGACGGACTTAAAGGTCCTGCTGCTCTACTAGGCAGCGAGGACGAAGTCAGTGCGATTCTGTTCAGCACTTATTGTTGTGCACGCAGTGTTTACGAGATAAGCGCACATCCTCGACCCGCTTCCGCTCGATCGTTAACCACCGTCGAAACCGATCATCCCCTATGCAGTTTTCACTGTTACTCATTTCTGAGCGCCTCCTATTCTACGTTCGAGTCGGGCCCATTTCAATGGGTGTTATCCGCCGCGCTGACGGTCTGCCGGCGGCCTATGCCAGCGTCGCGTCTCGTCTGGCGAAAACGTTCCCGCTAGGATGGGTGCATGTACCCGATTTATTCTCCTGATCAAGACCGTTACGACGGCCGCATGCCCTACAGATTTTGTGGACGCTCCGGCCTGAAACTTCCAATCCTGTCCCTGGGATTGTGGCAAAACTTTGGTGACACGCACCCCATGGAAAGCCAGCGGGCCACGCTCCGCCACGCGTTCGACGCAGGAATCACCCACTTCGACTTGGCGAACAACTATGGCCCCCCATACGGGCAAGCTGAAGTCAACTTCGGTACTTTCCTCCGCCAAGACTTCGCACCGTTTCGCGACGAACTGATCATCTCCACCAAGGCCGGATACGACATGTGGCCTGGACCCTACGGGCAAGGCGGTGGAACCCGCAAATACCTGGTGGCGTCACTGGACCAATCCCTCAAGAGAATGGGACTGGACTACGTGGATATCTTCTACTCGCACCGATTCGACCCCGACACACCCCTGGAAGAAACAATGCGAGCCCTGGACTACACGGTGCGTTCGGGACGAGCGCTGTACGTCGGGATTTCCTCGTACTCCGCAGAGCAGACACGGGAGGCCGCAGAAATCGCACGAGACCTGGGCACTCCTCTCCTTATAAACCAGCCGAGTTACTCGATGCTGAACCGTTGGATTGAACCCGATCTGATCAATGCGTGTGCGGAAGAGGGCATGGGAATCATCGCGTTCACCGCCCTCGCTCAAGGGCTCCTCACCGGCAAATACCTGGACGGGATCCCGGAAGGTTCACGGATGTCACGCAACGGCACCCTGTCGAAGAATCAACTCACTGACGCAGTGGTTGAAAGGTTGCGCGGTCTCAATGAGATCGCTTTGAATCGTGGCCAGAGCCTCGCCCAAATGGCGCTCGCTTGGGCGCTGCGCGACCCCCGAGTCACCTCGCTGGTCATCGGCGCCTCCTCCGTCGCACAGTTGGAGTCGAACATTCAGATGGTGGAAAACATGGACTTCTCTGATGAAGAGCTCGAGGCCATCGATCAGTTTGCAGTGAGCTCAGGGATCAACCTGTGGGCCCAACCAAGCAAGAAGTAATCCAGGCGGCGCAAGGCACAGTCTGAACCACTACCTCTGTGGTCGCTTGGTGTAGCGGCGCATTGCCCGCTCCGCCTCGCGCTTGTCTTGCGCCTCCCGCAAAGCGTGCCGCTTATCGTATTCCTTCTTGCCACGCCCCAGGCCGATCTGTACTTTCGCGCGTCCGCGAATAAAGTACAACTCCAAAGGCACAACCGTGTACCCCTTCGCCTGCGACTTCAGGTGCCAACGCTCGATTTCTGCACGATGCATCAGCAGTTTTCGTTTCCGCGTCGGGGTGTGGTTGTTCCAGGAACCCTGCGAATACATGGGGATGTTCACGCCGTACAGCCATGCTTCTCCCCCGCTGAACTCTACCCAGCCGTCGGTAAGGGAAGCCCGACCCATCCGCAGGGCTTTGACCTCGGTTCCGCCGAGGGAAACTCCCGCCTCAAGGGTGTCCTCGATTTCGTAATCATGCCTTGCCCTCTTGTTGCGGGCGACAACCTTCTTCTCATCAGACTCGGCTTTCTTACGCTCTGCCTCAGTCTGCTTTGGTTGCTTCCAAGGCTTTGCCATCGGGCTTCTCCGTTCCGGTGAAAATGATCATGTGCGTAAGGCGGCTCGAAGTGATCGAACGCAGATTCGGCCATCAACGGGCGTCGAGGGCTAGGCAAGTTTACTCGAACTCTCCCAGACCGTACCCCATAGAAACCCAAACTCCCTGAGCGTTCTTTGTGCTACATGTAATCCAGCGGGTTCACGGGTACTCCATCGCGGTACAACGTGAAGTGCAAGTGGCAACCTGTGGAACTGCCGGTTGTCCCCGTCAAAGCGACCGGGTCACCCGCAGAAACCTGCTGTCCCACCGACACAAGCAGCTTCTGTGCATGCGAATGGTTCGTGATGTAGGAACTTCCGTTGATCACGCCGTGGTTGATCTGCAAGTAGTTGCCGGCAACCGACGTGTAGCCTGCCGCGATTACCGTCCCCCCGCGGGTTGCATACTGGGTGGTGCCACACGCCGCCCCAAAATCAGTGCCGTTGTGGAGAATACGTACGCCATAGATTGGGTGAATGCGGTAGCCGAACTGCGAGGTGATCCGCAGCGTCGCCAACGGGCTACCCAACATGGCGTTCCCGTTCGAAGCAGGGGCGGACTCCGCTGCCGACGCAGCAGCTTCCCTAGCCGCGGCCTCAGCCTTGGCCCTTGCCAGATCAATCGCTGCGATCTTCGCTGCGTGTTCTTCTAGCTCCTTGTTCGCATCTTCCAACTGCTCCGCAACGTCACTCTTTCGCGCTTCCCAAGAGGCTTGAGCGGCCGCCTGTTCGACTTGGAGCGCTTCCAAGGAGGCGACCCGTTCTTCAACCGCAAGCGCGGCTGCCTCTGCTGCTTCAAAAGCCTCTTCTGCTTCAGCCTTTAGTTCGGTGATGCGTGCTGTGACTGCCTCCTGTTTTTCGTTCTGGTTCTCAGTAACGACCAGACCGAAGCGCACGTCGTCGAGTGCTTTGGATTGGGCTCGGCTCAACGCAGTGGCCGCCGCAGCCCTACTGCTGACGTCACCGAGGTCCTCGGTTTGGACCACGATTTGGAGAGGAGAAACATTGTCCCCGCGGTACATTTCCCGGGCCATGCTGCCCACAGCGGAGGAGAGCTCGGCTTCCTTGATCTTGTTTTCCTCGATCGCTGATTCCAGCTCCGTCTTAAGCGCTTCCGCGTCCTCCAATTGGTCGGTCACCTGTTGAAGTTGACGCTGAGCGGCGGCCAGTTCTTCCTGTGCGATCACTAGCTCTTCTTGTGCTGATGCGACTTCGAGATTGGTTTGCTCCATGGCGAGGAACAGGTCAGACAGTTCTTCATCGATGTCGTCCAGGTGATCATTCAGGTCGGCAATTTTGCGGCGGCTCTCCTCCTGGGCCGCAACAGCGTCGTCGCGTTCGTCTGCGAAGGCAGCTCCCGCACCCGCGACAACCGTGCTCATAAGAATCATCGCGCCGGCAACCAGCGCCGCCAGGATCGCGATTATCCGCCGCCGTCGTAGCGCTTTTTTCTGCGAGTTTTTCATGATCAGACCCGCGTGTACTTGGCTAGGGAGAATGCGGACGCTATGAGGGACAGCAGCAGTGCTGCCCCGATCAGGATGGGAGAGATAAGCCAGACGTCTTGGTAACTGATGAAGCGCGCCCAGGAGAAGGACTCTGCAATCCAGTTGTTCACCAGCACGTGTACCCCGGCAAACAGGGTTCCAACGGCCAGCACTGCGCCCGCCAATGCCGCTATCGCCCCTTCAATGATGAAAGGCGCCTGGATGAACAGGTTAGAGGCACCCACGAACCTCATGATCTGGGTTTCCCGTTCGCGGCTCATCGCGCTCAGTCGGATTGTGGTGGTGATCAGCAAAATCGCCGCGACTACCATCACGCCGGCCAGGCCCAGGGATAGCGCCTTCGCCTTCTCTAAGACTTCGAATAGCGGTTCCACAAGTTCCCGCTGATCGCGCACTTCGGAGACACCGGGACTGCCCGAGAATTCCTCGTACACAATCTGATATTGCTCCGGATCCACCAACTTCACCCGGAAAGAAAACTGCAACATGTCCGCGGTGGTCCAGTCACCCAGAGCCGATTCTCCGTACATCTCTTGAAAGGCTAGGTAGGCCTCTTCCTTGGTTTCCTCGTACACCTCTTCGATATACGGTTCCATAGCCGGGGAGGCGAGGCGGTCACGAACCGCGTCGATTTGTTCCTCGGTCGCTTCTTGCAGGTCACACGAGGGCGCCCTGTCATCCTGAGCGCACATGTAGATCGAGACTTCGATCTTGTCGTACCACTCGTCCTTCAACATGTCGACTTGGAGTTGCGCCAGCGCCGCCACCCCAACGAACAGGAGGGAAACGTAGGTAACCAGAACAACAGCGACCGCCATCGCTTTGTTTCGGACCAGGCCTTTGCCGGTCTCGGAAAGAATGAAACGTAACCGCACTGACTATCGACCTCCCCCGTAAACGCCGCGGTCCTGGTCGCGCACTACGTGCCCGTCAACCAGTTCGATGACACGTTTGCGCATCTGATTCACCACAGTTGAATCATGGGTTGCCATCACAACGGTGGTTCCCGTGCGGTTGATTCGATCCAGCAGCCGCATAATTCCGAGGGAAGTTTCGGGGTCGAGGTTACCTGTGGGTTCGTCCGCCAGCAGAAGAGGGGGCCGATTCACCATTGCGCGTGCGATCGCAACGCGTTGTTCCTCACCGCCGGAAAGCTCCGTGGGCAGCCGCTTCTCCTTGCCCTTAAGCCCAACCAGGTCCAGAACCTCTGGCACCTGCGTGGCGATCGCGTGTCGAGGCTTACCAATGACCTCCATCGCAAGCGCAACATTGTCGTACACGGTTTTCGAGGGCAGGAGCCGGAAATCTTGAAAAACCGTACCGATCTGACGCCGCAATTTCGGGACCCGCCATTGGGACAGACGAGAGAGCTCCCGCCCCAGAACCCAGACTTCGCCGGAGGTGGCTCGCAATTCACGCATGATCAGTTGGAGCATTGTGGATTTACCGGAACCGGATTTCCCCACCAAAAAGACAAACTCGTCCCGCTCAATCTCCATGGACACGTTGTCGAGTGCGGGGCTTGCACCCTTCACATATATCTTCGTGACGTCTGTAAAACGGATCATCGCTCACTCTTGGAATATGGGGACCCCGCATTTTGGGGCCTTCCGGACCAAGTCCAGCGTATGCGGTTGGCGTGACCGTCCCGGAATCCGACACGCGTCAGACCTGGGATAGGCGGGCACCCTTTCAGCTTGGGAGCCGCCGTTGCCCGCCGGTCTGGGTGGTGCGCTTATGCTTGCTCTTGCTGCTTACGCCACCGGATGCCCGCGTTGATGAAGTCGTCGATGTCTCCGTCGAAGACGGCCTGCGTGTTCCCCGACTCGTGCTCAGTCCGCAAATCCTTCACCATTTGGAACGGCTGAAGCACGTAGGAGCGCATCTGGTCTCCCCACGACGCTTTCACGTCTCCCTTGAGCTCGTCCTTCTTCGCCTTTTCCTCTTCGTGTTTCAACATGAGGAGTCGGGACTGGAGAACTCGCATTGCCGCTGCGCGGTTCTGGATTTGTGATTTCTCGTCCTGCATCGACACAACAATGCCGGTTGGTAGGTGTGTTAGACGCACCGCGGAGTCTGTGGTGTTGACCGATTGGCCGCCCGGACCGGAGCTCCGGAAAACATCTACCTTGAGGTCAGTTTCTGGGATTTCAATGTGGTCAGTTGTCTCAATGAGCGGAATCACTTCTACTGCCGCGAATCCGGTTTGCCGTCTGCCCTGGTTATCAAAGGGGCTGATTCGAACCAGTCGATGAGTGCCGGATTCAACCGACAGGGTGCCGTATGCGTAAGGGGCTTCGATTTCGAAGGTGGCCGATTTGATCCCGGCGACCTCGGCGTACGAGGTGTCCAGAACCTTCGTTGGATAGCCGTGCTGCTCCGCCCACCGCAAGTACATGCGCATCAGCATCTGTGCGAAGTCTGCGGCATCAACACCCCCGGCGCCGGAACGAATTGTGACCACCGCATGTCGGTCGTCATACTCGCCGTCAAGGAGCGTCTTGATTTCAAGATCCGCAATGTGCTTTTGGAGGTCAGCCAGGTCGGAGGCTGCTTCCTCCAGGATCTCAGCCCGTTCCTCATCGTTTCCCGACTCCTCCGCTAACTCCACCAGCGCCTCGATATCATCGATGCGGCTGTTGGCGGAAGTAAGCCGGTTCAGTTCAGCCTGATAATGGCTGAGCTGGGAGGTGACCTTCTGAGCCTGATCCGGGTCATCCCAGAGGTCGGGTGCCGCAGCTTCCTGCGACAATCGGTCAATTTCCTTCGACAACTTATCTGGGTTCACCACGGAGACCACGTTGCCCATGGTCGTCCGCAGGGCGGATATTGCTTCAGGAAATTCGATGCTCACGCGGCAAGCTTAGTCGATCTGGCCCGAAGCGATTGTCCTGTGGTTCGCTCCACGCCGACTTTGGAACGAATGGGCTGCCTCGGCGCGGCTGCCTCTTCCACGCGCAAGGGGCGTTAGTTTGGTGGGGTGAGTGACTTGAAGGATCGTGAAACAAAACTGGCTGACTCCATGGAGCTGGCTGCCCTTGCCACCGCTGCCATCGACGGGTTGCGCTTGCTGAGCGTCAAACCCGGCAGAGGGGCAGGCGTAAAAGGAACGAGCTGCTGGGCTACCGATGATGCCGGAAACGAGTGGCAAATCTACGCCCCGAACAAGCGTCTCAACCCCGCCCAACTAAACGCAATGCTGCGGGGCCAGCACCAACTGGCGCTGGCAAGACAAGACCGGACTCTGCCGTTTTCTGTCCCGCGGGTTGAGGGCATCGTGAACCGGAAGGACGGTTCTTTGGTGTTCGTCTTCCCCGCGCTTGGCGGCGAGGAAGCGGGAGAGGCTGCGTTTGTCGAGGGCACGCTGTTCGCGAACTCGCTGGGGCGGGCGTTGGCTGCGTTGCACACAGTCAACCCCAGCCGAATTGTGGGATGCCGGCTTCCGGAGCAGTCGCCTGAAGATCACCGCAATGAGCTTCTGCAGTTGGTGCGTAGACACGCAGCTGCCATTCCCGCCGACCTCCGGAACCGCTGGATGGACACACTTCGCGTGGAATCTTTGTGGCAGTACGCCCCTTGCACAGTGCATGGTTCTCTTGCCGCCGAAGATGTGCAGGTCACGCACGAAGGCGCAGTGGTGGGAATGAAGGGCTTCGAGACCATGGGTGTCGGCGACCCTGCCTCCGACATCGCTGGGATCCTTTTTTTCGCTGACGAGGCCTTTTTGCAGACCTTTGAGGCCGCATACTCCAGGGGTCGGTCAAACAATGATCTGCATGTGGTAACGAGGGCGCGATTGCTCGCCGAGCTTGAAACCCTGCGCTGGTATGACGCGGCAGTGGTGGCGCGCGACCGGAGCTGGCGGGACGAGGGGATTGCCGCACTCCGCGAACTGGATGCCGACGTTCGAGGGACATGGATTGTCGAACCTCAACCGGAGGTGGTGGAGATTCACTTCACCGCTGAAGAAGAGCCTCTTCTCCGTCTCCGTAAGCCCGGACACGACGGGAGCAATCAGTTGGCCGCGCCTGGAGCCGAGACAATTGAAGTTGAAGGGGCAGAAACGTCTGCCACCGTAGCCCACGTCGCTCCCTCACAAAGTCATGGTCATACGACGGGGAACTTCGAACCCACCTGGGATGAAACTCCGTACGCCGAGGAATGGGGGCACGGCTCCCCGCCCGCAACTGATGGGAGCATCGAAGTGCCGTTCTGGAGTGGCGAAGAGTCTAGGTGAGCGACAAGCACCCGCTTACCCACGCGCTTTTTCCGATTGCGCCCTATGCTGCTTTTCAAGTTGCATTTCAAGTTGCTTCTCAAGCTGTCTCAACGTCATTGCTCGAACTCCTTGCGGGGCAACGAAGAACAGAGCTGCTTGCACTTTTTCAGTACAACCGTTATTCCCAGTAGCTGTCTTTGTAGTTGTCTTTGCGCGCGCCGACCAGGCTTCCACGTACTGTCGCAGCTGGGAGATGTAGTAGCTCAGCGTTTCCGGCCGGATCTCATTGGGAAGGAAACGACGCGTCTTCCAGTCAACCAGCC
The DNA here is from genome assembly GCA_964345585.1 of uncultured Actinomyces sp. GTDB lineage: Bacteria > Actinomycetota > Actinomycetes > Actinomycetales > Actinomycetaceae > Scrofimicrobium. The sequence goes on along the minus strand of CAYFRT010000006.1, from coordinate 16,509 downwards.
AGGTCTTTCCCTCTCGATCCCGTAGCACGGCATCGATCCGACCCCGAACGGTCACACCGTCACGAACCATCGAAAATGGTGTTTCCAACGCCACGATTTCGAAACCGTCCACCACGTCAGAACCGGCAAACGAGACTTCAAGCTGTTCCAGATATTCCTGATCGGAGGGGGAAAGCGGGAGTGCGGCTAACGCCCAGAGCTCCTCTTCATCTTCCTCTCCAGAAGAAGCGTTGAGTCGTTTTAGGTACTCCTCCACCCAAGCGTGGAAAGCCGTCCCAATGAGGCCCGAGGTTGCTGGTTCCGAAGGAACAGGGCGCACCAGGTCCAGGATGGTCGCCTCTGGATCGGATTGCAGACGCGCAATCTCCGTCACTTGCATTGACCTGGTAGAACCAATGGATCGAACAACCTCTTCGGGGCTGAGCGTCTTTGGGTCACGGCGCTGCAGGTTGTCGCGATGCTCTTGCAGTAGGAGGGCAACCCGGCGCGCCAGCCCACGGTCCCCTACGCCCGCCAGTACGCGGTCAGCAAGTGCAGTGTCTAGCGGGTCCCCAAGGAAGGCGAGGGGAGACTCATCCCTTACCTGGGAGAGGATCTCCTCCCGAGCCTCGCCAATTTGGGCTGCCGCCTGAGCACTCTGCCGCTCAAGCGTGCTGGGACCAGGGGGGAAGGACACCGACTGATCCGCCTGTTGGATAGCTTCCAAGGCCTCTCCGACAGGAGAACTCTGGAGATCGGCAGTTACCCCTGGGGTCTGAGCCACCTCCGTGAGGAAGATGGAGGGGTAGCGGACCTTCATCCCCCCAGTGCTCCACGACCCAAACACCCCCAGGTGGGAGCGAGCCCTGGTCAGGGCAACATACGCAAGACGCCGTTCCTCGGTTTGCAGATAGTCACCCACGTCTTGGCGGAACCGCGCTTGTAGTTCCTTCCCAGTCTGGCTCATATCAAAGACTTCGAGCGGGGGCAGATGGTCCCTATCACGACGAAGCGGGTAGGGGAGTTTCCCCAAGTCCGTCCACCATCCAGACTGCGGGGCTGCGTCCGCCGGCGCTTCGGGATCGAACGGTTGGTCTTCTGGATCGCTCCCATTTTGGTGGGACTTTGGGAATCGTCCATCCTCCATGTCGATAACGACGACTACGTCCCATTCCAATCCTTTCGCGCTGTGGATAGTCATTGCCTGCACAGCGCCGGGTTCTACTTGAACGGCGGGGACACGGAGCCCCTGCTCTTTCGCTTCGACCGAGCCCAACCATTCCAGAAACGTTGAAAGTGACGGACGTTCCGTGGTGGCTTCATATTCGACAGCCAACTCAGTGAACTGATCCAACAGTTCGGGCGTTCCAGGAGTAGTTGGATCAGCAGTGAACTCCGCATCCAGATCCATCGCCCACCGCGCCCCCTGAACTTGCTCAACGAGTCCGCTGTCATTTGAGGACCGGATCGCTGAGAGCTTCGTACCTAACTGGACGACTCGCGCCCTGCCTGCTTCACTCAGGTTCTTGCACGGCTCCCCCTCAGTGACCGCGTTCACCGCTTCCAGGAGAAGTGCGGTGTCATCTACACCGGGCCCCCTCCCCCGCGCTAGATGCCGGGCGAGGTTTCCGAGCGCACGAAGGTCCAACGCCCCCAAGTGCAGGTTCGTCAGGAGGCGCATCACATCGCTGGACTTCCCGATATCCGCACTGACGCTTAAGGCTGAGCGAAGATCCATCACTGCCGGACTGAGCAACAGAGCATCACCGGCAGCCAACTGAGCGGGCAATCCAGCCCTCCTTAGTGCGTCTACCGCCGGAATCAGCGCTTTCGCCCGACGGGAAAGCACCGCTACGGACACGTCCCGTTCCAAGTTCGCTTCCATCTGTTCTTTTGCCTGCTTGACAAACGCGACCATGGCCTCAATCGAGGTTGCCTCACAGTGGGTGTACGACGCCCCAACGGTCCCCCGTCCCGCACCGGGTCGAGCCTCAAGTTTGGGAAGTGTGACGTCTTTGTTCTTGTCTCCAGACGCGGCTCCTGCCACCGAAGGAAGCCAGGCGCCCCTGGTTGTCAAAGGTTGAGCCACAACGTTCGCGGCATCCAAAATCGTTCTGTCGTTGCGCCATGCGGTACGCAACGTCATCGTGCGCTTTGGTACGCCCTTTTCTTTGTTGAACATCGAGTGGAAGTCAGACAGCGAAGCGGCAGACGCACCGCGCCACCCGTAAATCGCTTGGTTGGGGTCTCCCACCGCAGTGACTGGGTGGTCATCAAAGAGCGCCGAGAGAAATTCCATTTGCGCCACTGACGTGTCTTGGAACTCATCTAAGAACACCACCTGGTGACGCGCGCGCAACGCGGCCCGAGCCTCCGGGACTTCCTTAACCACACGAATTGCTGAGAGCACCTGCTGCGTGTAATCCATTCTCCCTTGCACACGCATTTCTTCGTCAAACACTTCGATAATGTCGATGAGTTGCAACCGTTTTCGGAGGGCTTCTTCCCCGTTTCTATGAAATGCCGTATACGAACGTTTCCCCTCATCAGCGGCTTCTTTGAACCGTCCGAGGAGGCGTCTTATTCCCCGACGCGCCTCATCCATTGTCATTGCCTGGTTCGCAATGTCCTGACGTAGTTCCAGTGCCTTATCGACCGTCGATGCCAACGTAAACGACTCAGTGAGCTCCCCCGGCCATTGCGAGACGACGCTGCTCATTAACTCCCAGGCCGCCGCTTCCCCCATGTGCACGGCTTGTGGATCAATGCCGATATGAGCGCCAAATTCACGCACCACACCAAGGGCGAACGCGTTGTACGTCATTGACTCAGCGCTACCGCCAAGGACTGGGGCAGCTTGGTGACCCGTCCCTTCTGGACCCGTATCACCCGTTACCCTGCGAAGGGACTCCAAGCGTTCACGTAGCCTTTGCTCAAGTTCCCCGGCAGCCTTCCGCGTGAACGTCAAACCCAGAATCGCATCCGCAGGTACACCGAAGTGTGATGCCATGAAAGTAGCGCGGAGCGACAGCGTTTCAGTCTTCCCAGAGCCTGCTCCCGCGACCACCAGCAACGGAGCAGGTCGCTTCGTCCCACCGACATCCACCATCGGCGGGTAAGTCGCTATCTGAGCCTGCTCGGGAGTGGGGCGCCGCAGGTTCAAGGTGCTCACCAACTCCGTCAGCGCCTCCGACAAGACTTTTTCGTCGGTCAGATCTCTACACATCCCGCTCCCCTTTCTTGCCGTCAACTGCCGGGCACGCCTTCGTGAACTCGCACATGCCACAGTGCCAACCTGCCTCCGCTCTGAACGTTGCCCCGGATGCGTCTTCTGCCGCTTGCGAAAGGACTTCCAAGTGTTCTTCGATTGCCTCTTCACTGAGAGCCTCTTGCATGGTGAGGGCCGGAGGCTTCTCCGCCGCGACCTGCAGGAGACCTGCCCCCGCCGACTTGTATCCCAAGGCCTGGAGCGCACTTTGGTAAGCGCGAAGTTGAGGATTCTTCTCCACCTGTGGCCTGGATAGTGGTCTTCCTGATTTGATATCGATGATGCGCGCACTCCCATCGGGCTCAATTTCAAGACGGTCGATACGCCCCCTAACCACTCCCGGACCGACTTGAAATTCAAAAGACTCTTCGACCTCTACGGGCCCCTTCCACGTAGTCAGATGCTCCGCCAAACGATCGACCATGTTCTCCGCGCGGGTCTTCCAGAATCGCCCCCAGTGTGTGTCATCAGACAGGCCTAGTGATGGCCAGCGCTCATCTAGTTCCTGGTGTAGCACCCCCGATGGACCCCGTGGATGCGCCTCAGCAATCGCGTGAATCAGTGTGCCAAGCGCAGCGGGAGTGAAGCCTTCTGCCTCTTCCCCGGTGGCTTGGTCTTGTCCGCGAGAGAAACGGAAAAACCATCTCAGTTGGCACTCATCCATCAGCTCAAGTGCGGAGGGGCTCAACGCTATTGGGCCGGCATCAATCACAGGCGCGTCCGTGCTGACACTACCAACCCCGGTCCAAGTCTCCGGGCTTGCCCCTGGAACTCCCTCAAGGGATAGGAGCGCAAGAATCCTGGCTGCTTCCTTTCGCTTTGAGCTCGAGGACGAAGGGGAGACCAAACGTCGTCTCAACGCAGCAACTAGAGAGGCCAAATCCAAGTCTTGCTCAGGATCACGTAACCGCGGAAAACCTTCTTCGTCCTGAAGTGCAGCAACAATCCCAGTCTCCGAGAGCGCAGTCAGAAAGGGGCTGGGTCCCTGGTCTTCAGATTCAACCGCAAAGAAATGCAGGGCCATCTTTGCGCGGGTGACTGCCGATAGGAAGAGCTGGGCGTCGTTGCGTGTGCGTTCAATCCGGGCCTGGCGATAGTTTGACGCGAGTCCAACGTCAAGGTCGGGTAGATAGTCGCGGATCGGGGTTTCCCCGCCCCACCCGCGAGACGTTGCGTCATCCACTATGAGACGCAAACGACTCAACTGCGCCATCGAGTCCACCGCTGTTGAGGGCCAAGAACCCAGTTGAGGTCCCACGACGCAGACAACGTCCCATTCGGAGCCAGCCGCCTGACTAACGGTGGCAATCGAGACGCCTGGTTCGGCCAAGCCTCCCTTGACCAGAGAGTCGGTGGATACGCTCTGGCGAAGAGTTTCAACCGCAAACTCAAAGGCAGTGTCTTCCCGGTCGGAGTCAGCAAAGACTTCCAGTTTTTCCTGCTGCCAAAGGTCCGCCTTACGGAACAGGGCAATCACAGAATCCAAAGCATCCGCTGCGATCTCCCGCGACACAGCCTTCCTTGGACTGGTGTCGGTCGCCCTGCGCCGCAACGTCTGTTCGATGTCCGCAGCATCCCAAAGCATCCACAGCCCCGTCTGTGCGGGTGAAGCAGCGGCATCCTTTCTTGCTCTCCAAATCTTCCGCGCGTTCCGCACCGCCCGTAAGACGTCTCCACGTGATTTGTCATCCGGTACGTCGAATTGCTCGAATTCTTCTTCAGGAATCTCCAAGAGATCTAACGTGCCCGCCTGGATCATTCGCCCGCTGGAATCAGAGGCGCGCAGTGCTCTTATTAATCGGAACAGCGCCATCGGGTCCGCGTTAACCAGAGGGGAAGAAACCAAATCCGCAGCCGCTTGTTGCAGTTCTTCTCTATCTACCGAAGCCGGCTCAGAAACAAACTCAGACATCTCCAAAGAGTCTGGACCCGGGAGGCCCTGCTCTAAGCCACCAAGCGCCAAAACCTCCAACAACGCCGCACACATCGGTGCTTTGGCTAACTGGACCGGCCTGTTCAACGGCGCCAACGGCACCCCCAGCTGCATTAAGCGTCTACGCAACGGCTCAATGACGCTTGCGCCCCTCACTACAACCGCCATGTTCTCCCAGGGAACCCCATCTTCAAGATGGTGTCGACGAAGCGTCTGCGCGATGAGTGTGTCCCGTTTGGTTTCCGTCGCCACAAGTGAGGCTTCAACTCCGGGAGCAGAGCCATAAGCACTTCCGTCAACTCCCGACTTAGCGACTTCGGCGGGTTGCAACCACGAACCCACTTGGTATCCGGCTGCCGCTACCCCCTGATCCGCTCTCAAATTGGTTGTCAGGTGCACGGAACGAAGCTGAAGTAGTTGCGCGATTTCGTTGCCCAGGTCAGGACGACCCCCGCGAAAATCTGCGGTTGCCGAAAGAGGCGATGAGAGAAGCACAACCTGCTCCGCCCGCTTCGCTGCTTCAATAATCAAAGGGGTCGCTGACGCCGGCATGTCCTGTACGTCGTCAACGATCAGTACGCGAGGAACGGGTAGCGGTGCCGTAATGCCGGCCGAGTCTGCCTCGCCTTCCCACGCAGAAAGAACGTGAGCCGCGATCCGGGGTAAACGGGCGCTGTCAACATGCGGAGTGTTTGCCCCAAAAGGTGTCTGTCCCGGTCCCGCGTACTCCAAGTATGCCTCAGCCGCTAAACGCCAAAGAGGTCGGTCAAACTGATCTCCCAACCAAGCCAGGTCTTCTGCTTCCAGCCCCACTTCCCCGCTGCGGGCGATCACGTTTCGTATTTCCATTCGCATAGCGGGACTTGCCATCACCGCGTTGCCATAGACCGGTTCCCAACGATCACTAGCCTTCTGCAAGAAGCCTTGCAACCAAGCATCCTCCCGAGCACCAGACGTGAAGGGAAGACGCGGTAGTGGGGTTTCCCGCTCCACGCGCCACAGTCCATCGACCAAATGAGCATAAGAATTGAGCGACCGGATCAGCCTGTGACTCCCCGGCGCCCGGAACAGACCGTTATTTCCGGAAGGAAGTTGCCGCGCGATTTCCAGGTCCATTGATGCCGCCCGACGGCGATCTGGGGTTATCACCAACACGGGAGCCCAAAAGTCATCTCTAACCTCACCCAAAGCCGCAATAGCGAGTTCCCGCGCCAACGTTGTTTTCCCAGCGCCCGGCACACCGTCAACAAGGAGGCTCTCCCCAGCAAGAAGCATGTCTTTGGTTGTTTCCCAAAGATTCAAACCTTCCCGCAGACCCCCCGATTGGTCAGTTGGTGTCTTCCCGCTCAACGGTCAACTCCTCATCTTCTGCCCTGACACTCCTTGCATTAGGGTTCATCCGCGGCCTCAGCAGGCCGACGCTGCTGGTCCCGCCGCCATCATCCCCTCGAGTATCACCCACCCCTCCGACAGAATGCTGCACGGCTACGATTCCTGTGTGGAGCTAGGATGGAAACAACAAGTCAATGACGTCCCCTGATGGAGAAAACTGTGAAACTGACCTTTAATTTTCGCGCGGGCACCACACCCCTCACCTTGGATTTGAAGGGTGACGTTGAGGAAGCCCTCGCAAAAATCAAGAAGGCTATAGAAGACGACACGGTCCTCGATTTGACCGACGCCGAAGGAGAAAGGGTCCTGATCCCCGCCAACGCGATCGCCTATGTGACGGTGCCTTCGCGGGCACCAGCGCCCGTCGGATTCGGCAGGATGTAACCGAATAGAAAGACCCACCCGGCATCCCTTTTTGGGAAATAAGCCAGGTGGGTCATTTGCTATGTGAGGACTACTCTTGGTCCCATGTAGCCGAGCAGAGCTCGTCCAATTCGTTCTGGGCTTCCTCCAGCTGGTTGAGGAGCGCCTCTTCTTTTTCAAGGACCTCATCGGTGACGTCCGTAGCCTCGACTTCAGATTCCTCTATTTCCCCGTCCTCTGTCACCTCAACCGATTCGGCAACGTCTGTGTGGTCGGAGATAAGTTGAACCATCTCTTTCATCGTGGCGACGTACTTGTCCCAAGGTTCCTTTACCTCACGGTTCTTGACGTCCTTGGAAATGTCTTCAAGGCCCTCGACAAGGGGATCCAGTGAGTCAGAAGTATCCGTCTGGGTCAGCGTCATCAGCCCATCGCCGATTACCCCACACGCCTCTTCAACGGTCTGGTCTGTTCCTGATGAGCACGCAGCCAAGGCGAGCGTGCCGACCAGAGCGGAAGCAGCTACAGCCGCTTTTAGTGACTTCATCAAAATTCCTAACTGATTGCTCTTATAGACACATTCGCATCTACGGTTTCAGGTTGACGCCTTCCATGCGTTTTCGGTGCTCTTCGGTCGCATAGTCAACGACGGCGTCAACCGTATCAGGATCAATCGCCAGCTCTGGATAAGTGAAAAGGGTCGCCCTCACCAATCCGAAGGCCTCACCCGCAACGCGCCGCCCCCACAGGGAAAGGCGGGACGCCAGCTGGGGGTCTTCTGCGGTCAGAGGTGCCAAGTGCTTGCGAACCCAGGCTCCGTGTCCAACATCCCAGTTCAAGAGTGGGTCCTCGAAAATCTGATGGCGCTGAGAAAGCTCCTTGATTACGTCGGAGAAGATGCCAATCACGATGTAGGACTTGACGGAGCGCTCCCACCAGTTCGATGGTCGCGTACGGTGATCTAGCTCATCGAAAAGGCCCGCGTATTGGCCCGCGGCTTCAACAACCGAAAACCCCGTGACCTGCCCATATTTATCTATTTCTTTGAACTTTGTAAACGCTTCGTCAGCCATGGTTGCAAGGTCAACATGGAACTTGGTGCTTGGCGCCTGGTCCCCGTCCTTGGCAAGTCGAGTCATTGCCGCTAAGGCACAGTAGGCGACCAAACCGATCGCTGGAGGGACGTAAGGCGTTTCGGCCTCCACCACCTCATCCACTTCGAATTCCGCTGTTTCGTCACTTGTCATGGTGTTAACCCTATCTCTCCTGGGTTCTATCTTCCCCACATCCACGGCTACACTCGCTAGAGAGGTTGCCCGGTCGTAGGTTGAAGACGGGTACTTGGGGAGTGGCTCCCCACAATGGATTTTGGACGATCGGCTGCCTGCTAGTTAGCAAGTTATCTGGAAGGTAAGAGTGAGTCCATCAAACACCGCGGCATCAGAAGCGCCGCAAAAAAACGAAGAGAGAACATTCGCAGACTTTGGTGTCAGCAAAAGAATCACAGACGCGCTGGACGCCACGGGAATCACCCACCCATTCCCCATTCAGGCACTGACGCTGCCTGTCGCTCTTGAACGGCGCGACATCATCGGCCAAGCAAAAACTGGGACAGGCAAGACTCTGGGGTTTGGCATCCCAGTTCTTGAAAATGTTGTCGGACCTAAGAGCCCAGAGTTTGAAAAGCTGCCGGCTCCCGGCGCGCCGCAAGCCCTGATCATTCTGCCAACCCGTGAACTCTGTAAGCAGGTGGCCGATGATCTACGGGTGGCAGGCAAAAACTCCTCTGCCCGCATCATCGACATTTACGGTGGGGTCGGTTTCGAGCCGCAAGTGAAAGCACTTCAACGCGGCGTCGAAATTGTCGTGGGCACCCCGGGCAGGCTCATCGACTTGATGAACCGTCGTGTCCTGGACCTGAGCCACGTCCAAACCGTTGTCCTGGATGAAGCAGATGAAATGCTGGACCTCGGTTTCCTCCCGGATGTCGACAAATTGTTGTCTGCGGTCCCCTCTAACCGGCACTCAATGCTCTTTTCAGCAACGATGCCCGGCGCTGTTGTTGCTTTGGCCCGACGCTTCATGCGTCAGCCCACCCACATCCGCGCCCAGGATCCCGAAGACGACGGCGCCACGGTGCGCGAGGTGAAGCAGTTTGCGTATCGCACGCACGCAATGAATAAGGTCGAGGTGCTCTCGAGGATCCTGCAAGCCGAGGGCCGCGGCCGAACCATCGTGTTTGTGAAAACCAAGCGCACGGCCGCACGTCTAACCGAAGACCTCGAAGAACGCGGTTTTGCCGTTGGCTCTCTGCATGGCGACCTTGGACAGGGCGCGAGGGAGCAGGCGCTGCGTGCCCTGCGAAACGGGAAAATTGACGTACTGGTAGCCACCGATGTGGCTGCCCGAGGAATAGACGTCACCGACGTCACCCACGTGGTCAATTATCAGAGCCCCGAAGACGACAAGGTCTACCTGCACCGAATCGGTAGGACTGCCCGTGCGGGTGCCTCGGGCACGGCCATCACATTCGTTGACTGGGACGACATGCCCCGGTGGGGACTGATATCGCGCACCCTCGACCTAGACCTCCCCGAGCCGGTGGAGACGTACCACACCTCGGAACACCTGTTCACGGACCTGGGGATCCCAACGGATGCGACGGGTAGACTCCCCCGTTCTCAACGCACGCGCGCAGGTTTGGACGCGGAGAAATTGGAAGATTTGGGGGGATCCTCGTCCCGCAGTCACCAAGGGCGCGGCGATCGACGTGGCCAGCGCAGCGGAGGCGGCCGCTCGCGGAACCGGGGAGGAAGCGGCTCCGGTGGAAAGTCCCGAAATAACCGCTCAGAGGACAACCAGCAGGGAACCTCGAACGCGAAGGGCCGGCCGGCTACCCGCAAGCGCCGCCCTCGTCAAAGGACCCGCGTTAACCGATCCGATAATCAGTAATCATTTGGAATATCGCGTTGACCGCCAGCTGGGTGGCAATCGCGCCAAGTAGAACACCAGCGATCTTGGTGAGAACGACCACGCCGTTCTTGCCAAGAACTCGCGCTAGGACAACGGAAAACTTCAGCGTCAAGTAGATCACCACGTGCATGAGCACAACGGCGAGCATGACGGCAACCCACCCTGGAAGCGTGTTCTTTCCCTGGTTAACCGCGACCATGACGGCGACGATGGCGCCCGGCCCTGCCAGCAGAGGGGTGCCAAGAGGAACCATCGCTACGTTCGCGTCCTCAGATCCGGACCCTCCGGCCCCCAGGTCACCGCTACCCATGAGAAGTTCCATTGCGACCAGAAATAGCAGAACCCCACCCGAGAGCTGCAGCGCTTCGATAGAAATCTGGAGTGCACGCAGAATGGAGTTCCCAAGCACGGCGAACCCGATAATCACGACGAACGACGTGATCGTCGCCTGAAGGGCCGCCTTGTTCTGCGCGGGCCTGCTGAGCCGCCCTGTCAGGGCGAGGAACACCGGGATCGACCCCGGCGGATCCATGATCACGAAGAGTGTAGTGAAAGTGGTGGCCAAAAGTGGAAGCGAGATTATTGTTTCGATACTCACGGGCGAATCACCTCTGTCACTGCCTGCTCTTCTATCTGCGCCAGGATGCGAGGACTGATGAAGTTCTCCCCCAACCTGTTTGGTTTTCCTGTCCCGTGGTAGTCGGACCCTCCGGTCATTGGAAGATCAAACAACCGTGCGAGCCGTTCAACTTCGATCCTGTCTTCTGGTGAGTGGTCACGATGGTCTCTTTCTAAACCAAAGAGACCCGCATCGACCATCTCTGCGATGACGTCATCGGGTATCGGCAAGCCACGTTTGGTGGCGCGAGGGTGAGCGCACACCGGCACTCCCCCCGCCTCCCTGATGATACGCACGGCCTCTTCTGGAGCAACCGAGAATTGTTTCTCCCAGTACGGTCCGCGTGGATGAAGGGCCCATTCGAAGGCCTCTGACCGGTCCCGGAAATATCCCAAAGCAGTCAGTTCGTCTGCCAGGTGCGGCCGCCCCAGCGGAGCCCCGGCTGCCCGCGCCACGACGGCCTCCCACTCCAGTAGCGGATAGTCGACCGAGAGGTTCTCTGTCATCCGCTTCAACCGAGTGGAGCGAGAAGCCCTGGTTGCCTCAAACAACTCATTAAGCGCTTCGTTGCGCGGGTCCGGAAGCATGGCGAGCACGTGCACTGGCCGCCCCTCCCACTGGGCGGAGACCTCCACCCCGCGGATCAGTCCCACGCCGACCAGGGATGCGCTGTCGGCTGCCTCGTCCCACCCCGCAATCGTGTCGTGATCAGTGATTCCAACCAGGGAGAGCCCGGAATCTTTCGCAGCACGCACCAGTTCGGCCGGGGTGTCCGTACCGTCGGAGTGAAGCGTGTGCGCATGGGGGTCAATTCGAGTCATTAGCCCATACTAAACGCCTTGCTGGGTCACGCCAGCCACCCTCGGGCTTCCTCGAGCCAGTTGGATTAGACGGACACCCGGTGGGATGATGGCGCCATGAACGACAAGAAAACACCAGATGAAGACCAGCCGCTTGAAAGCCGCGGCGACAATCGCTCCCACCGCCCTTCAGGCCAAGCTTTCCGAAACTTTATGGCCAGCAGTTGGGGGGAGCGGATTCCGATCGAAGTGGAAGTTTCAGAAGCAAAAGACTACCTGCCAGCGCGCCACGCCAAGGTGGGAGAGGCGTTCAAGGGGGAACGCCTGGTGATCCCCGCGGGAACCTTCAAGGTCCGAAGCAACGACACGGATTACCGTTTCCGCCCTCACTCAGCTTTTGCACACCTGACGGGGCTGGGCGCTGAGATGGAGCCTGACGCGGTCCTGGTTTTGCACCCGCTGACAACGAAGAAGGGTGCAGAGAGCCAAGAAACGCATGAGGCCATTTTGTACTTCAAACCTCGCGCCTCCCGCACCTCGGAAGAGTTTTACGCAGATTCCCGCTACGGCGAGTTCTGGGTTGGCGCCCGCCCCTCCCTCGAAGAGATGGAAGCGATCACCGGAATCAAGTGCGCTCACATCGACACTTTGCGTGACGCGTTGGCGAAGGACGCAGGGAACGTGCAACTGCGAATCGTGCCGCAGGTCGACACCAACGTGCAGGAGATGGTGAACGAGGTGCGCCAGCAGGCTGGCCTCGACCCCGACGCCACTGACCTGGACAACGGTTTGGCGGAAATGCTCTCCGAACTTCGCCTCTCGAAAGATGAGTACGAGGTGGAGCAGATGCAGAAAGCCATTGATGCCACAAAGGACGGGTTTGAAGCGGTGATCAGGTCGTTTCCACGCGTGGCGGGGCACCCCCGCGGGGAACGAGTCATCGATGGCGCCTTCCACGCTGTTGCCCGCGAGCGCGGCAACGGGCTCGGCTATGAAACCATTGCGGCTAGCGGCAACCACGCCAATACGTTGCACTGGATAGACAACACGGGAGAGGTCCCGGAAGGGTCATTGATCCTCCTGGATGCCGGGATCGAAGTTGACTCCTTGTACACCGCTGACATCACCCGCACCCTGCCGATCGATGGGAAGTTCACGGAGGTCCAGGCAAAGATTTATCAGGCGGTGCTGGACGCTGCTGAGGCAGCCTTGGCAGCCGCGGCGAAGCCAGGGGCGCGTTTCCGGAATTTGCACGAGGCGGCCCAGGAAGTCCTCGCTTCCCGCCTCGAAGAGTGGGGGTTACTCCCCGTCACAGCTGAGGAATCGCTCAAGCCTGACGGCCAGCACCACCGGCGGTGGATGCCCCACGGAACTAGCCACCACCTGGGGATTGACGTGCATGATTGTGCACAGGCCCGCAGGGAGATGTACCAGGAAGCCAAGTTGCAGCCGGGAATGATCTTCACAATCGAGCCGGGGCTTTACTTCCGCGCTGACGACCTTGCGGTGCCCGAGGAATTCCGGGGCATTGGGGTCCGCATTGAAGACGACATTGTGATTGAGTCGGACGGCACCCCACGTCGGTTGAGCGAGGACATTCCCCGCACTATCGAAGGTGTAGAAGCCTGGATCGCTGAGGTTCAAGCGCAGGCGTAGCAACACGCCCAGTAGCGGGGATGGCCTAATGACAGGGAAGGCCTAGCAACAGAGAAGCCGGAGACCATGCGCCTCCGGCTTCTCTGTTTCACTGTTCTTTTGACCTCACCGCTCTTCTGACGAGTCCTCCTTGTCTGGGGCGGCCAATGGGACTTCGGTTTCGGAGTCTCTGGGCGTGTTCGTATCCGAGGGCGCGTCGCCGCCCGAAGCGCGTTGATCACTGCCCCACTTTTCTTGCGGTGCATCACTGAGCCGGACACCGAACTGGGGCGGCTTGCTGGAGATACGTTCCCTGCGGGCTCGGGTCCGTTCAGCCTCTTCCAGCCGAGCGGGGCGACGCACCACCGCAGAGGACACGTTACCTTCTGCGTTTGCCAATACCCCGAAGGCTTTCTGTGGATCTTGCGATACAAGGATGGTGTAGTGCGCCGCAACCAGAGAATTGCGGGACGCGTAAGATCTGCGATTGCGGCTGAGTCCCCAAGTTATCGCTGCTAGCAGAACTCCACCCAAAATCCCCACTGCGATCGCGATGACAACCAGGAGCATCCCCGAGTCAGGAAGCAGCAGTATCGCGAAGAGACCCATGAGCAGCCCCCAGGTGAGGCCCTGTCCTGCCCCGCCAAGAGCGACACGAGCAGGCGTAAGTTTTCCAACCACCCGCTCCACCATGTGCAGGTCAGAACCAACAACGGTCACGGAATTCAGGGGAAACCCAGCCTCAGACAACTTGTCAACGGCTTTGGTGGCGTCAGCATACCGTTTGAAGGCAGCAACTTCCGTGCCCGTTGGCATCTCGACTGTAAACGACTGGCGCGGTACGTTTGCTGACATTCTTCGGTCCTCCGTGTCTCCTCCAACCAGCCTACGGGGTTGCGGGTGATCTAAGACAAGCAAGTATCGCCTTATCTCAATGGTCGCCTAGCATAGTCAACATGACAATTTCGCGCGATTCAGTTATGGCAGCACTTGCCACCGTCGATGACCCGGAAATCCATCGTCCAATCACAGATTTGGGAATGGTTGGAGAGGTGCAGATCGAGGGCGGTCACGTGACAGTCCCCATACTCCTAACAACAGCGGGGTGTCCGCTCAAAGGCACAATCACCGGCGATGTTCAGGAGGCAGTCGGCAAGGTTGCCGGCGTAGAGTCCGTCTCCGTCCCGATGGGCGTGATGAGTGATGAGCAGAAGAAAGAGCTGCGTGAAAAGCTCACAGGCCACGCTGAGCGTGAAATCCCGTTCACACAGCCGGGTAGTCTCACGCGTGTAATCGCGGTCACCTCGGGCAAGGGAGGCGTAGGGAAGTCGTCGATGACGGCAAACCTGGCTGTCGCGCTGGCAGAACAGGGCCTAAAGGTCGGCGTACTTGATGCGGACATTTACGGGTTTTCACTTCCAAGAATGCTTGGCATCACCACTGAGCCCCAGTCGATTGACGGTATGATCATTCCCCCAATCGGCGCTGGGGGTGTCAAGGTTATTTCGATCGGGATGTTCATTCCCGAGGGTCAGCCGGTCATCTGGCGCGGCCCCATGCTTCACCGGGCATTGCAGCAGTTTCTCGCGGACGTCTTCTGGGGAGATCTTGACGTTCTGCTCCTCGACATGCCTCCGGGCACGGGCGACGTGGCGATCTCAGTCGCGCAGCTGCTTCCGAACGCGGAAACCTTGATTGTCACCACACCGCAGGTTGCGGCTGCCGAAGTGGCGGAGCGCTCTGGGGCGATTTCCACCCAGACGCAACAAAAGGTCATTGGCGTAATTGAAAACATGTCCTACCTGACGGATGCTAACGGTGATCGGGTGGAGATCTTCGGGTCAGGCGGCGGGAAGGTTGTCAGCAGGCACCTTTCGAAGCTCCTGGGGTATGAGGTGCCGCTGTTGGCTCAAGTTCCCCTAGACATTGAACTGAGAAAAGGTGGGGATCAGGGCAACCCTTCGGTTTCTAACCCAGACGCCCCCTCGACAAAAACAATGCGAGAACTGGGAAAGAAGGTCTCGGAGCACTCGAGAGGGCTGGCTGGGCGCCCCCTTGGCGTAACGCCCGTGAACTGACAGAGCCATCCGCTTCAACCGTAACGCCCGCGCTTCCCCATTTGTCTTTGGGGCGCGGGCGTCACGTTTGTTGAAGCTAGGCAAGGTAGATTGGAACCTGTCCGCGGCCGGCGCGGAACAGCGAATGTGGGAGGACGCGGATGTCAGCCGATAAAAGCCAAGTGTGGGCGTACAGCGAAGAGATAGTGGTGGAATCGCCAGAGATTGCCACTGCCCGCGCGGCCGCCCTAGAACTTGGGGTTGACCCGGTCAGTGCCGGAACTGGAGCCCTCCTGCGGGCGGTCGCTTCGATGCGCCAAGCGAAAACTGCGGTGGAGATTGGGACGGGCACAGGAGTCTCCGGAATGTGGATCCTCTCAGGCATGGCACCCGACGGGGTACTGACCAGCATCGATGCTGAGGCAGAGTTTCAACAGTACGCGTTGAAGAGCATGCGCAGCGCCAAGATTCCAAGCCACCGCACACGCCTCATTCACGGAAGAGCCTTGGAAGTGCTCCCCCGACTTGCCAATAGTGCTTACGACATGGTCGTTCTAGATGGGCTTCCTGAAGAGACGCCGGCATACGTGCGCCATGCCGAACGCTTGTTGAAGCCGGGTGGGGCGTTGGTTATCCCGAACGCACTGTGGTTCGGAAACGTGGCGGACCCGGCCAGACGCGACCCGCATACTGTCACGATGCGGGAAGTCTGCAGAGAGCTTGAGGAGTCCGAGCACTTCGATTTAGCCCTAGTACCAGTCGGTGAAGGACTAGCGTTGGCGACACGCAAGTAGTGCGGTTGGCATTCCGATCATCAAGCGATCGGTGACCATTGTCGCGCCAGGCCTGTTGTGAGGCAGCTGGTTGGGCCGTATCGATCGCTTATGGCTGTTTCGCTGGGCTTGGCTGCAAATGAGATTATTGGGCGTGTTCAGTAGCGCTGGAGTGCGCCCCCATGTTTCTAAGCAGTCGCGGCTCAGGGATTAGCCGCAAACTGAAATCCCTATGAGTCCTTGCCATAGCCACTTTTTCCTCAATCCATTAGGGACGATCCAAAAAAACTGCGACACTCCACTGACAGCCGCCACAGGACCTCACGCAACACGACTCAACCGACAGTGCCTACCCCAAGATCACCAGCAGTGGCACCCACTTTGTTTCACAACACTGTTCCCTGTCCCGAAGGTGCTTCCCGGAGCTCTCGGTGCCACCCTTTAGGGCCCTTACCTATTCATAACGTGGACATTAAGGACGCCGAAGCACACCAGGGACAGGGAGACACACCAGGGACAAGGAAGCGCCCCGCCGACTCCAAACAGATCGACAAACCCCGAGTTGTTTGTTTTGGGCACACAGGCCCGGGTTGGGGATTCATGGTGGTGTCGCATTTCGTCTGCGTGCCTAAACAAACATGCGCCGCACACACCGAGCCCACGGCTGCCGGCCATAATTGGTGTCTAAACTCTGGGGTTTTCGTTGGGATGGTGGGG
>CAYFRT010000005.1:19412-67009 GCA_964345585.1 uncultured Actinomyces sp. | reverse complement strand
CGGGTTCGAATCCCGTACCCACCTCGGGCGATTGGCGCAGGGGTAGCGCGCTTCCTTCACACGGAAGAGGTCACTGGTTCGATCCCAGTATCGCCCACCAGACCACTTCAGATAGTGCCCCACGATAAGTGCGGTTCAGTTCCGCTCGGTTCCCTTCTTGAATCTTGCCCGTCCCCTCCGGGTGGGGCACGCAAGACATCTTTCGTTGAGCACGCGGTAAGTACATACTGGAACCATGAGGATCGCATTATCACTTGGTTCGGGCGGCGCGCGTGGGTTCGCACACATCGGTGTTATTGAAGAACTGGAAGAGCGTGGTCACCAAATTGTCGCTATTTCGGGAGCCTCGATGGGGGCGCTTGTCGGAGGGGTGTACGCGGCGGGAAAGCTCCCTGAGTTCCGGGATTGGGCCTACGCCCTCACGCAGTCCTCAGTCTTCGGGCTCCTAGATTTCGCCCTTAGGGGACCGGGGGTGGTGAAGGCTGATCGTGTCGTTGGTGAAGTCTCGGAAATGCTCGGGAACGTACTCATCGAAGATCTCAACGTTCCCTATACGGCGGTTGCAACAGACCTCACTGCAAGGCGTGAGATCTGGTTTCAGACCGGGCCTCTTGCCATGGCCATCCGCGCTTCAATCGCGATTCCCAGTGTGATCACCCCCGTGAACTACGGGGGTCATATCCTCGCTGACGGCGGTGTCATGAATCCTGTCCCATTGGAACCTCTCTCTTCCACGGTTTCGGATGCCACGATCGCAGTTGCGCTTTCCGGTAGACCCGA
This sequence comes from uncultured Actinomyces sp., assembly GCA_964345585.1. Lineage (GTDB taxonomy): Bacteria > Actinomycetota > Actinomycetes > Actinomycetales > Actinomycetaceae > Scrofimicrobium. The sequence goes on along the minus strand of CAYFRT010000005.1, from coordinate 66,229 downwards.
CAAGGTCAGGGCGGTTACAGATCCGGTTGGTGACGCTGAAGAAGAGCAGTCACCGGGGTGGCTCATGAGAGTTTTGACGTTGGGTGCTGAGCGGCTCGACAAAGAGCCCCCGCAGGGTTTAGCTGCAAGACTACGGTCTCGCGACAAATCCGATAGCGAAGAGTCGTCCGTAGCCGATGTTGATCAGCTTCCCTCGTTCGATAATCTGCCAGAGTCGTTGAAAGTGGCAGACGTGCTCACGATGTCTCTTGAGACGATGCAGGGCGCAATCGGACGCTATCGCATGGCTGCGACCCCACCAGACCTACTGGTTTCGATTCCCCGGGACACAGCAGGCACGTACGACTTCCACCATGCCCGTGAAATCGCGGACGTGGGTCGCGAAGAGGCCATCACCGCCTTCGACGCTGCGGGGCTCTAGACAATCGGCGAAGAAAGCGGGTCGGAGCCGGGGCTATCAGCGTGCAGACGAGTGGCTTTTCACTCATCGACCGAGACAGCAGGGGAGTAAGGGGGGCGTGGCCAAAGCGTAGAAGGCCCGCGTCCTAACTCACTTTAACGCTCGGGGTGCGGTCCTCTTGGCCTGCTATCTCGCTGATAGGATCGTCGGGATGTATTGAGCTTTGCCCGCGTCGCTATACCGGCTCGGGTGTCAGCGTGAGCGTCAGGCAGTTGTTGTCTTCAACGGCTGAACCAACCAAGATTGGGCGAATGAACGTGGCAAGGAACTTCTCCAGACTGGGCAACGTTAAACCTGTGATTTTGGGTGGCGACGTAGGCGCATACGCCCTGGGGTTACAGTTCTATGAGGCATTCAACGTGCGCAGCATTTGCGTTGCCAACAGCCCTGTGGACATGATCACGCTCTCCAAACTCTACGACGTGGTGAACATTGCGCGTGGCGTGGAGGATGAGGAGCTGTTGGCGACCTTGGAGCAGATCGCTGCGGACAATGAAGGATCCGACCTGGTCCTCATGACAAATGACGACGGGCGCATTGCCTTCATGGCGCGGCATGCTGAGCGTCTGGGTCGCCACTACAAAATGCCGATCCCAACAACCGCATCGATTGATCTTCTTTGCAAAAAAGAGTCTTTTGCCGAGCTTTGCAAGGAACACGCAGTGCCCACCCCGGCCACCGTCGCAGTGAACTTTCAGAACGCGGACCAGCCAGATTGGGTTGCTCCCGCCATCGAATTTCAGTTCCCTGTAATCGCGAAGGCTTCCTCGGGTGAGGCATACGGCAAGGTTTCCTTCCCGGGCAAAAAGAAGATCTGGTTCATCGACACCCCAGAAGAACTTGAAACACTTTGGGGCTCCTTGAAGGACGCGGGTTTCAAAGACACCTTCTTGGTTCAAGAGCTAATCCCGGGCGATGACACGTGTGTGCGCTCACTTACCTTCTACGTTGACTCGAATGGTCACGTCACGCTTAGAGCAGCCGCACAAGTCCTGCTGCAAGACCCGGCCCCAACGATGATCGGCAACCCGATTGCGATGATCACCCAAGAGCTGCCAGAACTCTGGGCTTTGGCGGAACGACTCTTGGAAGCGGGGGACTATCGGGGGTTTGCCAACTTTGATATCAAGATCGATCCGCGTGACGGCACCCCCTATTTCTTCGAGGTGAACCCGCGCATCGGACGCAACTCCTATTACGTCTCCGCGGCAGGGAAAAACCCGATGGTTCCGATGGCTCGCGACCTGGTGCTGGGCGAAGACGTGGTGCCAGCCGTGGCGGCCCGGCGCGCACTTTACACACTGGTGCCCATGTCACTCATTAAGCGTTACGTGACAGAGAGCGATCTTCGACGGGAAGCGGTGGGGCTTGCGAAAGCGGGGCGGATGGTGAACCCGTTGGCAGCGGATGTGGAAACGGACCGGAAACGTAAAATGGTTGCCTTGCTGCAGAGATACAACTATTTCCGCAAGTTCAAGCAACATTATCGGCTGGACCAGTAGTCGGCGGCTACAGATCCCGGGTTCGAATCCTCACGCAAAATAGGGTACGGCCGCGTGGGTGACTAGCATATTCGTTATATACCTGCCAAAGCTCAAGCTGAAGGCGTTATTGATCGACAACCTCTAGGAGTAAACACTGTGACTTCAGTGAATCTGACAGTCGACGAAATTCCCACCACCGTTCCGGCGGGAACAACCGGCTTGGAGTTGTTTGACGGGAAGCGCGAAGTTGTCGCAATGAGAGTCAATGGGGAATCGCTCGACCTTTTCCGCGAGATTCCAGACAACGCGACGGTCGAAGCGATCATGATTGACTCCGAGGAGGGGCTTTCCATTCTTCGCCACTCAGCCGCCCACGTCTTAGCGCAGGCTGTTCAGGAGGCCAACCCGGATGTTGACCTTGGAATCGGTCCTCCTATCAAAGACGGCTTCTACTACGACTTCGGAGTCGATCAACCATTCTCCCCCGAAGACCTCAAAGCCCTCGAAAAGGCGATGGCGCGCATCGTCAAACAAGGCCAGACTTTTGCCCGTCGCACCGTGACGGATGAGCAAGCTCGTGAGGAACTGGCTGACCAACCATACAAACTGGAACTGGTTGATTTGAAGGGCGGGGCCTCTGACGATGACGGCTCCTCCGTTGAAGTCGGCGGGGACACCCTCACCATGTATGACAACGTCCGCCGGGACGGACAAGTTGTTTGGAAGGACCTTTGTCGCGGCCCGCACGTGCCCTCGACCAAATACCTGGGCAACGGTTTCGCTCTCACTCGCTCTGGGGGAGCCTACTGGCGCGGCTCGGAGCTCAACCCCCAGTTGCAACGCATCTACGGAACAGCCTGGTCAAACAAAGAGGATCTACGCGAGTACCAGGAGCGGATTGCGGAGGCGGAACGGCGCGATCACCGACGTCTTGGCAGCGAAATGGATCTATTCAGTTTCCCTGAAGAAATTGGTTCGGGGCTGCCGGTGTTCCACCCGAAGGGTGAGGCCGTGAAAATGGAGTTGGAAGACTACTCCCGCCGCCAGCACCTAGCCGCAGGGTATGACTTCGTATCAACACCACACATCACCAAGGGGGAACTGTTCGAACGATCCGGTCACTTGGAGTGGTACAAGGACGGAATGTTCCCCCCACTCCACGTTGATGAAACTATCGACGAGGAAACCGGTGAAGTCATCAAGGCCGGGCATGACTACTACCTGAAGCCCATGAACTGCCCCATGCATTCCCTTGTTTTTGATTCACGCGGCCGCAGCTACCGGGACCTGCCGATGAAACTGTTTGAATTCGGCACAGTTTATCGCTATGAGAAGTCAGGCGTCGTTCACGGGCTCACGCGCGCAAGGGGCTTCACCCAGGACGACGCACACATCTACACCACCCGTTCGCAGATGCGGGACGAAATCAGGGACGTCCTCGAATTCATCCTGCAACTTCTCCGCGACTACGGCTTGGATGACTTCTACCTGGAGCTCTCCACCAAGGACCCCGAAAAGTACGTGGGTTCTGATGAAATCTGGGCCGAAGCCACTGACACCTTACGTGAGGTCGCTGAAGAAACCGGGCTGGAACTGGTCGATGACCCAGAAGGCGCAGCGTTTTATGGTCCGAAGATTTCCGTTCAAGCCCGCGATGCACTGGGCCGCACCTGGCAGATGTCAACCATCCAATTGGACTTCAACACACCGGAACGTTTGGACCTGGAATACACGGAAGCGGACGGCTCACGCCAGCGTCCGGTGATGATTCACCGCGCACTTTTCGGTTCCATTGAGAGGTTCTTCGCCATCCTCCTTGAGCACTATGCCGGAGCCTTTCCTCTTTGGCTGGCACCCGTTCAGGTGCGGCTCATCCCAGTGGCGGACGCGTTTGACGATTACGTGAACTCCGTGGCGAAGAAACTTCGAGCCGAGGGGGTTCGCGTGGAGGTGGACACCTCCAACGACAGGTTCGGGAAGAAGATCCGCAATGCTTCCAAGGAGAAAATCCCGGTCGTGCTGATCGCGGGTGGAGAGGATGAGGCCGCAGGGGCTGTCTCCTTCCGCCTGCGTGATGGTCAGCAGATCAACGGTGTTCCCGTTGATGAGGCTGTGGAGAGAATCGTTTCTCACATCCGCGAGCGCAAGAATGACGATGACATCTGAGGTTGTCGATAGCACCAAGGGCGTACTTTGATGACGCGGGGAGAATCAACACCTTCTGAACAGACTGCCGCAGTCGAGGTGGTCGAGGTTGAGGACGCCGAGCAGATGGCCGGCGTCCCCGACGGTTTTCAACGTCTGTGGACTCCGTATCGAATGGCGTACATTCAGTCGGGCGAGGAAAGAAACAAGTCGCTAACTGCCGACAACTGCCCGTTTTGTGAGGCACCCAAACTGTCGGACGAGGAAGCCCTCATCGTTCACCGCGGCCGGACCTGCTACGTGATTCTTAACCTTTATCCTTACAACTCGGGACACTTGCTTATCTGCCCGTATCGGCACATTCCCGATTACACGGACCTGACTGGGGAAGAACGAGTCGAGTTCGGTGAACTAACAGCGAAAGCGATGCGCGTTGAGCGGGCGTCGGCGTCCCCGCACGGCTTCAACATTGGGATGAACCAGGGTGCCGTAGCAGGCGCTGGGGTGGCTGCCCACCTGCACCAACACGTCGTCCCGCGCTGGGGTGGAGACGCCAACTTCTTCCCCCTGATAGCGCGAACAAAAGCGATTCCGGAGCTTCTTGGCGATGCCCGGGCGCGGCTCGCAGCCGCATGGAAAACAACGGAGGACTAGTTCCAAATGGTTTTGGGTACTCACGGACGTTCTGTCTCGACAGCGATTTTCACGCCTTTCGCGCGATTGCTGGCAAAACTGCGCGTCACACCAAATATGGTTACTTTGGCCTCGGCTGTGGTGATCGCCGGCTTGTCCTTTGGTGTCCTTGCACGAGGCCACCTGGCAGTGGGCGGTATCCTCCTTGGCGTCGTCCTCTTCATGGATTCCGTTGATGGGGTTCTGGCACGCTTGACGAACAACTCTACGGAGTACGGTGCTTTCCTCGATTCCTCGATGGATAGAATCACGGACGGCATGGTGTTTGGCTCCCTTCTTTGGTGGGCGATTGTTGGACTGCCGGACTCGGCGCAGCGGACAACCGCCATTGTTGCCGGCATAGTTTCGATGGTTGCGATCGGCGTGGTGCCTTACGTGCGGGCGAAGGCGGAAGGGTTCGGGGTCGTCGCCAAGATGGGGCTTGCCGAACGGACAGACCGTTTGATCATTGCTCTGGTATGCGCGGGAATCACCGACTGGGGGGTTCCTTTGTGGTCTTACGCCATCGGGCTCATCTGGGTCGCATTCGCTTCCACGGTCACCGTGATCCAGCGGATGGTGTACACGCACCAGCAGTTGGGAAGTAAAGCACTTCTGTCCAATGGTGCTCAAACGAAATCGGCCGGCGCCTGATGGGGGTTGATCGCCTTTACCGGGTCGCTTGGAAGGTTCTACCGAAGCTCCCGCAGGGTCTGGTTATCGGGGGTGCGGAGGTTGCCGCTGATGTCGTTTACGCGCTGAATGGCAACTCCGTTAAGCAGATGCGTCGAAACTATGAGCAACTTTCTGGGCGCCCGCCGACGAACAACGAGGTGCGCCAAGGTGTCAGATCCTACTTCCGTAATTTTGCCCAACAGTTCACGCTTCCGGGGTGGTCAAAGAAGCGCATCCGGGAAGGATGCGTTTATCCGAAAGCGGAACAGACGCGGAAACTCATCGAGAATGGCCCGGTCGTTCTAGCGCTCACGCACTCTGGGAACTGGGACCTTGCGGGGGCCTGGTTTTGCCAGGAATGGGGCGGTATTTTGACCGTCGCAGAAAAACTTGACCCCGAGGACCTTTTCGACCAGTTCGTGGAGTTTCGCGAGGGCATCGGTATGGAGATCATCGGGGTTGGCAAAGGCGAACACATATTCAGTGACCTGGTGAGGCGGGCAGAGGGACGACCACTGTTGGTGCCGCTTCTTGCGGACCGTGACATTTCCGGTAGCGGAATTGAGGTTTCCCTGGGAGCGTCGCGAGCACTTGTTGCGGCTGGACCCGCAGCCCTGGCACTTAAGCTGGGTCGGCCTCTCATCGCCGGGCACATCTCATACGAAAAGGTGAAGGGTTCCTGGCGTATCCAAGCACATTTCACGGATCCGATCCAGGCTCCTGAACCACGCGAGGGGGAGACCAAAGTCGAGGCTTTGACTCGCGCCTGGGCCGATGCGATATCTCCCGCCATGGTCGAGTACATGGTTGACTGGCATATGATGCAAAAACTTTTCGTGTCTGATCTTGACCCAGAGCGCTTGGCTCGCGCCCGCGAACGTCACAGTAAAGGATCCACTCACTGATGCGAATTGGAATCGTCTGTCCCTACTCTTTTGACGCCCCAGGTGGCGTGCAGTTCCACATTCGCGACCTCGCTGAGGAACTGATTAGGCGCGGCCACTATGTCTCTGTTCTTGCCCCCGCTGACGGGGTTGAGGATGCACCCGAGTGGTTGGTATCGGCAGGGTCCGCTGTTTCCATTCCGTTCAACGGGTCAGTGGCGCGCCTCTCATTTGGTCCCATCGTTGCTTCGCGAACCAAGAAATGGTTGGAAGAGGGGGACTTCGATGTGGTTCATATCCATGAACCAGAGACGCCCTCGGTCGGTCTCCTTGCCCTCCGGCGCGCTCAGGTCCCAGTCGTGGGAACTTTCCACGCCGCCCTGGACCGCTCCCGTGTCCGGGCACTGACATCGGGTGCGCTCCAGCCCTCATTAGAGAAAATCGCGGCACGAATCGCTGTGTCCCAGGAGGCGCGGAGGACTCTGATTGAGCATCACTCGGGCGATGCGGTGATCATCCCGAACGGTGTTTACACAGAAGTATTCCGGGACGCCAAACCGGATCCGCGTTGGGTGGCGACGGAAGACCGACCCGTGATCGTGTTCCTGGGGCGCCTCGACGAATCTCGAAAAGGGTTGCCGGTTTTCGCGGGCGCTGTTGACGAAGTACTCCGTAAACATCCGGGCACGCGGTTCCTAGTTGCGGGACGAGGGGACGCTGAGGTTCTGACACCCCTGATCAAAAAACACCCCGAGTCTGTTGAACTCTTGGGGGAAATCACCGATCAGGAAAAGGCTTCCCTGTTGGCGGGGGCAACTGTATATGTTGCACCCCAACTGGGGGGAGAATCGTTTGGAATCGTGCTGGTTGAAGCCATGGCGGCGGGAACCATGGTGGTTGCGTCCAACATCGCGGCGTTCGAAGCGGTGTTAGATAACGGCGCTTCTGGAACGCTGTTTGAGGTTGGCAGCAGCGCAGATTTGGCGAAGAAACTCAACGACGCGCTGGACCACCCAGAGGAAGCGGAGCGCCTAGCGTTGGCCGGACAGCAACGCTCCGCCATGTATGACTGGTCAACAGTTACCGATCAGGTCTTGGCTGTCTATGACGCGGTGGTCCCTTTCGGGGCCGGCCCAAACACGGGAACTCCGTATGAGCGGCTGGTTGAGAAACTTGGACGTGGGGAATCATCATGACCTGGTGGGGTTGGCTAATTCTGGGACTGGTGCTGCTAGCAGCCTTCCTCGTCGTACTCCTTTGGCAGTTGGCAAGCCGACTTGATCGGTTGCATCGTCGAGTGTTGACCGCCCGGGGAGGTTTGGAACGCGGTTTGGTGAAACGAAACGCGGAACTACTTCGCACCTCGGACCTATCTGGAGTGCCGGCGGATTCTGCGGAAGAGATGCGCCAGCGGGCCACGGACGCACTTGCGCTCTCTGAGATCCCTTTGGTCGCTGACGGGTTGCGTCCCGGGTCAGACATGGATGGGGCGGAAGTTGATCGGCGACTGTTAGCGGAGTCTCGGGTGTCCCGCGCAATGCGAGATTTCCTTACCCCGGAACTTCGGTCGACCCTGTCTCAAAATGCGGTTGCGCAGGCCCAGCTTGAGGCGTTGGATCTGGCTGCCTACCGCGTGGAAGTGGCTCGGACCCTCCACAATCAAGACGTCACACAAGCCAGGGCTCTGCGGAGCCGCTTGATTGTGCGCTTGTTCCACCTGGCGGGCAGGGCGCCGATGCCGAACTTCGTGGATCTAGACGACCAAACTAAGTAGCGTTTTGGCAGTGAGCGACAACCAAGAAGGCGTCGAGGATCAGGGGGTGCCACCCCCAAGCCCGGCTCTCCCGTGGGAGAAATACAGGCTGAGTGCGCAAGGCGAGCGGCTTTCCGCCGAAGGCCTCGCGCCGGAAGCCGTCCCCTATCTGCCCCCCGGCATCGGCGTGGACCATGTCCCAAAGCCTGCCGAGTCGTCAAAGACGAGCCCCGAAGAGCCACAAAAAGACGCGGAGAAGAGAAACCGCACAGAGAAGAAACGTCGTCTCCCGAAGCTTTTCGTGCCCAAGGCTTTGCGGATCTTCACCAGGGGAGAGGGCACACTCATCGCGATATCCATCTTCGGGTTGGTTGCCTCCGCAGTCGTCCTCGTAAACTCGGCCACCGCGAAGTCGGTGGGGGTCTTCGCGCTGGTTGCACTGGTCCCGATGACAGTGGTGGTCGGCGTTTTACTTTGGTCCGACCGCTTCGCGCCGCTTCGGGTGCGCTACCTGGTGCTTTCAGCCCTTTGGGGCGGTGGGGTAGCCACCGTTTTTGCGGGGCTAGTGAACTCCGGATTCCTTGATGACTTCATATCAATCATTGGTGATGTATCGAGGGCCGAAATACTCACTGCCGTTGTCGTTGCACCGATCGCCGAGGAACTCTTTAAAGGGGTCGGCGTTGTCCTTGTCCTGGTGTTCGCAAGGCGATATGTGGTGCACCCAGCCAACGGGCTGGTGGCCGGAGCCGTGGTAGGTGCGGCGTTTGCCTACGTGGAGAACATTCAATACTTTCTGGAGGCTGAAGCCGAAGGCACCGCGGTTTTAGGGATAACGATTTTTGCCCGAGCGGTTCTCAGCCCGTTTGTGCACCCCATGGCCACCTCGTTCACCGGGTACTTCTTCGCACTCGCTTTGCTACGCAGAAAAGGAGCGTGGGGGTGGACGTGGCGCATCGTGGCAGGATTTTTGATTGCGATATTGGTTCACGCCCTGTGGAACGGTATGGCAATGGGTGGTGTCTACTGGATCCTCCTGTACATCCTGGTGGAGATGCCGCTGTTTATCGCGTGGATCGTTTGGGTGTTACGAATGGCATCCAAACAGAGCCGACTGTTGCGTGAGGGGCTGGCTCCGTACTACGTGGCGGGCTGGATTAGCTTCGACGAGGTGGAGATGGTGTGTGATCGCCGGGCCCGCAAACACGCACGCAAATGGGCCCGGAAAGTGGGGCGGGACGCAAGGAAGTCCATCCGCGCATACTTGGTCAACGCCGGACGTTTGGGGTTGGACCAACTCAACATGGAACGCGGGGGCCCCGACCCGGAGAGAGTGGCTCTGGCACGCGAGTCTCTGGCCAACATGGTCGGTTCTCGCGAGCGGTTCTTGAGACTTGGGGCGCTTCACGCGGCGACCTCAAAACCCTGACCAGCACCTTTGGTGTACTATCTCGTCCGTGACTGACCTGGGCCCTGACTGGATTGTGGATGAGGGCGGGTACCCTCACCGCGAAGGTGCCCGCATCGTCCTTTTTGATTCGGACCGGAAGGTTCTCCTAGCCCGCGGTCACGATTCTCACGACCCCAACCACCAGTGGTGGTTTACAGTTGGCGGCGGAATGCTCCCAGGGGAAAACGCCAAAGAGTGCGCAATCCGGGAACTGAGGGAAGAAACCGGCATCGTCCTTGCCACCAAAGATCTGGTCGGCCCCGTTCTCTATCGAGAATCCGAATTCCCTTTCGCGAACGTCACGGCGCGTCAAGACGAGTTGTTCTACATCGCGACCGTTGATGGCACCGACATCTCACTTCTTCACTCGGATTTAACGCCGATAGAGAAGATGGTCCTGGACGAATTCCGGTGGTTCACGTTGGACGAACTGGACCTGGAGGCGGAGACGATGCCCGTGTATCCGCGGGAGTTACCGATGTTGGTTCGTCGTTGGTCGCAAGGCTGGGACGGCCAGAGGACTCACATCCGCGAATGGACATGACTTGTGAGGGCGTACGGCACAGAGAAGGGGAAAACGTGCGCCGCCCCAAACAGCATGTTTCGGCCGACACTCAGGGTTTGCTCTAGTTGCTAGCGTCGTAGACGATCTGCGCAAGATGGTTTGCCTGGTCCGTGTTCCCAACCCTAAGCAAGTCGTCGTACAGCGCCCGCTCATACGGCCAGACATGGTCGTGAACGCTATCGCAGACGATGGGCAAATGACCACGTGCGTAGGTGATGTTTCCAGCGCAGTGGGGACAGGTGAATCGGTAAGTGACCACGGCCTTCTCCTTGTCGGCCAGGCCGGAACTAGCCAGAGTCACGCCCAACTGAGACAGGTCTAGAACACCGGCTTTTTGATCCGCAACATGCAAAACGCGGTAGCTCATGAATGCGAGGGCACCGGCGAGCACTGCAGGAGACAAGCGAACTAGAATTTCGACCGAATGCGGAATTCCTAGAAACTTGGCGAGGGTCACGCCGGAAAAGTTCGGGCTTACGAATGCCGCGATCACCAGAATGATCGTGACGGCAACATATGCCCTCGGGATCCATTGACCCTTTACTTTACGCATTGATTTCCCTGATCGTCATGGTCCTATCTACGATGCGCCCGCAGGCTTCGCACCCGTGGGAACGACCCAGCATCAGGAGGGTTGGGGTTCCACAGCTAGCGCACTCCGCGAAGGCGTGGGTTTGCGTCTGTCCCTCACGTAGTAGAAAGGTGAAAAAGTACGCCAGCCTCTCATCAGCGTAGGTTTGTGCCGCGGCTTCAGCTTTGATCCCCCAAGAGATCGTCAGCAGGGGTACGACAAGTAGCGCGACGTAGCCAACCCCCATCACGGCCGTGTCATCACCAGTGAACCCCGCGAACACCACCTGCAACATCGGGGCGCAGAGAACGGTGGTGAGCAGTGTCGTCACTGTTGCCCTTCGGTTGCTCCCGACTCGGACTAAAAGCTGGCGCCACAGGCCAAAAGGCAACCAAGTTCCCAGCAACACTGCTAGTCCCAGCACGACGGCGAGAAGGGCTGGCTTAACCGACTGTAGAACCAGCGCTGCGGTGACCGACAGCAGAAAAGCGACTGTAAGCAGGATGACGTTGCCCGTTTGGTGCGGGGCCGGGGTGCGGTTGAGCGCCGCCAGGTCGGTCAGAGTGGTCCGACTTCTCTTCCTGCCACCCGAGGTCGCCAAGTCGGTTGCACGTCGCATGTCTCCCTGCTTGGCAAACATGATGTCGCCTCGGCCTTCGGTTTGTTCCAGGGCAAGTCGGTCATCCGTATAGGGGAGTCCGTCCGGGCTGGTCCCGGCCTTTTCTGGATCGAAACCACCGATTCCCAGGATGTCGGCAACGTACGTTTCATCCGCTGTTTCGATCCTTTGAATCGTCTTGCGGTTGATGGCTTGGGCATCGGCGCGTTTTGCGAAGCGCCAAGTAAGGAAGGCGAGGATCCCGGTTGAAACAAAGACCAGCCCCGCACTCACCACAGCAGCGGTATCCGCATCAACCATCGGTTTAGCGAACATGCCCGGTGTGAGAATGCCCTCGCTTAAAAGCTGGGCGGAGTACTCCGAAAGCCCTGTCGTCCCGAATGGAATCATGATTGGGAATAAGAAGGAGCGGATGGTGAGCTTGGCTAGGGTGAAGTCGCCAAAGACGACGCCAGCGATCAGTGCGAAAATGCCGGCGAGGGCAAGCCCCAGACTCTGAAGGATAAACAGAATAAAGAAGAGGTTGGCTACCGCCCCGAAAAAACGTGACTTCATGCTTTACCCTCCTCCTGGTTCTTTTGCTTTCCAAGCACCTCTATAACCACGGGGTCGTTGAGCCACTCTTGGGCGGCCTCGCTTTGGAGATCGATGCTGGGGGACCAACCGTCCTCGGCCGGCATAACGATGGCCAAGGCAATCCGCTGCGCGACCTCTGGCTCCGTCACCTCTTTGCCGGGGGCGACTAAAGAGTACGAGGTTAGATCATCGGACTCGTCGATTGGGTTGGCCAAAAGCACGTAGTCCGGTATGAAATAACGGTCGTGGCGTCCATCAGCCTGGCAGAGGAGAAGCGGCGTTCTCTGTTCTTCATCGGGACCGCGAACAACAGGAGTGTCACAGTCATAGAGGGCGCGGCGTTCGGAGGACTCCTCACCCGACTGTGCGGACTGCGACTCAGCAATGAGTTCGTCAAAGTCTGAGGACCCCGATGCCCTACCGACCGCAAGAATCACGATCAGCGACACGATGAGGGAAATCAGCAGGTACCTGCTCGCCAGTTTCGGCATGACCGGAGTTTATCTCACCCTGGGAGCAATACTGATACGCCTCCCATCCTGATTGTCTGGAGGGTTAGCTCTGTGCGAAAGCGTCGGCGAGCGGTTCAGCCTCTCCTAGATCCGCGTTAGCCGAACCGAAGCAGAGTTCACTCACGGCCGGCCAGCGGCGTAGCTAAGAGCGAAGTAGCGCTGGTAAGATCAGATTCGTTCATTTACGGAGGTTTTACGCATGGCAGGTCACTCGAAGTGGGCCACAACCAAGCACAAGAAGGCTGCAACAGACGCAAAACGTGGGAAGCTTTTTGCACGACTGGTGAAGAATATCGAAGTTGCGGCCCGTACCGGAGGCGGCGATCCCGCAGCGAATCCCACCCTTTTTGATGCGATTCAGAAGGCGAAGAAGAGCTCGGTTCCCGCAGACAATATCGACCGCGCGGTGAAGCGTGGATCCGGTGCTGAAAGCGGCGGAGCGCACTGGGAATCGATTATGTATGAGGGATATGCACCCGGAGGGGTGGCGGTCCTCATTGAGTGTCTGACGGACAATCGGAACCGCGCAGCCTCGGATGTGAGGTTGGCTCTTTCTCGTGGTGGGGGCGCGCTTGCCGACCCGGGATCGGTGTCCTATCTGTTCTCCCGCAAGGGCATCATTGAGGTGCCCTCGGACGGAACTACCGAAGATGATGTTTTCATGGCGGTGATTGAGGCCGGCGCTGAGGACGTTGAAGACAACGGAGAAGTTTTCATTGTCACGTCGGAGCCGGGTGACCTCGTACAAATCCGCGAAGCTCTGCAAGCTGCGGGAATCGACTACAACTCTGCAGAAACACAGTTCGTGGCCTCCACTGAGGTGCCCATGGAACTGGACGCGGCCAAGCGGGTTTTCCGGCTTTTGGACGCTCTTGAAGATTCAGATGATGTGCAAGAGGTTTACACCAATATGGACCTTTCTGATGAGGTCCTTGCAGCCCTGGAAGAGGACGAAGACTAAAAATGAACGCTGACGAAAAGGCAATGCTGGAGACCGAAGCAGCGGTCGAACTTGGAAGCGACCGCGTGAAGCGCGGCATGGCTCAAATGCTCAAGGGCGGCGTGATCATGGACGTCGTAACTCCGGAGCAGGCGAGGATTGCTGAAGACGCTGGGGCCGTCGCGGTGATGGCACTTGAACGGGTGCCTGCGGACATCCGCGCACAGGGTGGCGTGGCACGCATGTCGGACCCAGATCTGATCGATGGCATCATCGAGGCTGTGTCGATCCCGGTGATGGCAAAGGCTCGCATTGGCCATTTCGTTGAGGCTCAAGTGCTGCAAGCTCTGGGCGTTGACTATGTTGACGAATCAGAGGTCCTTACCCCCGCCGACTATACAAACCACATTGACAAGTGGGCTTTTGACGTTCCCTTTGTCTGTGGCGCCACCAACTTGGGTGAGGCGTTGCGTCGCATCAATGAGGGTGCCGCGATGATCCGTTCGAAGGGCGAAGCGGGAACTGGTGACGTCTCCAACGCCACCATGCACATGCGGAAGATCCGCGATGAGATCCTGGCACTTTCTGCTCTGCCGAAGGATGAGCTGTATGTCGCGGCGAAGGAACTTGCCGCTCCTTATGATCTGGTGGCGGAAGTGGCGCGCACCGGGGAACTGCCGGTGGTGCTGTTCACAGCCGGCGGAATCGCAACCCCGGCGGATGCCGCGATGATGATGCAACTGGGTGCGCAGGGCGTGTTCGTCGGCTCGGGGATCTTCAAGTCAGGAGACCCGGCGAAACGTGCTGCGGCCATCGTCAAGGCGACAACGTACTTCGATGACCCCCAGATGATCGCTGAAGTGTCGCGTGGACTTGGCGAAGCAATGGTCGGTATCAACGTCGATGAGGTTCCAGAGCCGCACCGGTTGGCAGAACGCGGTTGGTAATGAGACCACGGGTCGGCGTTCTGGCGTTGCAAGGCGGGGTTGAAGAACACCTCGCCTCGCTACGAAAAGTTGGCGCAGACGCCGTCAAAGTTCGACGTCAATCTGAACTTGAGGGTTTGGATGCGGTCATCATTCCGGGTGGGGAGTCGACGACCATGTCGAAGCTCCTGGTTGCCACGGAAATGTACGGGCCGCTTCGGGACCTGATTCGTTCCGGTTGCCCGGTTTGGGGAACCTGCGCGGGGATGATTCTGCTGGCAAAGACTGTTGTCGATGGGCTTCCCGATCAGGTTTCGTTCGATGCAATTGACGCTGTAGTTCGACGTAACGCTTTTGGGTCTCAAATCCAATCGCACGAAGAAAAACTGGTTGTTGAAGGCGTCGACGAACCGGTGCATGCGGTGTTCATTCGAGCCCCGATTGTTGAAAGTGTGGGCCCTGATGTTCGGGTGCTGGCACGGTCTCAGCGCCACGGCGGTTCGCAGGACGCGGAAAGCCAAGAAACTTTGGGTCCGATTGTTGCGATCAGCGAAGGGCCAGTGCTTGCGACGTCTTTTCATCCTGAGCTCAGTGACGACGTGGAGATGCACAGGTATTTCTTGGAGCGTTTTGTCGTAGACGCCGAAGGTCACTGACAGTGCGTGTCCTCGGTATCGATCCCGGGCTGACCCGGTGCGGGATCGGCGTGGTGGAAGTTGACGAGTCACGCCGGGCGCAACTGGTCCACGTGTCCGTGATTCGGACTAAGCCCGATTTGGCTTTGCACTTTCGGTTACGGGACGTAGCAAACCGCATTGCGGCTGCGCTACATGAACTAGAACCTGACGTTGTCGCGATTGAGCGGGTATTCACCCAGGACAACCTCCAATCCGTAACTCCCACCACGCAAGTTATGGGTGTGGCGATGGCCGAGGTGGGGAGGAAAAGTCTTCCCCTCGCCGTGTACACGCCCTCCGAAGTGAAAGCAGCGGTGACGGGGTCGGGGGTTGCTTCCAAAGCGCAGGTTCAGCACATGGTGGCTCGCATCCTGCGGTTGAAGGAGGCCCCTCGTCCTGCTGACGCGGCGGACGCCCTCGCAATCGCGATATGCCACGCGTGGAGAGGGACAGGCCTACTGGGTTCCGGGCAAGACGGCGACATTCAGGTCTCCCTATCAGGAAAAGTGGAGTCCAGAACGGAGCTCACCCCGGCGCAAAAGGCATGGACGCAGGCGGCTGCAAATCAGCGGAGACGCGGCGCAGTTGATCCCCGCAGGAAGAAATAGTCGGGGACACTTTGGGTACGTGGCGAACGGTCCGAGAGCCGTAGCTTGATGCCAGTAGCGGCGAGTGTTGCAAGAATTCGTCGGAGCTCGCTGGTATCGTACATTTGTTCGAGAAAGTGGTGGCTATGATCTCCTCGCTTACGGGTCCGGTGCTCGCCGTTTATGATGGCGCGCTGGTCATTGGGGTCAGCGGACTGGGAATGCGCTGTGAAGTCCCGCCCTCCCATATGCAGCAGATTCTGGATGGGGCTTTGTCTCCGTCCGCGGAGATCACACTTTTCACGACGCTCATCGTGAGGGAAGACTCCCTCACTCTCTACGGGTTCCCTGCTGAAGCGGAACGCGATGGTTTTGACGTGTTGATGACGGTTAGTGGAATCGGTCCGCGTTTGGCGCTTGCAGCTCTTGACGAGTTAGGGATCGAAGAACTTCGGCGCGCGGTCGCTCAGGAGGATCTGAAGGCGCTCCAGCGGATAAGCGGGGTTGGTAACAAGACGGCTCAAAGAATGGTCCTTGAAATAGGGGATAAACTTGGGTTTCCCGCAGTTGGACAACCCGTTTCCCCGACCGCATCGGTGAATGAGGCACTGCGGGACGCGGTTGAGGCAGGACTGGAGCAGCTCGGTTGGCCCAGAGCCGTGGCATCCAGGGCTGTGTCATCACTGGAAGGCACCTATGACACGCCGGAGGCAATGCTACGCGCGGCCTTGGAATCGTTAGGATCGGCACGTGGCTGACGACTATTACGAAAATCCCGTGGCGGGGTACGACGACGCAGACGCCGAAGAAGGTTTCCGGATTGTGGCCCCGGACGCTTCGGAGATTGAACGTGCCGCTGAAGCGGCGTTGCGGCCGCGGACTCTGGGGGAGTTCATCGGCCAGCCGGCAGTGCGACGTCAGCTGGGGGTCGTCCTGGACGCGGCCCGGGGCAGGGAAGAAGCGGCAGACCACGTTTTGCTGGTCGGTCCGCCCGGCTTGGGTAAAACAACCCTGGCGATGATTGTGGCATCTGAGATGGGGGCATCTCTTCGACTCACGTCGGGTCCTGCAATTCAGCATGCCGGGGACCTCGCGTCGATCCTGTCAGCGCTACAACCGGGTGATGTGTTGTTCATTGATGAGATTCACCGTTTGGCGCGTACCGCCGAAGAAATGCTCTACCTGGCAATGGAAGATTTCCGCGTCGACATCATTGTTGGGAAGGGGCCGGGCGCCACTTCGATCCCTTTGACGCTTCCAAGATTCACCGTGGTCGGAGCAACGACTCGATCCGGGCTGCTGCCAGCGCCTCTGAGGGACAGGTTCGGATTCACCGCTCATCTGGAGTTCTATTCCCCTGAAGACTTGGCGAAGGTTGTGCGTCGCAGTTCTAGTCTGATGAACATTAGGCTCTCTGACAGCGCGGCCGAAGAGATCGCAGGGCGATCGCGGGGGACACCGCGTATCGCCAACAGATTGCTTCGAAGAGTGGCTGACTACACGCAGGTTCATGGCCACGATCAGGTGACGGTTAGCTCTGCGCGGGACGCGTTGGAACTATTCGAAGTCGACAGCCTGGGCCTGGACCGGTTGGACCGCGCAGTTCTTGAGACGATTTGTCGAAACTTCGGGGGTGGCCCGGTTGGGCTCGGCACCCTCGCGCACACGGTCGGTGATGAGGCTGAGACCTTGGAGACAGTTGCAGAGCCCTATTTAGTGCGCCAAGGCTTCCTGACCAGGACTCCTCGTGGGCGAATGGCAACCCAGAAAGCTTGGGACCACCTGGGCTTGGTGGCGCCACAACAAAGCAATCTCTTCCAAAATCAGGGGCTCTGACCGCCCCAAGGCGCCCAATATAGTGACGTAATGCTGTTCTCTCTGGAGAACAGCATGGCCTACACTGCATAGGGCGCATTTTTACCGATACTGAAATGGGGAGAGTAAGAGCGTGGAAATGTTATTGATGCTGGTCATCTTGATTGGTGGTCTTTTCCTGATGAGCACCTTCTCACGCAAATCTCAGAAGAAGCGCCAAGACGAACGCGAACGCATGATGAATGAGGACTTGCACCCTGGTGTTTGGGTACAGACATTCTCAGGATTCTTTGGCCGGTTCGTCGACACGGACGGCGACGTCGTGATCCTGGAAACCCCAAGCGGCGAAGAAACCTACTGGTTGAAGGCCGCAGTCAAGGGCGTGGGCGAACCGCCATTTGAAGCACTCCAAGACGAACACGACGATGTCGAAACGTCAACCGAAACGGTTGATGTGGAGTCCACGGATTCCGAAACAGACGTAGTTGAAACATCGGAAACAGTAGATGGCGACGCGGTTGATTTTGAGAGGTTCGAAGCGCAGTTCAAACCGGACGCGCAGGATGCTGTTGAGACAACGTCTGCAGAGGGAGACGCTTCTTCAGACGATTCGGACGACGCAAAGAACTAACAACCGGGACCTTCCACGCGAAGTGCTTCGGACCAAGCGGTCCGAAGCCCCATTCACAAGGCAGTAGTCACTTGAAAAAGAAGAACAACCCCGGCCGACCGTTGACTGTTCTGGCAGTCACGATTGTGGGCGCAATCATTGCACTCGTTATCGGCCACTTTGCCCAGGGTGCAACCTTCTACCCGAAGCTTGCGCTTGACCTTGAGGGTGGCACCCAATTGATCCTGACTCCCAGGATCCAAGAGGGAGCCGACGACAAAACCGTTTCTCAAGACGACATGAACGAAGCCATTCGGATCATTCGTCAGCGTGTTGACGCCTCGGGCGTGGCAGAAGCGGAAATCAGCACCCTCGGTTCCAACAACATCGTTGTGGCGATCCCAGGAGACGCGGACGATGAGATCCTGAACCTGGTTCGGTCCTCGGCCACAATGCGTTTCCGCCCCGTGCTCCAAGTCGGGGATCCCGCGGCGTTAGACGTTGCTGCGCTTCTGGCTCAGCAAAGTGGTTCTCAAAGCGGCGAAGAACTACCCGCAGACCTCGAGTCTGCGGCGTTGCTTCTGGCAGATGAGGACGGTGATGGGGTTTTGTCCTCGGAACCAGTCGGTGAGCCAACGGATCATTCCGACCCCGCATGGTTGACCGAACAGGTTGTCTACGACTACTTAGTGCTGGACTGCACCAACCCGGAGTCTTTGACACAGGACGTTGCTGACGACCCTGCCAAGCCACTGGCAGCCTGTAGCGCCGATGGAACCACCAAATACATCATGGGCCCAGTCGACGTTGAAGGCACGAACCTGCAGCGGGCAACTGCAGGACCCGAATACACCTCTACGGGGCAAACGACGGGGCGCTACGCCATCAGCCTGGAGCTTGACAGCGAAGGAACAAAACAGTTCGCTGACTCCTCAAGCCGTCTCTACTCCTACCTGGACACGGACCCCACACGGAACCGATTCGCAGTGGTCCTGGATGGGAACGTAATCCTGGCTCCTTCGATGAACGCGCCGATCAATGACGGGCAAGCACAGATCACCGGAGACTTCTCGGCCCCTGAGGCACAGAGCCTGGCGAACCAACTTCAGTTTGGTTCCCTACCCTTGAACTTTGAGGTCCAATCGGAGCAGCAGATCTCAGCGACCCTCGGATCGAACCACCTGGAGAAGGGCCTCTGGGCTGGTCTAATCGGCCTGCTGCTGGTCGTCCTCTACATGGTTTGGCAGTACCGGGGGCTCGCGATCCTTTCAGCGGGTTCTCTGTTGGTGGCTGCGATCATCACGTATCTGGTAATCACGATTCTTTCTTGGACGATGGGATACCGATTATCGTTGCCCGGTGTTGCGGGGTTGGTGGTTGCCGTAGGCATCACGGCCGACTCCTTCATCGTCTACTTCGAACGTATTAGAGATGAGGTGCGCGAGGGCCGGCCGCTGGTAAGCGCTGTAGAAGATGGATGGTCCCGCGCACGCAGAACCATCATCATCTCGGACGCTGTCAACCTCCTGGCCGCTGTCGTGCTGTACGTGCTGGCAGTGGGCGGGGTGCAAGGCTTCGCATTTACGCTGGGTGTCACCACGGTTGTTGACCTGGCTGTCGTCATGTTGTTCACTCACCCGATGTTGTCGCTCATGATCCGCACCCACTTCTTCGGTGGAGGACACAAGCTTTCGGGGCTTGACCCAGAGCACCTCGGCAGTTCCTCGATGGCTGCCTATAAGGGGCGCGGCAGGGTAGAAGCCGCAAAGGCGCCCAAGACAAAGAAGGCGAAGTCAACGGAACGGGCGAAAGAACTTGTCGGTGCTGGTGTCGTATCCGGAGCGGGTGCGGCGCCTGGAGGCGGGACATACTCCACGTCTGATGAACCCAAGATTCCTTTGGCGGAGCGCAGGCGACTAGCGCGTCTGGCGCAACAGGAAGCCGAAAGTGGCAACAGCTCGACCAAGGTCGTAGCGGAAGTCGCTGAGGAAAGCATTACGGAAACAGAGACCTCGGCCGAAGAAACAACGGACGAGTCCGCAGAGGACCAGGAGGTCACTCGTGATTAGTTTCGCTACCTGGGGCAATGAACTCTACTCCGGCAAACGGTCATACGACATTGTTGGGAAGGCCAAAATCTTTCTGACGATCAGCGGGGTCTTGGTACTTACTTCCGTGATCCTGCTCCTGACACGCGGTCTGAACCCGTCCATCGAGTTCTCTGGCGGAACGCAGTTCATCGTGAGCGGATCCAGCCAGACCGACCAGCAGTTGGCCTATGACGTCCTGGCCGAAAATGGTGTTTCAGAAAACGTGCGCGTTTCCGAACTTGGAAGCGACTCTGTGCGAGTGCAAACCCAAAGCCTGAGCACCGCGGAAACCACGGTGATTCGCGGAGAATTAGCAGAGGCGTACGGGGTGAGTGCAGACGAGGTAGACACGAACTCTGTCGGTGCTACATGGAGCCAGGACGTAACGAAAAAGGCGCTCCAGTCGATGATCATCTTCGTCTTACTGGTGAGCGTTTTGATCACCATCTACTTCAGATCCTGGATGACCTCGGCCGCCGCACTGATCGCCTTGGCAAACGACCTGTTGGTCACGGCAGGGTTCTTCTCGTTGACCCACGTGGAGGTTTCACCCGCGACGGTCATCGGTTTCCTCACGATCTTGGGGTACTCGCTGTATGACACGGTGGTTGTTTTCGACAAGGTGCGCGAAGTTGCCGCGCGATACCCAAGCCAGGATAGGTACACGTACGGCCAACTGGTGAACCTGGGTGTGAACCAGACGCTAGTGCGCTCCATCAATACTTCTGTGGTGGCTCTGCTTCCCGTGGCAGCGATCCTATTCATCGGTTCGCTGCTCCTAGGGGCCGGAACACTCACAGATATTTCTTTGGCGCTTTTCGTTGGCATCATCGTTGGGACGTTCTCTTCGGTTTTCGTTGGGGCGCCAGTATTGGCTCTCCTACACGAACGCAGTCCGAAGATTCGCGAAAAGGACCAGAAGATCCTCGAGGCCCGCAAGGTGGCGCAAGCCAAAGCCCAAGACGGTGATTCAACGACACCACACCCTGACACGGGCCGGGTTAGTGTAGCTGTGGCTGCGTCCGAACCGGGACGACACCTAGGCCAGAAGGCTCAACCGAAGCGTAAGAGCAGGAGCAAAAAGTGAGTGCCGAAATCGACGGGAACCTAGCCAAACTGGTTGAGGACAACATTACGATCGTCCCCGACTTCCCCGACCCCGGCGTTCTTTTCCGGGACATTACACCGCTTTTGGCTAACGGGGAGGCGCTCGCTGAACTGACACATGCACTCGCCAACCAGTACCGCGGCAAAATCGATTATGTTGCGGGGCTGGAATCACGTGGCTTCATTCTTGCTGCGCCTCTCGCCGTTGAGCTGGGCGTGGGAATGCTGACGGCCCGTAAGAAAGGCAAGCTCCCCGGACCTGTCATCAGCGTTGACTACGACCTGGAATACGGCACAGCAACATTGGAACTCCGTCCGGAGACAGTGCCGGCAGGAGCAAGAGTCTTGATCGTCGATGACGTCCTGGCCACGGGAGGCACCGCTGGAGCCGCCGTGGAACTGCTGGAACGCTGCGGCGCGGAGGTCGTTGGACTGCTGGTTCTTCTTGAACTCACCGAACTGGGCGGCCGTGAAAGACTTAAAGGTCTAGAAATAGACACGGTCGTTGCGGTAGACGAAAGCTACTAACCAGCCGACCCACTTGGACAGGCAGAGGTATTTCCTGCCGTCGCCCTCGTACGCTCAACGCACCCAAAATGGTGGGCTGACCAGCGACGGTGCGCCCAACTTGACGGCTGCATCAAGTTCACCTCGGCTATTGAACGTGCATTTTCGCTTGACGGTGCGCCTAGTATTTAAGCATGACGGAGCACGAGATTCCCGAACCCCCGAAGACAGGCTCTTCGGGATCTTTTGTGCGCACGGGACTTTCATGGTTGGGTTCGCGCGGCAGGTCCACCATCCCGGAAATAGAACCGCTGATTCGCGCCGTTCGTGCGCACCATCCCCGCGCGGATGTGTCCACAATCTCGAAGGCTTACCGCACCGCCGAATACTGGCATAGGGGACAGGTCCGCAAATCGGGGGAGCCCTACATCACCCATCCGGTTGCTGTTGCGACGATCCTTGCTGAACTTGGGATGACCCCGCCAACCCTGGTCGCCGCGCTGTTGCACGACACGGTGGAGGACACGGACTACACGGTCGAACAACTGACGGAAGAGTTCGGTGCTGAAACCGCACATTTGGTCGACGGTGTAACGAAACTGGACAAGATCAAATACGGGCAGGCCGCACAGTCGGAGACACTTCGCAAGATGATCGTTGCGATGAGCAAGGACATCCGCGTCCTTCTGATCAAGCTGGGGGACCGCCTGCACAACGCTCGCACTTGGCGCTACGTGTCTCCCGAGTCAGCCAAAGCGAAGGCTCGCGAAACCCTGGAGATTTACGCCCCCCTCGCCCACCGTTTGGGCATGAACACCATCAAGTGGGAACTTGAAGAGCTCTCCTTCCGAACCCTGTACCCGGACGTGTATGAGGAGATCGATTTCCTTGTTTCCGAACGGGCCCCCAAACGTGACAAATACTTAAACGACGCAGTGGCGATGATCGAAGCCGACCTGCGCGACTCCAAAGTGAAGGGGGTCGTCAGCGGCAGGCCGAAACACCACTACTCGATCTACCAAAAAATGATCGTTCGGGGTAAACAATTCGATGAGATTTACGACCTGATCGCGGTCCGAGTCCTGGTTGAAACGGTAAAAGACTGCTACTCGGTTCTGGGCGCCATCCATGCCCGGTGGAACCCCATCCCAGGTCGTTTCAAAGACTACATTGCGATGCCAAAGTTCAACCTTTACCAGTCGTTGCACACGACGGTGGTTGGGCCGGGCGGAAGACCAATCGAAGTTCAGATACGCACGTTTGAAATGCACGAACGTGCAGAGTACGGGGTAGCCGCGCACTGGCGGTACAAACAGCAGAGTGCGACCGCGACCCCCGAGTCGGATCGGATGTCGCAGAAGGAGCAGATGAACTGGCTCCGGATGCTGGCAGAACTGGAGCGGGAGACCGGGGACCCGGAAGAGTTCCTTGACTCGCTGCGGTTTGAAATTGCTGGTGATGAGGTTTACGTGTTTACCCCTCGTGGCCAAGTCATTCCTTTGCCTCCGAAGGCCACCCCGGTTGATTTTGCTTATTCAGTTCACACAGAAGTTGGTCACCAAACCGTTGGGGCCCGGGTTAATGGGCGCCTTGTTTCCTTGGACACGGTGCTGGAGTCTGGCGACACGGTCGAAATAATCACGGCGGCCCCCGGCAAGGGAGGCCCGTCACGCGACTGGTTGGAGTTCGCCGCTTCGTCGAGGGCCCGGTCGAAGATCAAGGCTTGGTTCAGCCGGGAACGCCGCGAAGAGGACATCGATACCGGCAAAGCCCACATCGCTAAAGCCATGCGCAAGCAGAACGTCCCGCTGCAACGTTTAATGACGCACGAGGCGTTGCAGCAAGTGGCTGCCACCATGGGGTACCGGGACGTTTCGGCGCTGTATGCGGCAGTGGGGGAGAATCACGTCTCCTCCGACAACGTCGTCTCCAAACTGGTGGAGAACCTTGGTGGAGATCAGGGCACGGAAGAAACTTTGTCCGAGGGCGTGCTGCCAGGAGACGGCACCGCACCACGAACACAGTCTCCAGGGCAAGACGCGGCAATCAACGTGGCAGGGATGAGCGCCAATGAAGTGTGGGTGAAGTTAGCAAGGTGCTGTACCCCGGTCCCTCCTGACCAGATTGTGGGTTTCATAACCCGCGGCCAAGGAGTCTCAGTTCACCGCGAAGACTGCATAAACGCTACACGCCTGAAAAACGAGCACCCTGAGCGTTTCGTTGAAGTCAGCTGGGCGGACGACCAATCCGGCGGCCAATACCTAGTTGAAATCGAGATCAAGGCACTGAACCGGCCAGGTTTGCTCAACGACCTATCGAAGGTTCTGAGTGATCACGGAGTCGACATTCTCTCCGGGTCAATGTCCACCACCGGAGACCAGATTGCTTCAGCACGTTTCTCCTTTGGTTTGCCGGGCGTTACCTACTTGGCGACCGTGCTGAATAGCCTGCGCCAAGTTGATGGGGTGTTTGACGCTGAAAGGCGCATGGGCGGTCGAGCCAGATAGCCCGTCCGGTCGTAACCTGTGACTCGTCTTCCGCCCCACCGAGCATGTAACACGTTCACCATTTATACACATCGCCGCTGAATGAGAGAGATCCTCAAATTAATGGCGGGTAAGGTTGGATATTGGCGATCGCGCTAAGATAGCCGACAACACAAGTATTGCGCCGCTACCGTTTCCGCGGTAGCGTAACCGGCCCTAGGGCCTGGAACTCCAAGGAGCGCCGTGAACGATAACGCACGCCCTGCACCTGCCAACGACGCAGCGGGAAACGCTGAGGCACCCTCAAATGGAGAGGTGTCCGTCAGCCCCACGGAAAAGCAAACCCCCGGAACCGGTGCCACCGAAGCACCAGTGCAACCAGACACAAAGGTTGACACGGCGGTAACGCCGAAGGCGGAGAAACCTTCCGCCCCTCAACCAGCGGCACCCAAGCCGCCGGATGCAAAGATCCCGGACCCCGTGCCTGGCAAACCATCCGACCAGGGGAGCCAGCCGGAAAAAGCGGAGAAGCCGGTAGCGCCAAAGGCAGCCGCCTCACCCACCCCCGTAGTCGTGACTGAAACAGAGTTCGGGTACATCGACAGCAACCGCGTGGTCTGGGTGCGTGACGGGGAGGAGACTCGTGAGGTCGGTTCATACCCCGAAGGGGTCCCGGAGGATCCGTTTGCACTTTACGTTCGCAGGTACCTTGATTTGGAAGCGACGCTGAACCTGTTTGAGGCTCGGCTGCCAACCCTGCCCGCCAAGGACATTGACGCAACGATTAGAACGCTCAGAGAACAACTCAAAGCGCCCGCGGTAGTTGGGAACATCCCGGGGCTACGCGCCCATTTGGATCGACTGGTGGAGGAGTCAAAAGAACGCAAAAACCAGTTGCGCCTGGAGCGGCAAGAAGCCCGGGATCAAGCGCTCGCTGCCCGCACAGCGGTTGTTGAGCAGGCAGAAGAAGTGGCGGCACAGCCAGCCGAACGCACCCAGTGGAAGCAGTCTGGGCAACGGCTGAGAGATCTTCTTGAAGAGTGGCGCGGGTTGCAGCGGAAAGGGCCCCGGCTCGACAAGTCCACGGAGGATGCTCTTTGGAAACGCTTCTCTCAGGCACGCACAACGTTTGACCGCGGACGCCGCCAATACTTCTCTGCACTTGATGAGCAGCAAGCCGAAGCGAAGGCCGTCAAGGAACGTTTGATTGTCGAAGCGGAGTCGCTACAAAACTCCGACGACTGGCGCACAACGTCGGCTGCGTACCGTGATCTGATGGAGCAATGGAAGCGGGCCGGAAGGGCGTCACGGAGGGAAGATGACGAACTGTGGGCCAGGTTCCGCGCAGCACAGCAAGTCTTCTTCGACAGTCGCCGAGCACATGACCGCCAGGTTGATGAAGCTTTCGGGGAAAACCTCAAGCAGAAGGAAGCGCTTGCCGAACAGGCTGAGGCTCTGCTGCCGGTCGAAGACCTTGACGTTACCAGGACTAAGTTGCGTGCCATTCAGGACCAATGGGATGAAGTGGGCCAGGTTCCTTCGCGCGACGTTTCCCGTGTTGAAGGGCGCCTGAAGGCGGTTGAACGCGCACTGCGCGAAGCAGAAAACCGCGAGTGGCGCCGCTCTGATCCTGAGACGCAGGCGCGTGCTTCAGGGATGCTCTCACAACTTGAGGCTTCAATTGCGGACCTTGAGAAGAAGCTGGCCAAGGCGGAAGCAGCCGGCGACACGAAACGGGTCAAGGAAGTCAGCGATGCCTTGGCAACAAAGAAGATGTGGTTTGACCAGATCAGTTCCTCCATCGCCTAACGTATAACACCCTGACGCTTGGACGCCTTCAACGGCTCTGTTCCCAGAAAGGTCGGTTTCAACATGCTGGAAATTCGTCGGATTCCTGCCGCCTTGTTTGACGCAAACTGCTACGTCACATGGGAGGGGGCAGCAGGGGCAGATCAGCCTGCACGTGCCCTGGTTGTGGATCCCGGACCCGGCACCGCGAAAGCAGTGAAAGAACTGTTGACAAGTGAAGGCGTTGAACTGGGTGCTGTTCTTCTAACCCACGGACACATCGACCATGTTTGGGATGCCGCAGCGGTCACGGAGGGCACAGACGTCAGCGTCTACATTCCCGACCCGGACCTCTTCTTCCTTGAGGACCCTGCGGGAATGCTGGGCTACTCTCCGCAGGACTTCGGGCTTCCCGCTTGGCAGATGCCTGAGAACGTCACCCCGATCAAGGAAGTTAGCTTCTCTCCGACCCCGGACCTGCACGTGAGGATGATTCCGGCCCCCGGGCACTCCCCAGGCTCAGCAGTCTTCCTTTTCGCCTCCACTGGAGCAGATGACCCCCAAGCTTTCAGCGGGGACGTGGTATTCGCTGGATCTGTGGGAAGAACTGACCTGCCCAGAGGCGATGAAAGGGAGATGCAGCAGAGCCTGCGGACGCTCGCCAACTCGGTTGACCCAGCGACGACGTTCCTTCCCGGACACGGCCCCTCCACTGTGTGGGGTCATGAGGTGAGAACCAACCCCTTTGTCAGACGCGCACTCAAGGTGGGCTAGCACGAACATGTCAAAACAGAGCATCTCAGGGTTCCCAGAGTGGCTTCCAGCGGAGCGGATCGTCGAACAGCACGTTTTAGACACGCTGCGCAGAGTTTTTGAACTGCACGGTTTTGTAGGCATTGAAACTCGGGCTGTAGAACCACTGCCAGCGCTTGAAGCGAAAGGCGAAACCTCAAAAGAGGTATACCTTCTGCAACGCTTGCAAAGCGCGAAGGCGCAACAGGAGGAGGGGGCGGCTCCCCAGAAGCTGTCCTCCCGCACTCTGGGACTTCATTTCGACCTGACCGTCCCACTTGCCCGTTACGTGGTTCAAAACGCAAATGACCTGGTGTTTCCTTTGCGTCGTTACCAAATCCAAAAGGTTTGGCGCGGGGAGCGTCCTCAGGAGGGTAGGTTCCGCGAATTCACTCAGGCTGACATTGACATCGTTGGTTTCGAACACTTGGGGTTCCACCACGAAGTTGAGGCAGCCCAAGTGATGTTGGAAGCCTTGGACGCGCTTGGCATCGGACCCGTTCGGATGGAAGTGAACAACCGGCGTCTGCTCCAGGCACTGCTTGGCACTCCGGGTGAAGGAACAAATGACCAGGAGTTCGCTGAGCTTCTACGCGTCCTCGACAAATACGACAAAATCGGTGCCGACGGAGTCGAAGAAGAACTAACAGCGATGGGGGTTGGAGCCGACCGTATTCGCCTGGTCTTGGAGGTTGCGCGAATCTCAACCAGCAACCCGGAAGAGTTGCGTCAAAGGGTACTGGCCCTCGGCGTAGATTCGGATGCGGTCAAGAGCAGCTTGAACGAACTTTGCTCTCTTCTAGAAGGAGCCTCAAGGGTCGCGCCCGGCCAGGTGAAAGCGTCTTTGCGGATCGCCCGTGGGCTGGACTATTACACTGGCTCCGTTTACGAGACTTTGCTGCCGGGGTACGAGGGCTTCGGTTCCATCTGCTCCGGCGGCCGATATGACTCCTTGGTATCCGAGGGCAGGCGGGTCTACCCCGGCGTCGGACTATCCATTGGAGTCACCCGCCTTGTTTCCCTCATTTTGCGAGAAGGGCTGCTAACCCCCACCAGGCCCACCCCCACTGTTGTGATGGTGGCGGTGAACGAGGAGGCGAGCCGCAACTACTCTGAGACGGTGGCCGAAGCGTTAAGACACAGGGGTATCAGCGCTGAGGTCTCTCACACGGCGACCAAGTTCGGTAAGCAAATCCGTAACGCGGAACGCAGAGGCATCCCCTACGTTTGGTTCCCTGGCACGGGTCCTGACGGGGAGGGAGCCCCCGAACTTGACACGGTGAAAGACATCCGAAGCGGGGACCAAAGGACCGCGGACGCAAAGACTTGGACTCCGCCGACCGCGGATCTACGCCCCTCGGTTGTCCCCCGCGGACAGGGGACCACCCACTAGCGGGAACGATTCCACCGATCGCGTTTCCCACCGTCGCGCCTGGAGTGGCTGCGATCTTGGAACTGACGACCCCTAGTCGCCTTGCGGCCGCCTTTTCCTGGCCGCTTTTCCCACTGGCCGTGCGATCCGCCCTTGCCTCGGCTTCCTGAACTGGACTTTCGTGGGCCTCGATCGACCGAGATGTTCAGCCGGCGTCCTCGGATGGAGGCACGTCCAAGTTTCGCGACGTCGTCCTCGGACAATTCGTGATCGAACTCCACCACGGAGAAAGATGGGAACATGTCGATCTTGCCCAGCTTTGAGCCGGGCATCCCAGTTTCTCCGGTGATCGCCCCTACGATTGCCCCAGGATTGATCCCGTCGCGCTTACCCACTTCGATGCGGTAGCGGTGGCCCGAACCTTGGAAGTCACGGCGTCCCTTCGAACCCGCGGTCTTCTTGTCTGACCATTGGCCTTCCGCAAAAGCGCCGTCTAGGCGTACCTGCGAGCTCTCGCTCCCATCTCCCAGGCTCTTTGTTTTCGAAGCCGCTGCAAGGAGAGCCACCGCAATGTCGCGGTAGCGCATGCCCGCAGCTTTCTGCTCATCCAGGAGAGCCGTGACAGATTCTGGAACGCTGTCTGACATTTCCATCGCGGAGGCAAGAACTTCCGCGGTCTTCTTCGCCTTCACCTGCTCGGCGGTAGGAACTGTTACCTCCTGGAGAGGAGAGCCCGTGAGGCGCTCGATTTGGCGAAGTCGGCGAACCTCTTTCTGCGTGAACAGGGTGAGGGATTCGCCGGACCTCCCGGCACGCCCCGTACGGCCGATGCGGTGAACGTACTGTTCTGCTTCACGCGGGGCCTCATAGTTGACGACCAGTCCGACGCGTTCAACGTCGATTCCACGGGCTGCCACGTCGGTTGCCACAAGGACATCCAAGGCCCCGCGTCGCAGCCCTTCAAGCAGGCGTTCACGTTCGCTCTGCGCCACGTCTCCAGAGATCCCGGCCGCGCGAAACCCCCTGCCGGACAGGCTGAGGGACACTTCTTCCGCGTCTTTCCTGGTGCGGACGAACACGATGCCCGCCCCGGCATCCGACATCGCTAGGAACCTGCAGAGCGCTTCGAACCGCAGTTTCGGGGACACCACCGCATAGGTTTGGTGGATGGTGTCAACGGTAGATGCGGGCGAGGACACCTCGATCCTCTGTGGGTTTCGCAAATGCTGCTTCGCAACCTTGCTGATCGCCTGAGGCATGGTTGCCGAATACAGTGCGGTCAAACGGTCCTCTGGAACGTCGGTGAGGATCCGCTCAACTTCTTCGGCAAAGCCCATGCGAAGCATCTCGTCGGCCTCGTCCAACACCAGAGTGTGCACCGAGGACAAATCCATTGCCCCTCGTTCTAACAGGTCGATGATCCGACCGGGGGTCCCGACAACCACCTGGGTGCCTTCCCGCAGTGCCCGCAATTGGGGGCCGTAAGACGCGCCCCCGTAAACAGTGACGAATCGCACCGGCGAATCGGGCTCAACCAGGTCTTGAAGTGCAGAAGTGGTCTGCAAAGCCAGTTCTCTGGTTGGTGCCAGCACCAGGGCTTGAACCGCGGCTTCTTCGGGGTTGATTCGGGTTAGAAGCGGTAGACCAAATGCCGCGGTTTTACCCGTCCCAGTTTGTGCGATGCCCACAACATCCCGACCTTCAAGCAGTACAGGAATCGAATGCTCTTGGATCGGGGTGGGGTGGACAAACCCAAGTGTTTCCAACACTTTCAGGCGTTCCTCGGACAATCCCAAATCGTCGAAACGGGCAGTAGTGATCGTTTGGCCAGAGCCATCGGTCATTGAAAATCCTCAAATCTTTGGCGGCATTGGACGTGGGGTTTCTTCCGAAACTTCTCGGGCCCCGAACCGGTTGCCGTGGCGCTCAAACACGTGGGAAAGTAGCCCGCACGGTTGCGCGGAACCAAGGATACGCCCCATCTGGCTATTACATCCTGTGAGCTCGGGCGTAGAATCGTTTGTTGCATCAACAACGAAGGGGAGCCCAAACGTGCTGCGCACACATTACATGAACGAATTGGGGGCGGAATCCGCCGGAGAAACCGTGACGTTGGCTGGCTGGGTTGACCGCCGCCGGGATCACGGAGGTGTCGTCTTCATTGACCTACGCGACAGGACCGGCGTGGCGCAGGTGGTCGTTAGGGATGAGGAAGTCGCGCACAAACTCCGCCCAGAATATGTACTTCAAGTAACTGGCAAAGTCGAGAAGCGCCCCGAAGGTAACGAAAACCCGAATCTGGCTTCCGGCGCGATCGAAGTTTTCACAGACCAAGTTGAGATCCTTAACACTTCGGCGCCTCTACCGTTTCAGGTTTCCAGCCACTCCGACGAAGTGGAAGCCGGTGAAGAGGTTCGTTTGAAGCACCGCTACCTTGACCTACGCAGGCCTGCGGCTGCTAACGCTTTGCGAACCCGTTCTGAAATGTCACGTGCGGCGCGAGACGTCTTGTACTCAGAGAACTTTGTTGAGATCGAAACTCCGACCCTGACCCGCTCCACCCCAGAGGGGGCCCGTGACTTCCTGGTTCCCGCGCGTTTGGCACCGGGGTCTTGGTATGCGTTGCCGCAGTCGCCGCAGTTGTTCAAGCAGCTGCTAATGGTTGCGGGAATGGAACGCTACTTCCAGATTGCCCGCTGCTACAGGGACGAAGACTTCCGCGCCGACCGCCAACCCGAATTCACTCAGTTGGATATTGAGATGAGTTTCGTGGAACAACAGGACGTCTTGGACGTTGCCGAATCCGTCCTGAAAGCGGTGTGGGAGGTCATTGGCTACGAAATCCCAACCCCCATCCCACACATGCCATACCTGGAAGCAATGGAACGCTTCGGCACCGACAAGCCCGACCTGCGTTTCTCGCTTGAGCTGGTGGACCTCACTGATTTCTTCAAGGACACCCCATTCCGACTGTTCCAGCAGGAGTACGTCGGCGCGGTTGTCATGCCTGGGGGTGCGTCACAACCTCGACGCACCTTCGACAAGTGGCAGGAATGGGCGCGTTCACGCGGAGGCAAGGGGCTGGCTTACGTCACTGTTCAAGAAGACGGATCGCTGGCAGGGCCCGTCGCTAAGAATCTGTCGGAGGAAGAACGGGCGGGTCTGACCGAGGCGACCGGCGCAGTGAACGGTGACTGCATCTTCTTCGCGGCCGGCAAGCCTGCCCCGTCCCGCGCACTACTTGGAGCGGTTCGGTTGGAAGTCGCTGACCGTCTCAATCTGATTGATGAAGACGAATGGTCGTTCGTGTGGATTGTGGATGCGCCCTTGTTCAAGCCGACCGCTCTGGCTGAATCCGAAGGGGACGTTGCTGTTGGTGGGGGAGCGTGGACTGCGGTTCATCACGCGTTCACCTCGCCAAAGCCCGAGTTCCTGGACACTTTTGACACCGACCCCGGCTCCGCGCTGGCGAACGCGTACGACATTGTTTGCAACGGCAACGAAATCGGGGGAGGCTCCATCCGTATCCACAGGCGCGACATTCAAGAGCGCGTCTTCAAAGTCATGGGCATCGGCGAAGAGGAAGCACAGGAGAAATTCGGTTTCCTTCTCGATGCCTTCCAATACGGCGCACCACCTCATGGCGGCATCGCGTTTGGTTGGGACCGGATCGCGGCGCTCCTGGTCGGGGCGGAATCGATTCGCGATGTGATTGCATTCCCGAAGTCAGGTGGCGGTTTCGACGCGCTCACTTCCGCTCCAGCACCGATCCCCGACGAACAGCGGGCGGAGACAGGGGTCGACTACAAGCCGGAAGAGGAAGAGGAAGAGTCTGAGGAGAGCGCCGAGTAAGTCTTGCTTGACGCTGCCAGCGAATAGCTGGCTGATTAGGCGCGGCTCGCGAGAAGCAGGTGACGGATCGCACTAAGCTGGGGGCATGGAAAGAATCGAAATTCACCCAGAAGACCCCCAGCTCCGCCTCGTTCGAAAGGTCGTTGAAGTTCTCAACGACGGAGGAACGGTAGCCATCCCCACAGATTCCGGTTATGCCATTGCGTGCAAGCTTGGAAACAAGGAAGGCATGGATAAGATCCGCACAATCCGGAAGCTCGATGAGAAGCACAACTTCTCGCTGCTTTGTGAATCTTTCTCCCAACTTGGGGACTTGGTGGTCGTTAGTAACACCGCGTTTAGGGCAATCAAAGCCGTAACGCCCGGCGCGTACACGTTCATTTTGCCCGCGACCAAAGAGGTTCCCCGGATTACGTGGAACAAGAAGAAGAAGACAATCGGGGTGCGCCTCCCAGATCACGCGATCACTCAGGCAGTGGTGAAGGAACTGGGGGAGCCTGTCCTCTGCTCCACTCTGATTCTCCCCAACGAAGAGGATCCGTTGTGGAACGCCGATGAGGTCGTGGACGCGATCGGTTCACAAGTGGATGTGGTCGTGGATGGCCCTGTGGGAGAAGGCGGTGCGACCACTGTCATCTCCTTCGAAAATGGCTATCCGGAGGTTGTGCGCAGCGGCGCCGGCGACACCTCCCTGTTTGAATAAACGCTCGCGTTGGACCTTTTTTCCTCCATCGGAATAGACGAGTTCGGTTTACCAGAACCGTCCTCGTCTGCTCCGCTGGCAGTTCGGATGCGCCCTCGCAATGCCGAAGAAGTGCTGGGGCAATCTCACCTGCTCACGCCAGGATCGCCGATGTCTAGGCTTTTGGCGAAGGACTCCTCGGGCGTGAATTCGGTGATCCTATGGGGGCCGCCCGGAACCGGAAAGACGACTCTTGCGTATTTGATTGCGCGTCAGTCGGGCCGCAGGTTCGCTGAGGTTTCCGCGGTATCCTCGGGCGTCAAAGAAGTTCGTGACGTGATCGCCGCGGCAAAACGCGCCTTGGTGACCAGCGGCGAAGAAACCGTGCTGTTTATCGATGAGGTTCATCGGTTCTCAAAGTCCCAGCAGGATGCGCTCCTTCCCGCGGTGGAGAACCAGTGGATAACCCTGGTCGCCGCGACTACGGAGAACCCCTCGTTTTCGGTGATTTCCCCACTTCTGTCTCGTTCCCTGCTTCTGGTGTTGCATCCCCTCGAAGAAGCAGACATTAGGGAAGCGGTGCGCAGGGCGATTGGGGATGAACGAGGGCTGGGCGGCGCCCTCGATATTGACGAAGAAGCCCTGGACACCCTTGTGAGGATTTCAGGTTCCGACGCCCGAAAAGCGTTGACACTTCTGGAAGCGTCAGCGTCCTCCGCAAAGGATCGGGGCAGCGAGACGATCAGTGCGGAAGACCTGTCCAGCGCGGCCGCTACCGCCCTGGTGCGCTGGGACCAAGACCAGCACTATGACGTGGCGTCCGCGTTTATCAAGTCGATGAGGGGCTCTGACGTCGACGCCTCGGTTCACTACTTAGCCCGGATGCTGGAGGCCGGGGAAGATCCCCGTTTCATTGCCCGACGAATCATGATCTGTGCATCCGAGGATGTAGGGATGGCTTCTCCTCAAACACTGCAGTTAACAGTGGCTGCTGCTCAGGCAGTTGCGATGGTTGGCATGCCCGAAGCGCGCATCATCTTGTCCCAGGCGGTAATCGCGGTTGCGACCGCGCCGAAATCCAACGCGGCTTATCTTGCGATCGACCGGGCGCTTGCAGACGTGCGGGCAGGCAGATCCGGTCCTGTTCCGCTTCATCTTCGTGACGCCCACTATTCGGGAGCAGAGAAGTTGGGTCATGGACGCGGATACAAGTACGCCCATGACGAACCGCACGCGGTGGCATCCCAGCAGTACCTGCCCGATGAGCTCAAAGGCGCTGTTTACTACGAACCGACCGGTCGGGGTGACGAAGCACTCATCGAAAAGAGGCTTTCGGTGATCCGCGACATTCTCCAGGTGGAGTAACCTTGTAAGGCTGTTTGGACCGGCGGATCGGCCGGTTTGAACAAAGCCTGGGGTCTTAGCCGAAGAACTTCCGCTGGAGGTTTGGGAGTTGGCCCCGTGGGTGAACCGGCATGGATCACCCATGACACACCAGAAACAGGAGATTTATAAATGGCAGGGAATCGTTCCCGCAAGCAGGTGCGCCAGTCGCGTGCACTAGGCATTCCGTTGACACCCAAGTCAGTTCGCTACTTTGAGCGGCGCCCATACGGGCCGGGTGAGCACGGACGGGCTCGCCGCCGTCAGGAATCTGACTACGCGGTCCGGTTGAAGGAAAAGCAGCGTCTTCGCGCCCAGTACGGTATCCGTGAGGCGCAGATGGCGAATACGTTCGAGGAAGCTCGTCGTCAGTCCGGTATGGCCGGTGAAAACCTGGTGGCGCTGCTGGAAATGCGTTTGGACGCACTGGTCCTTCGTTCCGGTTTTGCCCGCACCATGGCTCAGGCGCGCCAGGCGGTTGTGCACCGCCACATCTTGGTTG
This sequence comes from uncultured Actinomyces sp., assembly GCA_964345585.1. Taxonomy (GTDB): domain Bacteria; phylum Actinomycetota; class Actinomycetes; order Actinomycetales; family Actinomycetaceae; genus Scrofimicrobium. Next base: position 31,747 of record CAYFRT010000005.1, on the reverse strand, counting down.
ACGGCAAGATCGTTGACCGCCCCTCTTACCGTGTGAAGCCCGGTCAGATCATTCAGGTGAAGCCGAAGTCTCAGACCACGGTTCCATTTGAGGTTGCGGCTGCTGGCGCTCACGCAGAAGTGCTGCCGAAGGTTCCCGCTTACCTGGAAGTTGACCTCCCCAAGCTGAAGGCGACGCTGGTTAGGCGCCCTGAACGCGATGAGGTTCCCGTTGAGTGTGACGTCCAGATGGTCGTTGAATACTACTCACGCTGATTTTTTACTTCCCGGGGCACCGGCTGGCGTCGGCCCCTTGAATACCTAAGGAGAAGGTGGCTGTCTGACTTTGTCTGGCGGTCACCTTCTTCCCTTACTACCAGCCGCCAGTCTTCCTACCCCGCGCCGCAGGGGGGTCGCCGCTAGGGCGCCGACCCCCAGTTGCGGATGTGGCAAGCTCATCTGTGTCGTCTAAGTTTTGAAATATTGAGGATCCCTGCATGCACACTTCAGAAATCCGTCACCGATGGCTGGATTACTTCGCAGCCCACGGGCACGAAATTCGTCCGTCGGTGCCTCTGATCTCTCCCGACCCTTCGATTCTGTTCACAATCGCAGGCATGGTTCCTTTCATCCCGTACATCACGGGGGAAGAACAGGCGCCTTGGCCCTCGGCCGCATCGGTGCAGAAGTGCATCCGCACGAACGATATTGATGAGGTCGGACACGATGCACGTCATGGGACCTTCTTCCAGATGAGCGGCAACTTCTCCTTCGGCGACTATTTCAAGGAGGGGGCACTCCACTTCGCCCACGACTTGCTTACGGGGTCGCGGGATGAGGGCAAATATGGACTGGACGGCGACCGCCTGTGGGTGACCATCTGGGACCAGGACGATGAAACGTATTCGGTCCTGACGAAACAAATCGGGATGGATCCCAAGCACATTGTCAGGTTGCCTCGGGAAGAGAACTTCTGGTCAACCGGGCAACCAGGTCCGGCGGGGCCATGCTGTGAATGGCACTACGACCGCGGACCCAAGTACGGCCCCGACGCGGTCGGCGGCAACGTTGACCCGGGCAACGACCGCTACCTGGAACTGTGGAATTTGGTCTTTGACCAGTTCATGCGCGGAGAGGGTGAAGGGCAGGACTATCCTCTGCTCCACGAACTCGACAAGAAATGCATCGATACGGGGGCGGGACTGGAACGCCTCGCGTTTGTTCTCCAAGACAAAGAGAACATGTTTGAAATCGATGAGATCCGGCCCGTCATCACCCGCGTTGAGGAATTGACGAAGGTTCGGTACACCGACGACAACAAGAGCGACAACGATGTTCGCATGCGGATCATTGCCGACCACATCCGCGCATCGATGATGCTTATCAATGATGGGGTCCGCCCCGGCAACGACGGCAGGGGCTACGTGCTCCGCAGACTGCTACGCCGTTCCATCCGCTCTATCCGACTTCTTGGCATCGATGAAGCCGTGCTCCCGGAGATTCTTCCGGTTTCCCGGGATGCCATGGCGCCCTCGTACCCCGACCTATTGGAAAACTGGGACACGATTTCTTCTGTGGCATACGGGGAGGAAGCCTCGTTCCGCCGCACGTTGGATGCGGGAACCAACATCTTTGACCTCGCAGTGAAGAAGGTTACTGCTAAGACGCCCAAGGGTGACACCGCAGAACTCAGCGGCCAAGACGCCTTCACACTTCACGACACGTACGGATTCCCCATCGACCTGACCCTTGAGATGGCAGCGGAACGCGGAGTCAAAGTGGATGAGGGAAAGTTCCGTGCTCTGATGAATGAGCAAAAGGAGCGTGCTCGCGCAGACAACCTTGCGAAGAAGAGCGGTCATGTTGATTCCTCGGTTTACCACCGGATTGTCGAACAGTCGGGTGGCACCACAGAATTCATCGGTTACGACAGTGCTTCGGGTGAGGCAGAGGTCGTTGGGCTTCTGGTGGATGGGCACTCGATGCCGGTGGTCGAGGCTCCGGCGGAGATAGATGTTGTCCTGTCCCGCACGCCGTTCTACGCGGAGGCAGGTGGCCAGCTCGCCGACCGCGGCATAATCCGTTTGGAAGGTGGAGCGACCATAGAGGTCGCCGACGTGCAGGCCCCGATCCGCGGCTTGTTTGTTCACCGCGGCACCCTGACCGATGGCACAGCCGCGGTGGGAGACCGTGCCTATGCGGAGATCGATTCGGCGCGTCGTCACTCGATAGCGCGAGCACACACCTCCACCCATGTCATTCACAAGGCGTTGCACGAGGTGGTTTCGGAAAACGCTACGCAGGCTGGTTCTGAAAACTCTCCTTCCAGGATGCGTTTGGACTTCCGTCACGGGAAAGCCCTGACAAACAGTCAGCTTCAGGACATCGAAGGTTTGTCGAATGAGAAGTTGATGGATGACCTCGAAATAACCGAAACCATCATGGACCTTGAAGAAGCTCGCAAACTTGGTGCCCAGATGCTGTTCGGGGAGAAATACGGCAAAGAGGTCCGTGTGGTTCGCATCGGCGGGGACTGGTCAATCGAGCTTTGTGCTGGCACTCATGTCCCATCCACTGGGCATATTGGCCGGCTCAATGTGGTCAGTGAATCCTCGATCGGTTCGGGGGTTCGGAGGATCGACGCGCTTGTGGCGGACAGTTCGTACCAGTTCCAAGCTAAGGAACATGCCTTGGTTTCGGAACTGTCTGGCATGTTGCATGGAAGGCCGGACGAACTTCCTGGCAAGGTTGCGACACTCCTGGACAAGTTGAAGACAAGCGAAAAAGAACTTGGGGCCCTGCAAGAACAGGTTCTGGTGAGCCGAGCAGCTTCCGTTGCTGAAGGGGCAACCGTCGTTGGCCCCTACCTGGTTGCCCGCGCTGACCTGGGAACCATCCCGAACGCGGTCGGTGCAAGAACCGTGGCAGTGGATGTGCGTGACCGGCTCGGAAATGACCGACCTGTTGTGGTTGTGATCGGGGCGGTCAGCGGAGACAAACCAACTATTGTTGTCGCAACAAACCAGCCGGCCCGGGACGCGGGTGTGAAAGCCGGAGATCTGGTGCGCGTTGGCGCGAAGGAACTCGGCGGTGGCGGCGGCGGCAAGCCTGATTTGGCTCAGGGCGGGGGCGCAAACCCCAACGCTGTCCAAGACGCTATTGCGGCAGCCGTCGCAATGTTGGCGAAGGACGCATCCTGAGAACCGGCGTGCGGGTCGGGGTAGACGTGGGCGACGCACGGATCGGCGTGGCTGTGTCGGATGCCCCCGGCATCGTCGTTGTTCCGTTTGAAACCGTCCCTACGCATCCTTTGGGGCGTGCACTAAGAAGGATCGTTTCCCTCGTCCGTGAACGGGAAGCTATCGAGGTGGTTGTGGGCTTGCCAAAGAACATGGGGGGAGACGAGGGCCCCGCAGCGCAGAAGGCCCGAAACTTCGCCCAGAGGTTGGCGATGATGGCTCCGGACGTGCGAGTGTGCCTAATTGACGAGCGTCTTTCCACGGTTAATGCTCATTCACGGCTCTCAACTGCGGGAATGAGCTCGCGAAAGCATCGAAACGTGGTCGATCAGGTGGCGGCACAGATTATCCTGGAGCGAGCACTTGATGTAGAAAAGACCTCGGGTACGCTTCCGGGTGAGGCAATCGCCCACACCGGCAATGAGAAGGGGAGTGGCCTTAGATGAGCGGCTTGGACGCTTCGCAGACGCCTCCCACAGAAGGCATCCGCAGATTTCCCTCACGTAGAGACGTGCACGGGTCGCGGATACCGGTAACAGCAGACACGACCCCCGCCGCGTCCCCAACGGACGGTCTCCCCGCCGAACCCACGAAGACCCTTCCAGCGGAAGCAAAGACTCCGAAACCTGAAGCAGCGAAGCCTGAATCGGCGAAGCTTTCCGTTTCGGTTCCCGAACCCACGGAGCCTACGACTGAAACCGGTCAGTATCCTTTTCCGTCGCGCAGCTCAAGGCATGTCAAGAAGCGCCGGGGATCAAAGAAACAGGCAGCCCCGACGCAACCGGTCGCCTCAACCCCCGTGAAGGTTACTGAAAGTCCGACCCCCCAGACGTCTGCGCGTGCGTGGAAAACAGTTGGCACGGAAGCGCCGGCTAATCCCGTGGCACCTCAGAGCTCGCCTGTGGCATCGTCGGCCCCCGGCAATACGCCGTCCCGCTTAGCTTCAAACCAGACGGTTCCAAACCAAGCTCCAAAGCAAAATGGGCAACGCCCGACGCAACCAACGCGCCAAGCCGGTGCTGTTGCAGGTGCGGGGATGCTTCCGAGCCGGGTTGCAAACCAGCCGGCCAGGGCACTAGCGGCAACGAGGACCCCCGGGGTTCCGGGTGCTCCAACTGGCCCGGGTGCTCCAACTGGCCCGAATGGTCTAATGGCCGGGGCAGGAGGGTCGGGGGCGAGAACCCCGGGGTTGCCCGCCGGTGCGGTTGCCCGCCCGAAGAAGCGGACTGGCCGAGCCTTTTTTCGTGCATTGATCTTATTGCTTCTGCTAGCCCTCGTCGTAGGTGCCGTTTGGTGGGCTTGGAGCAGTGTCCGCGGCGTTGGAGGCCAGGCCGTAGTTGAGGAGCCGAACGACTACCCGGGCCCCGGCACAGGAACTGTCGTGATCACGATCTCTCCAGGGGAAACCGGAACTGAGATTGCCGGCACCCTGTTTGAGGCGGACGTAGTCAAGTCAGTGGAAGCCTTCACTCAGGCGTTTGATGCTAACTCGGCTGCCGCCACCATCAGACCTGGCACGTACACGTTGAAAACACAGATGTCCGCGGCGGGGGCATTGGCCGCACTTTTGGATGAATCCAACCGTGAGGGCAACTCCGTGACAGTCACTCCGGGCCAGTCCGTTGAGCAAATCAAGGAACGGCTTGTCGGTGTCGCAGGGTTTACCGAGGAGGACGTGGAAGAAGCACTCAAGGACCCCTCTGCCCTGGGGCTTCCCTCTGTTGCCAACGGTGTGTTGGAGGGATGGTTAGCCGCGGGCACATATGAGGTGACCTTGGGTGATTCACCGACCGTAGTTCTGACAGAGATGGTGCAGGCAACGAAAGACATCCTGACAGACCTGGACGTGCCGGAGGATCAATGGGAGACCATTTTGATCAAGGCGTCCATACTGGAACGCGAAGTTATCACCCACACAGATCTGCCGAAGGTTGCAAGGGTTATTGAGAACCGTTTGACCCTTCCAGAAGCGGAAACCGTGGGGTTGCTCCAAATGGATTCCACCGTCCTGTACGGGGTGGGCAAGTATGGGGGCATCCCAACGGCAGCCGACTTGGCCGATGACAACCCGTACAACACGTACCGGGTCAAGGGCCTTCCCCCGTCACCCATTGCGACGCCCTCCCTGGAAGCGATCGAAGCAACTCTGAACCCGGAAGATGGTGACTGGCTGTACTTCGTGACAGTCGACCTGGATACGGGAGAGACCCTGTTCGCTTCGACGCTGGATGAGCAGGTGCGAAACCAGGTGAAGCTTGACGAATGGTGCGCTGCTAACGAGGGACGTTGCTAGGGACCAACAAGTTTTCTGACACTGAACGCCTATGAGGCGCCAGGCATGAGGAGAGTGCTTTGAAGAACTGGGCTGCCGTTATTGGGGACCCGATCGATCACTCCTTGTCGCCGGTGCTTCATTCAAAGGCGTACGAAATCCTCGACCTTCCCTGGGAGTATCGGCGATACCAGGTGGACGCGGAGACTCTGGGACCATTTCTGGAGGGCCTGGATGAGGGTTGCCGGGGCCTTTCAGTTACGATGCCTCTCAAACCTTTGGTTCGGCAGTACGTCGATCATATTGAGGGGCTGGCGAAACTCCTACGGTCAGCCAACACAATCGTTATTGGTGGCGGACTGAGGGCTGGTTTCAACACGGATGTTTACGGCATCACTGAGGCTTTTCGCTCAAGTGCGGCAGAAGACTCAGCCTTAACAGCTGCGCTTTCAAACACGGACAAGACGGATGAGACAAAAATCGGCCGGCCCGTGATCCTGGGTACCGGGGCGACAGCTTCTTCCGCGCTGGCAGCACTCGCAGCCCTTGGATACCGGAAGACCTGGATTGTCGGGCGCCGATTCGCTGGGGACACGAACGCATTCATGAGTGCCAACCGTATCGGGGTTCGTGCCGAGACCATCCCGCTTCGACTTACGGAGACAGTGACCGAGGCAATCAACAAAGCACCCCTGGTTGTCTCCACCATTCCTCCGCAAGTGACTGAAGACTTGGCCAAAGGTCTTTCGCCGCGGGCCGACGCGTTGCTTCTGGATGTTACCTACTCCAACAATGTTGTTCCGCTGCGCCGAGCGTTCGAGGATGCGGGGGCCATCTCAGTGTCGCCGCTGAAAATGCTCACATATCAGGGTGTCGCACAGGTCAAACTGATGACCAACCGGGATGTTCCATTCGAGCCGATCTACAAGGCAGTTCTCTCGGCAGCCCACGGCAATGTCTGAAGGTCTCCTCGTCCTCCTCATTGGGGCGATGATCCTTTGTATCAACCTTGCGTGGTCTTTACTTCGGGGCGGGGAACTCGGTCGCAGGTATCCTCGCGCGGAGCTTCCAGGGCCGTTGGCGCTTGGGTGGGGGACCGCGATCATCGGCGCTGCCGCCTTGTACGTGGGGGTATGGCTGACACCGTCGGCAGGCTCTCTTTGGGAACCCGCCATCGGTTCGGGGCTTGCGACAAGCGGCGTAGCGATCTTTTCGCTGGGGTGGATGTCTGTCCTAGTTGACTCACGCTCCCGTCTGCTACCCACGCAACTCACCTGGATGATGCTGGCAGAAGTGGCAGCGGCGTGGCTCATCTACAACGTTTATTCGGGTTTCACCTCGGCCGCATTTGTGGCGCCGCTGCTTGGCGCGGGAATCTGGTTGCTCCCCATCCTTGTTGGCGAAGCGACGAAGAACGTGGGGCGAGGGGACCTGAAATTGGCTCCCGTCCTGGGACTGGCCGTTGGAACCAGTTCCGTGACCTTGGCTGTTGTGGGCCTGGTGTTTGCGTTCGTGACCGCTGCGATTCAGAGCGGATATGTGTTGTCAAGATCGCGTGAACCGGGCCGGAAGATTCCGATGGGGCCGCATTTGATCACGGGAGCGTGGGTTGCCTGGACAGCCGGCGCGGTTGGACCGATGCTGTTTGCCTGAGGTACGTGTGGGAAACTGGGACAATGCTGCATTGGACAACGGCGGGGGAGTCTCACGGACCCGCACTCATCGCACTTTTGGAGGGGCTGCCCTCGGGCGTACCCGTCACCACGGACATGATCGCCGATGCCCTGGCGGAACGCAGGCTCGGTTACGGCAGGGGCGCGCGACAAAAGTTTGAACGCGACAATGTTCGGATCCTTTCTGGCGTGCGCCACGGCTTCAGCACGGGGGCGCCCATTGCAATTGAGATTGAAAACTCGGAATGGCCGAAGTGGGAAGCGGTGATGAGCCCAGACCCGGTTCCGCCCGAGGCCTTGCAGGTCGACGCAGGCAAAGGCGACGTCCGGGAAATGAGTCGGAACAAGGTTTTGTCGACGCCTCGACCAGGCCACGCTGATTTGCCTGGAATGATCTCCTACCGGCTGGACGATGCCCGAAACGTGTTGGAACGTGCGTCCGCAAGAGAGACCGCGGCCCGAGTGGCATTGGGTGCAGTAGCGCGCTCGTTTCTCCAAGAAGTGGCTGGAATCCAGGTTCTAGGACATGTCGTGGCCGTAGGGGAAGAGCAGTCGAGGACTGAAGGAATTCCAACTCCGGCGGACCGCCAAGCGCTCCGTGACTCTCCACTTCGCACGACCTGCAAGAAGTCCGAAGCCAAGTTCATTGAGGCCATAGACAACGCCAAGAAGCAGGGTGACACGATCGGGGGTGTCGCAGAGGTTGTGGCGTGGAATGTTCCCCTCGGACTGGGTTCCCATGTCACCTCGGACCAAAAACTAGACGTAAAACTTGCCGCGGCTCTCATGTCAATCCAATCTGCCAAGGCAGTTGAGATCGGAGACGGGTTCGCGGTCAGCCGCAGCCTAGGTTCCAGCGCTCACGACGAGATTGTGATCGACGGGAACCGAATCGTCCGCGCCAACAACCGAGCCGGGGGGATCGAGGGCGGGACGTCAAACGGCGAGGTAATCCGAGCGCGTGTGGCATTCAAACCCATCTCGACGGTGCCAAAAGCTCTGAGAACCGTGGACCTGGAAACGGGGGAGGCGACCACCGCGTTCCACCAACGTTCAGACACCGCACAAGTTGTTCCCGGGGCAGTCATTGCCCAGGCAATGGTCGAATTGGTTTTGGCGCAGGCCCTCACGGAAAGGTTTGGAGGTCGGTCACTGGCTGAAGTTCGCGAACAGGTCCGACTACACAACGACTACGTGGAGCAGATGCTCTCGACCCAGCCCGACCAGTGAACCTCGGACACAAAATGAATTCCATTGCCCGCCCCGGCAGCGCTCCTGGCGCTTCGGCTCGCGGAAGGGACCTGCCATGGCCGCTACCGTTACCTCTGCCGTGGTACCTGGTTGGTTTGCCCGGCAGCGGTAAATCCCGGGTGGGGAAAATGATTGCGCAAGAACTTGGGGTGCAACACGTCGACACGGACAGGCTCATCGCCGAAAAAGCGGGGAAGCCGATTCCGCTCATTTTTGAAGAGGACGGGGAAGAGGGGTTCCGTCGAATTGAAGCGGAAGTCATCAAAGACACGGGTGCTTTGGAGGCGGTTGTTTCTCTTGGCGGTGGGGCCGTGGAAACCCCTGAGGTGCTGCACTTTCTACAACGGAAACCAGTGTTTTGGGTTCAAGCCCCCATCGGCGAACTGCTGAGACGCACAGGACGCAACAACAAGCGGCCTCTTCTTCGCAAGAACCCGGCAGCTACTCTAGATGCGCTGGCTCAGCGGCGTAATCCCCTATATCAGCAGGTGGCAACATTTATCCTGAAGTCGTCGAATACTCCTCCAAGGAAGGTCGTGGATCAGGCAATGAGCCAGATCAGTCAGTGGGAAACTGTGACCGTGGATGCGCCTTCCCCCTACTCGATTCACATCGGGCCCGGAAGTAAAACGTTGGTTGCGGACGCGTTCCCAGACGATGTCACTAACGTCTTCTTCGTTGTGCCGGAGACGCTCACAGAACTCGCACAAGAAACAATCGATTCCCTGGTTGAACGTGGGTTGAACGTCACCGTGTTCGCTCATCCGGAGGGTGAGCGGGCTAAAGACTTGAACGTCGTCGCACACGGTTGGGACCGGATGGGCCAGGCACGCATCGGACGCCGTGACATGGTGGTCACCTTCGGCGGCGGGGCAACAACGGACATGGGTGGATTCCTTGCCGCCACGTGGCTGCGTGGAATTCGTGTTCAACATATCCCCACGACGTTGTTGGCCATGGTGGATGCTTCCATCGGCGGTAAAACTGGTATCAACACGGACGTTGGGAAAAACCTGGTGGGCTCGTTTTACGACCCGGTTCGGGTGACGATAGACACTGATCTCCTTGCCACACTTCCGCAAGAAGAGTTCACCTCCGGCATCGCTGAAGTTCTGAAAGCCGGTTTCATTTCCGACCCTGAAATCCTTCGCATTTTCGAGGGTGAGCCGCGACTGGCGCAACGTTCTTGGGCTACCGGCCCAGGAGTGGAACTACTGACACAGTTGATCACTAGAGCGGTGCGGGTCAAGGCTGTGGTGGTCGGTGCAGATCGCCTGGAGGCAGGTTTGCGTGAAACCCTCAACTACGGTCACACGTTGGCCCACGCGATTGAAAAATCTGAGAACTACGCCGTCAGACACGGGGAGGCCGTGGCGGTGGGGTCCGTGTTCGCGGCGGAACTAGCTCAGCGCCTGGGGTTGCTTGATTCAAACGCAGTAGACCGCGTAAGAACTGTCTTTGAACTGGCCCATCTACCAACGTGGTACGAGGGCGACTTTGACGAGCTTCTGTGGATCATGCGCTCCGACAAGAAGGTGCGATCTGACCGTCTGCGTTTTGTTCTCCTTGACGGGGAAGCCAGCGCCCAAGTACAGGAAATCGACGAAGAGACACTGCGCGCAGTTGCCCCTAAAATCGGTATCCGTACGGGTGGGAAGAAAGAAAACAGTGATGACTGAAACGGCTGAGGTACCTGCCAACGGGCCCCAAATCATCATTCTGGGGGTCACAGGGTCTGGGAAGTCTGCGTTAGCCGAAGCCTTGGCAGAGAGCACAGGGCTGGCAGTTGTTGAGGTTGATGCGCTTTCCGAACAGGTTCTTGGGGCTTCGATGCAAGACGCTTTTGTACAGAACCCTCAACGCTCTGAAGAAGTCCTACTCGAGAACGCTCTGAAAGCACTGGAAGTAGGCGCGAAGGGCTTCGAAATCGTGGTCCTGACTCCGTCCGCCGGGGCAAACCCTGCGGTCTTGGCTGAGATCGGCCGTTGCAAGCAGGCGGGTTCTACCGTTGTTGCGGTCGATGCCCCACTGGATGTCTTGGCGAGAAGAGCAGGCTTGGTGGCTGCTCAACCCGGATATTTGGGGACCCCTCGTGCATGGTTTAGATCGATGCACCAAGCCCTCACGGAGGGCTACGCCACGGTCGCCGAAGAGTGGTTCGACACGGAGACGCAGAGCCCCTGGGACATCGCGGTGCAAATTGCTGCCATGCGCAAGCTAGACTTACAGCCGGACACTGAACGAAGGAAGCGGGAATAGTGGCAACAACGAACGATCTCAAGAACGGCACAGTAATCATTCTGGACGGAGCGCTCTGGCAAGTGCTGGAATTCCAACACGTGAAGCCAGGTAAGGGCCCGGCGTTTGTGCGCACAAAGATCCGCAACGTGCTTTCGGGTAAGGCCGTGGATAAAACGTTCAACGCGGGAATGAAAATTGAAACCGCAACTGTTGACCGTCGCGACATGACGTACCTCTACCATGACGGCGATTCCTTCGTCTTTATGGATGATGACACCTATGATCAGGTGCCGATCTCCGCTGAACAGGTTGGCGACCTGGCTAACTACTTGACGGATAACCAGGCCGCGGTTGTCTCTTTCCACGGTGATCAGGTGCTGGGCTTGGAACTGCCTCCCACTGTCACTCTGCGTCTGACCCACACCGAACCGGGCCTGCAGGGAGACCGGTCGAATGCGGGCACGAAGCCAGCAACGGTGGAAACCGGGTATGAACTGCAGGTGCCTTTGTATATGGACGAGGACACCCTGATTAAGGTTGACACCCGCACCGGCGAGTTTGCGGGCCGGGTCAACGACTAGGGCACACGATTCAGGACTGCGAGGCACCGTGGCTCACCGTTATGGGAAGTTCACCTCTCGAACAAAAGCGCGCAAACGCGCTGCAGATATTCTCTTTGAGGCTGACCAGAAAGGCATAGTCAGCAATCGGTCTGCTCTGCTGGAACTACTGGAGGAACGTAAGGGCATCACTTCTGCGTCCTCACCGCTGCCGGAATATGCGGTCACCCTTGTCACGGGTGTGGCAGATGAATACAACCAGATCGAGCACCTCCTTGAAGGGCGCGCAAAAGGCGCGGGCCTGGATCGGCTGCCTGCGGTTGACCTTGCTGTCTTGAGGGTCGCGACGTGGGAGCTGTTGCGCAACGGGGAAGAGGTGCCCCCAGTGTCAGCCATTGACGAAGCGGTCACCATTGTCAAGCAGCTCTCCACCGATGACTCCCCGGCCTACGTGAACGCGGTCTTAGACGCAATCCGCAAAGACCTGGATAATCCGTGGGCCCGTGGCACTAAATCCGTTGAAGAGGGGGCAACAGAGCCGACCGAGCCAGCCGTGGATGTCACGGTTCAAGAAGTTGCTTCCGACTCAGCCGCCCCATTTGACGAAGATCTGGACGAGCTCCTGGGGGAGTACTGACGGCCAGCAAGGCCTTCTTCTCTGGTCTTGGCTTCAATCTCCCCGGCGGCTGTTGACCTGTTTGGAGTCAGTGGCGTGCTTCCCGGTCCCTAATGTGCGTCTTTGTCCCGGATGTGCGTCCGTGTCCTTAATATCCTTGTCATGGATAGGTGACGGCCCTAAAGAGTGGCACGGAAAGCTCCGGGAACCACGTTAGGGACAGGGAACAGTGTTGTGAAACAGAGTGGGTGGTCCTTTCTGGTGATCTGGGGGTGAGCGGCTAATTCCCGAGCCGCAGCCGCTTTGAACCATGAGGCACACACAAGCGCTTACGAGCACACCCAGCAATCTCACCAGCAGTAAAGCCCAGCGAAATAGTTATCAATGATCACTCCAATCTCAACCAACCGACTCACAACCAGCCTGGCACACACCGGGCACACACCGGCCAGGGCTCTGCAACTAGGGATAATGAGACCTAACAGTGTAATTCGTCTCAGTCTTC
>CAYFRT010000005.1:0-19312 GCA_964345585.1 uncultured Actinomyces sp. | reverse complement strand
AGGGCTCTGCAACTAGGGATAATGAGACCTAACAGTGTAATTCGTCTCAGTCTTCAGGGATTTTTCAAAGATCGCTGGGGTGAAGTCCGTGGCCGAGGGTAATCTGTACACGTGTGTGACGGCGTTCTACAGCCTTATCACAAGTAGGGCGGGATCAGGGAAGACCCCGTTGGAGATCGGGAACTTGGGTCCTGAGACGGACGAATTACTCACAAGGAGACGTTCTGAATGGCACTTCCAGAGTTGACCGCGGAGCAACGTCAACAGGCCTTGGCTAATGCAACAGAGGCAAGGAGACGCCGCGCTGAAGTCAAAGTCGCATTGAAGAAAAGGGAAATGTCACTTCCCGAAGTTTTTGAATTGGCAGAGAAGGATCCTGCGATCGCAAAGATGCGGGCGGTGGACCTCCTGGAATCGTTACCTCGTGTCGGCGTACACAGGGCCCAGCTCCTTATGGAGGAAATCGGGATTGCCCCTTCGCGCAGGGTCAGGGGTCTTGGACGGCTCCAGCGTGAGCAGATAATCGAACGGACTCGCCGTAGCTAACTGCTGCAGTGGTTTTTGTGGGAACCTGTAACTCATGAGTCTTGGTTCCCTCACAGTCCTGGTTGGCCCCACCGCTGTAGGTAAGGGCACAGTTGTACGCCGATTGCGCGAGATATATCCCGACTTGCCCGTGTCCGTCTCTGTGACGACGCGTGCGCCACGGCCGGGTGAAGTTGATGGGAAAGACTATTTCTTTGTTTCCAATGCTCACTTTGATGAGCTGGTGAAGTCAGGGGCCCTGCTGGAGTGGGCAGTTGTTCACGGTCAAAATCGCTACGGAACCCCGGCAAGATGGGTGCAGGACCAACGCGAGGCTGGTAACCCTGTACTCCTCGAGCTGGATGTGGAAGGCGCCCGTCAGGTTCGACAACGTCAACCTGAATGCCTCCTTGTTTTCCTGATGCCCCCTTCGTGGGAGGAACTGGAACGGCGGTTGACGGGGCGCGCAACGGAAGGGTCAGAGGAGCAAGCTCGCCGACTACAAACGGCTCGCAGCGAATTGGAAGCGATCAGCGAGTTCGACGTGGTGCTGACAAATCATGATGTGGATCGCACAGCTGAGGAACTGGCTGCCCTGCTTGATCTGAACTAAGATGGCGGATGGCCTGGCAACACAAACTCCGCCGGGTTTCACTAAGGAGAACACCGTTTATGTCGGGAATTGTCGCTAATCCGGAAGGTATCACCTACCCACCGATCGACGAACTTTTGGAGCGTACGCAGTCAAAGTATGCCCTGGTTGTCTTCGCTGCTAAGCGTGCCCGCCAGATCAATGCTTACAACACTCAGCTCGAATCGAATGTGATTCAGTACGTGGGACCTGTTGTCCCTGTTGAGGCTGATGACAAGCCTCTGTCCATTGCTCTTCGGGAAATCGTCGATGACAAGCTGGAACTCGATGGGAATCCCTCTGCCTGAGAAATCCCCAAACGTCCTTGTCGGCGTTGGGGCTGGGATCGCCGCGTACAAGGTTGCGTTGCTGGTGCGCGCATTCCGCAAGGCAGGATGGGAAGTTCACGTCATCCCGACCCCGCGGTCCACGAACTTTGTGGGCCTGGAAACCTGGCGTGAACTCTCTGAAAACCCCGTAGACACCCAAGTTTTCGTTAGCGAAGGTGAAGGTCACGTCCGGTTAGCCCGCGACGCGGACCTGATTGTGCTGGCCCCGGCAACGGCGGATCTTCTTGCACGCTCCGCGGTGGGGATGGCCGATGACCTGCTAACAACCACGGTTCTTGCTTCCCCCGCTCCCGTGCTGGCTTGCCCCGCAATGCATACCCAAATGTGGTCGTCGCCGGCAACGCAGGCCAACATTGAAACGTTGCGTGCCCGCGGGTGGAACATTTTGGAACCAGCTTCTGGTCCACTCAGTTCCGGGGATGTCGGGCAGGGTCGACTTCCGGACCCAGAAACGATCTTTGATGCTGCGGCTCAAATTCTTGAAAACCACCTTTCCTCTAAATCAGCGACTGGGCTTCAGGGAGACAAGGACGGCGAGGGTGACGAGGACGGTCGCGACGTGACCGGATATGCTGACGCCCCCCGTTCTGCACTTGCAGGCGCCAGGGTCGTGATCAGTGCCGGGGGAACTCGTGAGCCACTAGATCCGGTTCGCTTCCTCGGAAACAACTCGACCGGAACCCAAGGGGTGGCGCTCGCAGAAGCAGCCCTGGACGCCGGCGCTCACGTGACCCTTTTGGCAGCAAACATGACTGCCTCTCAACCGGACCCGTCTGAGCGGCTTGAAGTGGTGCAGGCACCTAGTGCGCAAGACTTGTTTGATGCCGTCCTCGAACGGTTGGAAAACACGGATGTTTTGATCATGGCTGCTGCCGTAGCCGATTTCAGACCGACGTCGGTGGGGGAGCAGAAGATAAAGAAGAGTGAAGACGATTCTAAGGGACTGACTCTCACTCTTGAACGGACCCCCGACATTTTAGCGACGGTGTCGAAGAGCCCTGCACGTCCCAAAGTCCTTGTCGGCTTCGGCGCTGAAACAGGGGACGAAATCCAGGTGTTGGAATACGGAGCTGAGAAAGCCATCCGAAAAGGCGCGGACCTTCTGGCGGTTAACCGAGTGGGTGGCGGCGCTGGCTTCGGGGACGTGGAAAATACTTTGACGTATTTTGATGCGTTGGGGAAGATTGTGGGCTCCTCGAACGGCACCAAATTGGATGTCGCAGAGGATCTGGTTGGACGCGTGGGGTTGCTCCTCCACGAAAAACGGGAGGCGGAGACGAGCCGTGGCTGAGACAGACCTGAAACCTTTTACTTCCGAATCGGTGACTGAAGGCCACCCCGATAAGGTGTGCGACCTGATCGCTGACGCCATCTTGGATGAGGTCCTGAAAGAAGACCCTTCTTCCCGCGTTGCAGTTGAACTGGTTGCTACTAAAGGGCTGGTCCACGTGGTGGGGGAAATCAGCACCCAGGGTTACGTTGAAATCCCAGACGTGGTGCGGGAGGAAGTTGTAGAAATCGGCTACGACTCACTGGTTGCAGGTTTTGATGGGAACTCCTGTGGGGTTTCGGTCTCCATTGGGCAGCAAAGCCCCGACATCGCAGGCTCCATTGATGTTGCACTGGAGCAACGTAATCACCAGGGTTCTTTGGATGAGGTTGATCCTCGTGACGTACAGGGTGCCGGCGACCAAGGAATGATGTTCGGGTTTGCATGCGATGAAACCCCTGATCTGATGCCCGCTCCGCTCTGGTTGGCGCACAGGTTCGCAAAACAGCTTGCGGATGTCCGAAAAGACGGGTCTGCGCCGCTGATTCTCCCCGACGGAAAAACGCAGGTCACTCTCCTTTATGACGGACACAAGCCCGTCGCGCTGGACACACTGGTTGTTTCAACGCAGCATCAAGAGGAATTGGGGCTTGAAGAACTAACCGAACTGGTCAGGCGCACCGTTGTCGAACCTGTCCTCCTCGATTCAGACCTGGGGTTGGACACGGACGGGATGCGTTTGCTGGTAAACCCCTCGGGCAGATTCGTTTTGGGTGGGCCGGCCGCGGATTCCGGTCTAACTGGCCGCAAACTGCAGGTTGACACCTATGGTGGCGCGGCCCCACACGGCGGCGGAGCCTTCTCCGGGAAGGACCCGTCGAAAGTTGACCGCTCGGGTGCATACGCCGCGCGTTGGGTTGCCAAGAACATCGTGGGGGCAGGCCTTGCGAGTCGGTGCGACATCCAATTGGCGTACGCCATCGGTTCTTCTCAACCAGTTTCCATCTGGGTTGACACGTCTGGGACCGGTGTCATCCCAGACAGGGAAATCTCAAGGATCATCACGGAAGTCTTTGATCTTCGTCCGCTCGGCATCATCGAGGAGCTCGATCTGTTGAACACGGATGTCATTCACTACCGGGATACAGCCTCCTACGGACACTTCGGGCGCCCCGGGTTTACCTGGGAAAACCTAGACAGGGTCGATGCTCTTCGGGATGCAGCAAGGCTCTGA
Organism: uncultured Actinomyces sp.; assembly: GCA_964345585.1. GTDB lineage: Bacteria > Actinomycetota > Actinomycetes > Actinomycetales > Actinomycetaceae > Scrofimicrobium. The sequence goes on along the minus strand of CAYFRT010000005.1, from coordinate 15,302 downwards.
GGGGCGCGGCAGTGAGCGCAACGGAAGAAGCCACTGAGAGCGACACCGACAGGATTGTCGCAAAGGTCGTCGTTGACGTTGACGTTCCCCACTTGGACTACCCGTTCGAATACGTGGTCCCGGAGAAGTTGCAGAACAAAGTCTTCGTTGGCTGCCAAGTGTCAGTCCGCTTCGGTGGCAGACGTGTAAACGGCTGGGTAACAGACGTCTCTGAACATTCGGACTCCGGGCGAGAACTGGCGCCCCTGCAACGGGTTGTCGGCCCGTTCCCCCTGGTCTCTGAAGGGTTACTTCAGAGCGCCAAGTACCTGGCCAGACGCTATGCGGCGTCTTTATCGCAGGTGTTGTCTTTCGCTGTTCCTACGCGGCGTGCAAGTGAAGAAAAAACTGTTGCCGCGCTCAAACGCGCAGAGGCAAAAAAGGTTGCCGCGAAAGTAGGAGAAGAACCTTCTGAGTCGCCTCCTCCCACTCCTAGGGCACTGCCGCGCAGAGTCGTGGCAACCCTCTACCCAGGGCAGATGGCCGTTTATCTTCTGAAGGCGGCCATGGAGCAAGTGGAGAGCGGCCGGTCAGTCGTGATCGTTCTCCCGACTTCCGCTCAAGTGGATCTACTGGCGCGGTATATACGCCAAGAGAGTCCTCAGGTGCGGTTGGGCACAGCCATGACAAGCAGCTCCCCGCAGGAACGCTACCGGGTGCATTTGGAGGCAGCGGCAGGTTTGTTCGACGTGCTGGTTGGAACCCGTTCTGCGGTGTGGTCCACAATGCCGAATCTTGGTGCCATCATCATTTGGGATGACGGTGATGATCGTTTGCGTGAGCGGCGAGCACCTCGATTTGACGCCTTAGACATAGGTGTGGCCCGTTCCTTGATTGAAGGGGTTGACCTGCTGAGTTGTGCGTATGCTCGCTCGGTGAAGAGCCAAATGCTGGTTCACAGTGGGTGGGCCGCGGATGGTTCACCGCCCCGCGAACCCAACCTTTCACTCATTCCCAAAGTAAGAATCTTTGATTGGTTCTCCGCCCAAAAAGAGGGGCGCGGAGGGACCATGCGATTACCGGACGCCGCATATTCCCTAATCAGGCAGGGTTTGGTGTCTGGGCCCGTTCTGATCCAGGTTTCCGCTGCGGGGTACGAGACCCCCATTCCGTGCAGGTTGTGCGGTCAACCAGCGGAAAACCCCGGTGAGGGGTGTGAGGATTCTTCTCACGACTACGCCACCAGACTCCGCATTGGTTCGGATCGGATACGGGAGGACCTTGCCCGGGCGTTCCCGAACCTCCCGGTCCGGGTGTCCTCATCCACGGGTGGGATGTTGCGATCCGTGGAACAACGCCCTCAGATCATCGTCGCTACCACGGGGTCGGAACCTTACGTGACCGGCGGTTACGCCGCGACGGTCATAACCGGGGCGGAGGGGCTGGCATACCTAGACGAACTTTGGGCGCCACTGGAGGCAGCCCGCCGCTGGTTCAACGCTTTAGCGCTGGGCGCGCCGGGGTCTCCCGCAATGTTAATTGGGAGCTTTGACGAAGTGACTTCGCAATCCGTTGTGCAGTGGCGCCCTGCTGAATTAGCGGAAGCTGTTTTGTCAGAGAGGATCGAACTTGGTTTCCCGCCCTCACGCTGGGTGGTGTCGATAAGTGGTGACTCCGACGGTGTCGAAGAAGCCAGCGTTGCGATCGGTGAACTGGCCACCAGCGTAGCGTCCGAGGGCATGGCGGCGAAGAACACCAACACAGAATCGCCTGAACAGGTATTCCCCCAGATTTACGTGTTGGCGGAGGGAACCGGGGAAGGGAATGAGCGAGGACACCTCATCGTTTCCTCGTCCCCCAAAACCATCTTTCCACTGATGGACGCGCTGAAGCATGTGCAGGTGGAACGCTCTTCCAAACGAGAGAGCCTCTTAGAGTTTGAGGTAAACCCACCCAGTATTGCGCCTAAGCTTGGGGCGTGAAAATAGTATTTGCTGGAACTCCAGCCGCCGCTCTTCCCGCGCTAGAGGCGCTGGTGTCCTCGTCCCACCAAGTTGTCGGCGTGGTTACGCGTCCGCCGGCACGGAAAGGGCGCTCGAAACGGCTCATCGACTCTCCAGTGGGAGCGTGGGCGAAGGAGCAGGGATTCCCCGTTTTGGAGACATCTCACCCAAGTCAGCCAGAAGCGTTCGAATGGTTGCGGGAACGGCGCGCCGACTTGGGTGTCATCGTCGCATATGGGGCACTGTTGCGCGCAGATGTCTTGGCCGTTCCATCTCACGGGTGGATCAACCTCCATTACTCGGCGCTGCCAAAACTGCGGGGCGCTGCGCCGGTGCAACGCGCGGTGCTGGCCCAGGATCCCACGATTGGAACCACTGTTTTCCAACTTGATGAGGGGATGGACAGCGGGGAGATCCTGTCGGTTGTGGAACATGACCTTTCCCCCAGGTGGACCTCGGGCGAGGCGTTGGACTACCTCGCACGGCAAAGTGCAGACCAACTTGTTGGCGCCGTTGATGCCATCGCGGATGGGACCGCCGTGTTTTCGCCGCAAAACGTGGGCCCAAATGATGAAAACGTGACGTTTGCTCCGAAGTTGGGGCGAGGCGACGCGTTTGTCGACTTCCAACTGGGCCCCGACGCGACTGCCGCACAGATTCGTGCGGTAACTCCCGCGCCTGGAGCGTGGACTACCCTTCGGGGACAAACGTTCAAACTTGGGCCCGTCAAAGTGGCGCTTGAGGTTGGCGCACTTAAACCCGGACAGATCTTGGTTGAAAAGACCCGAGTGCTGGTTGGTTGCAGGAATGGCGCCGTTGAACTGGGACAGGTGGCGCCGGCAGGAAAGTCCTGGATGGACGCGGCTGCGTGGGCGAGGGGTGCCCGACTGAGTGCGGAAGAGAAACTGGGGGAGCGGCAATGAGTCAGTCACATGGACGGTCAGGGAATTTCCGGCGAGGGGATAGGGGACGCGGAACCGGTCCCCGCGGGAAGGGACCTTCCCGAAGCAACCGGGAAAAACAGGCGGATGCGGCTCGCCTTCTGGCAGCCAAGACGCTGATCGCTGTTGATGAAGACGGTCAGTTCGCGAACTTGGTGTTACCCAAGGTACTCCGCCAGCAACAGGTGGCAGACCCGAACTTTGATCGCCAGGATTCCGCTTTCACCGCCGAACTGGTTTATGGAACGACGCGGAGGCAAGGAACGCTCGACTGGGTTTTGGCCCAGCACTCGTCCAAACCGTTGGAAGAACTGGACGCGACCGTGCGGGCTTGCCTGCGTTTGGGTGCTTACCAGTTGATGTACATGCGCGTCCCGGATCATGCTGCGATCGGGGAAACAGTCTCTGTTGCCAGGGAGCTCGGGGGTGAGGCACCAAGCAGATTTGTCAACGCTGTTCTCCGGTCGATCCAAAGGGAAGGTGTCGACTCTATTGAAGAGCGCATTTACCAGATTCCCGACTTGCATCAGCGTTTAGGGATCAAATATTCACACCCGGAGTGGGTGGTTTCGGCCTTCGCTCAATCATTGGACGCTCACCGAATGGGGGACGCAGATTTGGAGGCGGCGCTGGAAGCGAACAATGAGGCCGCCCTGGTCACGCTGGTCGCCCGCCCCTCACTCATCTCCGCTACGGACCTTGCAGAAGAAGCCGAGGACATCCTACAAACGGTTGTCCGCCAAGGTTCTTTGAGTCCCTACGCGGTCACCTTAGAAGCAGGAGACCCAGGCGCACTGCCCTCGATCCGCAGCGGTGAGGCGGGCGTGCAGGACGAGGGATCCCAGATCGCGGCGTTACTGCTCGCAAATGCCCCGCTCGAAGGACCCGCAAAACAGGTAGACCAGAAGTGGTTGGACCTGTGCGCCGGACCCGGGGGGAAGGCTGCACTGTTGGCAGCGATGGGGCAGGAGGCAGGGGTGCAACTCACCGCCAACGAAATCATCCCGCACCGAGCCCGGCTGTTGGAGCGTTCCGTTCAGGCACTCGACAATGTCGAAGTCACCGTTGCAGACGGAAGGAGATACCGGGGCAAAGAAAGCTTCGACCGCGTGTTGGTTGATGCCCCCTGCTTGGGTCTGGGTTCCCTGAGGCGCAGACCTGAGTCGCGTTGGCGGCATATGCCCTCGGACCTCGACGAACTACTTCCCCTCCAAAGGGAACTGTTACAAGCGGCGATCAACGTGACGAAAGAGGGCGGCGTGATCGCCTGGGTCACCTGTTCCCCTCACGTGAAAGAAACGCTGCGACAGGTGGCAGGAGCGCTCAGTTTGGGGTCAGTGGAGCTGGTCGACGCTGCCGCACTCGCCCAAAGCCTCATTCCCGGGGGGATTGAGCTGGGCACGCCGGGCCCCGAAGCGAACCAGGTTGGGACCCTGGACTACATCGCGGCAAGGACAGTGCAACTGTGGCCTCACATTCACGGTACTGACGCCATGTTCATTGCCTTGCTCAGAAAAAGGAGTGCGACCGCCAACTCTGATAAGTAGGGTAGAACAATGAAGGTACAAATTTGCCCGTCCATTCTTTCCGCCAACATCGGAAAGTTGGATGATGAACTAGAAGTCATTAGTAACGCCGACTGGGTCCACAACGACGTGATGGACAACCATTTTGTCCCGAACCTGACGTGGGGAATGCCCGTAACGAAGGCGTGCGTCGCGGCGGGAACACTGCCCGTCGACACCCATTTGATGATTGAGGACGCGGATCGTTGGGCCCCCTCCTACGCGGAAGCCGGCTCCCAAAGCGTCACGTTTCACGCTGAAGCATCCACGGCCCCAATCACGCTGGCAAGGACTCTTCGGAAGTTGGGGGCAAGAGCCAGTATTGCGTTTAGGCCGGCTACTTCGGTTGACCCGTATCTGGGGTTTCTAGACGAGTTCGACATGGTCCTCATCATGACCGTTGAACCGGGATTTGGGGGACAGACTTTCCTGGAGCCCATGCTTGACAAGGTCCGGAAGGTGCGTCAGGCGGCTGACGCGGCCGGACTGGATCTTGACATTCAGGTCGACGGTGGCGTCTCCCGGGACACTATCGAACGGGTGGGTGCCGCCGGCGCAAACGTCTTCGTGGCCGGCTCCGCGGTGTTTGGGGCCGAGGATCCTCGTGAAGAGATCGAAGTGCTACGGCGCCTAGCGGAAAACGCTTGAGATAGACTCCACCCCAGTTCCACGGTAATCCGTGGCATACTTGTAGGGCTTCGGGGTCGGTGAAAGTCCGAACCGGCGGTTACAGTCCGCGACCCGCCCACCAGGGCGGCTGAACTGGTGAAACCCCAGTACCGACGGTTAAAGTCCGGATGGAAGAAGCAAAGGTGAGAGCCTTTAGTGTGCTCTTACGTGCCCCGAAAAGAAGGGGCATTTGGCAATGGGCAACCACGGGCGGAACCAGGGTTCGCGCACTGTTGCTTGGCTTGCCCCGATCCTTTTCGCTCTCTTCCTCCTGCTGGTTTGGTGGGCGGCAACAAACCTTCGTGAAGTTGAACCTTGGGTTTTCCCCACTCCTCAAGCTTTTGGGCGACGCGCAGCCACGCTGTTGGGGGAGAAGTGGTTGTGGGACCGGGTCTGGGTAACGGCTTCCGAAGCGTTGGTTGGGTCCCTGATTGGATCAGCCGTCGCGATCCCTTTGGCGTGGGCGATTTTCCGGTCCAATATTATTCGCGCAGCAATCGAACCTTTCCTTGGGGCAACTCAGGCGATCCCCGCGATTGCTTTGGCGCCGCTTCTGGTTTTGTGGATCGGCTACGGTTTCATTCCGATTGTCAGCCTTTGCGCGCTTATCGTGTTTTTCCCGGTATTAGTGGCAACCACGGTTGGTTTGCGGCAAATGGATCAGGACATCATCGAGGCAGCGTCCTTGGACGGCGCCGGTGGGTGGCGGATGATCTGGTCGATTGAAATGCCATTGGTAGCCCCCTCGATGCTTGGCGGCATCAGGAACGGTTTTGCACTTTCTGTTACCGGCGCCGTAGTCGGAGAAATGGTGATGGGTGGGACTGGGCTGGCACAGACCCTCACCCAGCAGCGCCAGAATCTTGACACTGCCGGCATGTTTGTCACGGTGGGATTGCTCTGCATTCTTGCTATGACCCTTTATGGATTTATTTACTACTTCGAACGCCGACTCAAACAGGACGTCGGTCGAACAACCAGGGTTCACAAATCCTTCTTCACGAAGGATCTTGAGGACTCACAAACTAAGTGAGGGCAAAAATGTCGCTGATCTTTCCTAGGCACCTGCTCGCCACTCTGGCTCCCGTCGGAGCCGTAGTGGCGTTGGTGGCGGGGTGCTCGTCCGGCGCTCCGGCACAGGTGGAAGCGGGCGAGGAAGCATCGGAATCTGGAATGGAGGTGGTGGGTGAAACCGTGCATCTTGGCAGTGAAGGTGAAGGTGTGACGATCGGTTTGACATACGTGCCAAGCGTGCAGTTCGCCCCGGTGTATGTGGCGGGCGCCGATGAGATTTTCCGGGCGGCCGGCATTGGTGCTTCCATCCGTCACCACGGGGCCGACGAGGGCTTGTTCACCGCTCTGGCATCCGGCGAGGAAGACGTGACCATTGCGACGGGGGACGAGGTCCTCCAGGCGCGGGACTCCGGACTGGACATCGTTGCTATTGGCGCCTACTACCACGAGTACCCGGTAGTGATCATCACCCCTGAAGATTCAGGGATCACCACGGTTGAGGGGTTGAAAGGCAAATCTGTTGGGCTTCCCGGCGAATACGGGTCGAACTGGTTTGGTCTTCTCGCCGCGCTAGACGCCGCAGGAATGTCTGTCGATGACATTGATGTTGTTTCGATTGGTTTTACTCAGGCTGCCAGCCTGGCCTCCGGGGCGGTTGACGCCGTGGTGGGGTTCATCAACTCGGATGCTGTTCAGCTAAAGGAAATGGGGGTGCCAATCAACATCATCGAGTTGGATCCCGCCGACGTCCCCCTGGTAGGGGCGACCATCGTGTCCACCACTGACTGGGTTGAGCGACATCCCGAATTGGCTTCCGGCGTTGTCGGAGCCATCACGGCTGGGGCGGAACGAGTGATTCAGAATCCGCAACACGCCCTGGAAGTCTCCTCACACTGGGATAAGTCGCTGTCGGATTCGGAGGTGCGGGCAACAGCCTCAGAAATGTTGAAGGCGACTATCCCGTTGTGGATGGGACCAGATGGCAAGGCAGACGCAACCCAGGACCTTGAGACATGGGAAGCAATGGCACCTTTCCTGGCGGGCGTTTTAGACATGGATTTCACTGAGCAGATGGTGGAAGAGTCCGTTACCAACGACTACACGAACTGAAAGCCGCACCCTGAGTTCCCCACTTGCAGGGGCGTCCGTTAACCGAGGTGGAGTTCGGGCAGCGTCGACTTTGGCGGCTGTCCCGGACTAATACGAGCTTTTGCGTGGTTGTCTCCTAGGCTTTGAGCATGAGCCGTTTTGAGGAACTTTTTGCCCAGTTACAAGAGCGCGCAGAACTGCGCCCAGCAGGTTCGCGAACCGTTGAGGAACTGGACGCGGGGATACATTTCATCGGGAAAAAGGTCGTTGAGGAGGCTGCCGAAGTTTGGATGGCCGCTGAATACGAATCTCAGGAGGAGTTGTCTGAAGAGATTTCACAGCTCTTCTACCATCTGCAAGTTCTGATGATCGCAAAGAACCTAACACTGGATGACGTCTACAAATACCTATGAGTGACATGCTACGAATCGCAGTACCAAACAAGGGGTCCCTGTCAGAACCCGCCATTGAACTGCTGGCACAGGCCGGCTACCGAACCAGACGTCGCGGCCGCGAACTGGTGTTGGAGGACCCAGAGAACAACGCAGAGATCTTCTTTCTCCGTCCCCGCGACATTGCCGTGTATGTGGGCCAAGGGCGCGTACATGCCGGCATCACTGGACGTGACCTGGTGGCGGACTCACCCTCGGGGGCAATCGAGCTGCGGGGGCTTGGCTTCGGTCGCTCTCTGTTCCGTTTTGCTGCCCCTACAGGAACCGTAACGTCAGTAGAAGAGCTCCAGGGTAAACGCCTGGCCGCCTCCTACGATCACCTGGTTCGTGGATATTTGGCGGAGCGGGGCATTGAAGCCGAGGTCATCCATTTGGACGGGGCCGTTGAGTCCTCGGTCCAACTGGGGGTTGCGGACGCGATCGCCGACGTTGTCGAAACGGGAACCACTCTGCGCGCGGCAGGACTGGAAGTGTTTGGTGCTCCGATCCTCCGGTCGGAAGCCGTACTGATCACCGCGCAACAGCACATGGGCTCGGAACAACTGGCTGTCCTTGACCGGCGTATTCAAGGGGTTTTGGTTGCCCGTGACCATGTGCTGATCGACTTCAACATTCAAGAAGATCGCCTCCCGGCGGCAACTGCGATCGCGCCCGGACTGGAATCACCGACGGTCTCTGCTCTTGCCGAACCGGGCTGGCTCGCAATCAGGGTGGTCAGCAGCAAAGCAACAGTCAACCAGGTGATGGATGATCTGCGTGAGGTGGGGGCGAAGGGCATCATCGTTACGGCATTGGCGGCCTCGCGAATAGCATGAGTCAAGTCAATTCCTCGCTCCGGACTTTGATCCTGACGCTGAACCTGTTGAACACGGACTTGGGGCTCACAGCTGAGCAGCTGCTGGAAAGAGTTCCGGGATACCTTCCCGCAGATCGTGACAGCGCCATGCGCAAGTTGGAGCGGGACATTTCCTCGCTTCGTTCCACCGGGTTGAATGTGGAGGTTGACCAAGAATTTCTGGCTCGTGAGGAGCGGCCCCGTTACAAGATTCCCCGCCGGCAATCGGACAGCGCCACGGTGCGCTTGTCCAAGGAAGAGTTCGCGGTCCTAACAAAAGCCACTAATGCATGGGAGGACTCAACCTCATCCCGTGCCCTGGTTATTTTGAACAAACTGCGAGGCAAGAGCGATTTGCCTCCAGAACCTTCTGCGACAGCAACCCACCTGGGCCTTGACGGAGGCCCATATTTGCCGATTCTGCACCAGGCGATCGCGAATCAACAGCCGGTCTCCTTCGACTACCAGTCCCGTTCGGGTAAAGAGGTGCGGGAAGTGGCGCCGTGGAACATGGTGGCCCGCGGCAAAGCGTTGTACCTGTGGGGGTTCGACCTGAACCGTTGGGCTCCACGCCTGTTTCGGCTTTCCCGGTTCAGGTCACATCCCAAACTGATTGCCGAACCGGGAGCGGTCGTACCCGCGGGGGGTCTGGCGAATGAGAAATTCTCTGAGCAATCATTCGTTGTCGCACCCGTCCTCGCCGTCAAAGTCGGGGGTGCACCACTGGTGCGGTTGAGGTGCGAGGACCGCAGCGAACACCAAGACCAAGACCAAGACCAAGCGGAAAACGGAGTGTCCTCGGACATCGGACCCGACGCTGAAGGGAAAGATGTGCCCGACGGCTGGGAAGTGCTTCGAGGGGTCGAAGACGACGTCGCGGCGTGGGAGGCCGCGATCATGAGGGAAGCCGACCAGGTTGTCGTATTGGAGCCCAGAGCACTTTCGACGTCGATTTACTCTCGACTAACGGTGGCCGCAGATTGGGGGAGTGGCGACCATGGCTGAAGCTGCAGCTCTCACACTTTCAAGGCTGATCGCGTTGACGGAGTACGTGGCAGCCAACTCGGGCGTCACCGTTGTTGAGGCGGCCCGCCACTTTGGCCGTAGCCCTCGCCAAATCCGTAAGGATGTGGGGCTACTACTTGACGCAGGTTTTGGCGATTTGCTGCCCGGTAACACCCTGGAACTGGACGCGAACGCGTATTTTGACGAGGGGATTCTGGCTCTTCGCACCCCGCTTGGCCTGGACCAGACAACAATCATCACCGACCAGGAACTGGCATTGATGATTTACGGACTGCACGCCATCGCCCAGACTCTGACTCCTGAAGAGAGCTCCGCGATTCCGACCGCAACAGAGAAATTGTTTGCCCTCGCCGGAGTTACCTCGCACCAAAGCTGCCCAAATGAGCCGTGGTTTAGCGTCACCACCGTTCTTTCTGCTGCGGGGAAACTGGATCTGATTCGGGCCGCCATCGATGAGTCGAAGGCCCTCCAAATCGACTACGTGCGTGGGGATGGTCAAAGAAGCGTGCGGACGGTCTTCCCACTTTCGCTCACGTTCGAACGTGACGGGTGGGTGCTATCAGCAATCTGTGACAAGGCTGGAGACTCGCGTCTGTTCCGGTTGGACCGCATGGTCAGCGTTGAGGTGACGGAGACGCGCACTTCCAGCAAACCTCGAACTTCTCCTGTGGAAACCACTGCGCAGGGAGACGACGTGGTGACTGTCTATCTTTCACCGGATGCAGCATGGGTGACTCACGAGATCGCTGCATCGAGAATCCGGATCAGCGAGGACTCAATCCAGGCAGACTTCACTGTGTGGGACCCGAACTGGATCCGCACGGAAGTCCTTTTGCTGGCAGAAGACGTTCTGTGCACGGATCCGGAATCGACGAAGGTCGAATCAGGGAAATTCGCTCGTTCTGCGTTGTCCGCGTGGAATCAGGTTCGTGCCGGGTGGAATGTCCTTACCGATGAGCCAGAAGAATAGGGGAGGGCAGATGAGCGAGGAAAACCTCAGTGCCGCTGAACGGATGGCCCAGTTTCAGCGCCACATGAAGATCGAAGAATCTGGCCTCACCTCCTACTGGACATCACTGCCGTTTTCTCCTGACCCTTTCCAGGTTGAGGCTTTGGAAGCGGTTGCCCTGGGGGAGTCGGTACTGGTTTGCGCCCCCACCGGATCCGGTAAGACAGTGGTTGGTGAAGGGGCGGCGGACCTCGCCCTGCGGCGGGGTGAACGAGCCTTTTACACAACCCCCATCAAAGCCCTGTCCAACCAGAAACTCAGAGATTTTCAGGAGAAATTCGGTGAAGACCAAGTCGGTTTACTCACCGGCGACACTTCAATAAACGCGGACGCCCCAATCGTTGTGATGACAACGGAAGTGCTCCGGAACATGATCTACGTCGGTGCGGACCTGTCAAGACTGGGCGTAGTGGTTTTGGATGAGGTGCACTACTTGTCCGACAAGTTCCGTGGCCCCGTGTGGGAAGAAGTGCTGATCCAGCTGCCCCAATCAGTGCAGGTGGTGGCGCTTTCAGCGACGATTTCTAATTCGAAACAGTTCGGTGACTGGGTGGCTTCTGTTCGAGGGTCGTGCAAAGTCGTGACCTCTACCAAACGGCCCGTTCCGTTGTACCAGAACATGATTGTTGGGTCGGACCTGTATGAGCTCTACGCTCATCCCAAGCGGGCCGCCCGCTCTAAGTTCCCGGAGACGGAGCAACTGAACCCCGACCTTCTGGAAGCCCTTTCCTATTCTGCAGATCGGCGCCAGGGGGGACGACGAGGGCGTGGGGGACCACCGCGGGCATCCCGTCGGCGCGTTGTGGAAGAGCTGCGCTACTACCACCTGCTTCCCGCCATCTTCTTTATTTTCTCTCGGGCGGGTTGTGATGATGCTGCAGCCGAAATAGCTTCCGCCGGACTTGGGCTTACCACTGCGGAAGAACGCGAACGAATCCGTGAATACACCGATGTTGCACTCGACCTCATCCCAGCCGAAGATCACGGAGCGCTCGGTCTGACCGCGTGGGCGCGTGACCTGGAATCCGGGGTCGCAGCCCATCATGCCGGGCTGCTCCCGGTGTTGAAGGAGACGGTTGAAAAACTGTTCTCGGCCGGACTGCTGAAGGTCGTGTTTGCGACGGAAACACTGGCGCTGGGCATTAATATGCCCGCCCGAACCGTCGTTTTGGAGTCACTTGAAAAATGGGACGGCTCAGAACATGTACGTTTAGGGCCACGCGAATACACACAACTGACAGGGCGTGCTGGCCGACGCGGCATCGACGTTGAAGGACACGCAGTCGTGCTGGAAGGCCGACAGATCAGCCCTGAAGAGGTTGCGGCGTTGGCGTCGCGTCGCAGCTACCCGTTGAAGAGTGCTTTCCACCCGACATACAACATGGCGGTGAACCTGCTTGCCCGCTCGGATGTGGAGACCACCAGGAGAGTTCTGGAGTCCTCGTTCGCCCAATACCAAGCCGACGGGTCAGTGGTGGAACTGGCTCAAAAGTTGAGGCGGCTCAACGCCCAGGTTGAGGAAGCGCAAGCAGATCTTCACTGTGATCAGGGGGACGCTGCCGAATATTTCCAGCTACGCGAAGACGTTTCAAGGTTGCAGAAAGAAGCATCAGCCGCAAACCGGCAGGCACGAAAGAAAAGCGACTGGGATTCGGTTGGGAAACTCCGCGTTGGTGACGTTGTCTCCTATCAGCGGGGACGGCGTCGCAAAATCGGGGTGATTGTGCAGGCGGCCTCGGGCGGCTTCGATGTTCCCCTCGCACGGGTGCTGGACGAAGACGCGAAACTGGGCAAACTTGGTCCGCGAGAAGCAACCGAGGGGATCGAACGTGTCGGCCGACTCTTCGTTCCAAAGAGGGGGGTGCGCAGGCCCCGGGATCGGCAGGAACTTGCCCGCGAACTTCGTGACCTTTCAGCCGACAGGTCAGTTCGTCACAAGCGGCCCAGTAAAGATCCGAAGGCGCAGGCACTGCTTCGAAGGGCGGCAGCCCTCGAAGATGAGCTCCGAAATCATCCTGTCCATTCCTGTCCGGATAGGGAAGCACACGCCACCGTTGGTCACAGATATGTTCGATTGGTGCGGGAACGCGACCAGGTGGCTGAGCGCATCGCGGGTAGAACCGCGCGCATTGTCGCTGAGTTTGACCAGGTTTGTGCTGTGCTCCGAAGCCTCGGGTTTTTGCAGGAGAATCGCGTGACAAAGCGCGGGGAAATGCTTCGACGAGTCTACGGTGAACGGGATCTGGTGATCGCGGAATCAATCGCTGAAGGGATTTGGAAAGAGTTGGATCCCGCGGAGTTTGCCGCCATCGTCTCCACGGTTGTCTACGAGCCGCGGGCCGATGCCGTCTCCGATGGGGCGGTGCCGTCGCTCCCCACGGCCAGACTGCGCCAAGCGTGGGATGACACTGAGCGGGCCTTCTCCAAGGTGCAACGTGCCGAAGCGAAAGCAGGGATAGAACGAACTCCTGCACCCAGCGCAGACATCGCTGAGATCACTTACCGGTGGGCTAAGGGTGCCTCTTTGGCAAAGGTCCTAGAGAAGACGGAAATGTCAGGTGGGGACTTCGTTCGCTGGGTGCGTCAGGTCATTGACATGTTGGAACAGATCAGGCGGGTCGAGGGCTCTCCTTTGCGGGATAGCGCAAATGCGGCACGCAAACTTCTGTTAAGGAACGTTGTGGCGTGGACTGAAAACCTATGAATTCACCCAAAACTGCCTCCGGGAACACATTCCTTGATTTAGCGCTACTCGCAGTGTCCGGCGTGGCAATGTGGGCGGCGTTTCCGTCGCTGTCCTGGTGGTTCCTGACGATCCCCTCGTTGGCGTTGCTGGTTGGAATCATCGACCGCGTCGCCCCCATGCGCGCAGCCGCTTACAGCGCGTTTTGGACAATGACCTTCATGATGCCGCTGATTTCTTGGATGCAGATCGCGACCGACAAAACGTGGCTGGCGTGGTTTGCCTTAGCGGGGGCACAAGCCTTCTTTCTTGCTCTGTGGGGGTTGACTTTCGCGGCGATGGGTGTGTGGTCCTGGGCTAGGACCATCCCTGGCGAGGCCCTGGGGGGCGCTCTCTTGTGGGTGACGTTCGAGGTGCTCCGTTCGCGCGTTCCATTCGGCGGTTTCCCCTGGGGGAAAGTCTCCTATCCCCAGGTGGATGGACCTTTGATTGCTTACGCTCCCCTCGGTGGGGAAGTGCTTGTCGCATTCATTGTGTTCGTGATTGCGGTGCTACTACGCCGCACCTTCGCAATCGCTCCGGGACCCGTGCCCGGGCCTGTCCTTGGACGGTTTCTCGCACTCGGGGTGGCGGCCCTCCTGTTTTTTGTCCCCATAGCGGTGAAACTTCCGACCAGCCAGCAGGCAGGCTCCATTTCCGTGGGGGTGATTCAAGGCAACATTGAAATGCCGATGGAGGAAACGTTTGCAACCCCCCGTAAAGTCACGGGTAACCACGCCCGGCAAACCCTGGAAATGGTGGAGGCTGGGGAGAAACCAGACATCGTATTCTGGGGGGAGAACGCCATCGACATCGATCCTCGTGAAGACCCAGAAACGGCGGCACTGGTTACCGAAGCAGTCGACGCCACGGGCGTGCCAGCGGTGGTTGGCTTCATGGAATACTCGGGAGACCTCAGATACAACTGGTTGGGTGTGTGGGAACCTGGCAAGGGTTTGACGGAGGAACTGTACGGCAAGCAGCACCCCGTGCCTTGGGGGGAATACATTCCGCTTAGAGAAGTGACTTTGAAGCTCGCGACGGCGGCCGCCCAAATCTCTGTCGATATGGCGGCTGTCGACAACCCGGGATTGATTCAGGTGCAACTCAGTGATGGGGAAACACTGCCAATCGCTGTTGGCATCTGCTTTGAGGTCGCTTATGAACCGATCATTTCCGAGGGGGTGAAGCTGGGGGGCCAACTCATCGTCATCCCAACTAACAACGCACACTTCCAGGACTCTGACGAGTCTGTCCAGCAACTTCAAATGGCGCAGTTTCGTGCGGCAGAGTTCTCGCGGTCCGCGCTTCAGATTTCCACCAACGGTGTGTCAGGCGTGATCCGCCCGGACGGGGCACTATTCGCTGTGACAGAGGTGCAGACCGCTGATTATTTGGTCGCCTCGGTTCCTCTTAGAACGACTCTGACACCTGCGGCCGTGATGGGGACGGTCCCAGCCAACCTCGTCACGATCCTGGGATTGGGTCTGGGAGCCTTCTCTGTTGGAGCCTACGTTTACGGGCGAACCCTGTGGCGTGGCGCCAAGGGGGCAACTGCGATAAGTCCGAGGTCTGGCAGGTCCGCTAACACCTCCAGCACCAAGAAACGCGCGCCCCAGAAGAAGCAGCGCCGGTGAAGCGGGCACTAATTGTTGTCCCCACCTATAACGAGGTTGAGGCTCTCCCACCGCTGATCTCCTCCATCCAAGCAATGCTGGCATCCCTGCCTACGGTGATTCCTGGCGTTGAAGTGCAGGTGCTTGTGGTTGACGATTCGTCCCCCGATGGGACAGGGGAGTGGGCGACGCGGCGGAGCGGTGAAACCGAGTGGCTTCATGTCCTCATCCGGCCACAAAAGGATGGGCTTGGCAACGCATATCGGGAGGCATTTCGGTGGGCGGGAGATAAAGGCTTCGACTATCTGATTCAAATGGACGCTGACGGCTCTCATGATCCTGCCGAAGTGCCAAGACTGCTTAAGCGTATTCAGATGCCCGA